>CAMCUY010000010.1 GCA_945879075.1 Akkermansia muciniphila | reverse complement strand
TCGGTGGCGTAGCGCTTGTCAGCGTCGGTGCCTCGCAAGCGTTTGTGGACGTTGCCGTAGAAATCGATCCGCACATTTGAGCGGATGCCGTCCTTGAGAGGTTCGAAGGCCATGAGCGTGCTTGTAGGGAAACCCCGGCGGTGGGGACTGTCACGCACTTGTTCCGATTTCTGCAGGGAAAATTCCTGCAAAAGTCCGTTGCCAGTCTGCTCCTGCAAGGTTAAGCAGCGCCATGTCCATTGTTGCCGAAGACTCCGCCGTGATCGTAAAAACCAAGGAACTGTGCGCCCAGATCGCCAGTGATCCTTCATATCTCAAGCTTCAAGCCGACGTCGAGCGCTTCTTGGGCGACGATTCGGCCCGCCTTCAGTATCAGAGCGTCCATGAGCGCGGTGAAGAACTCCACCACAAACAGAGCGCCGGCGTCGAGCTTGGCGCGTCGGAAATCCGCGAGTTTGAAAGCGCCCGCGACGCGCTTTTCGAAAACGAAATCGCCCGTGATTTCCTCTCCGCCCAGCGCGAACTGGAAACGCTGCAGAAGGAGATCGGCAAATACGTCGGCAGCACGATCGAGCTCGGACGGGTGCCGACCGCAGACGAGCTTTCCAGCAAAGGCGGCGGTTGCTGCGGCGGTGGCGGTGGCGGCGGATGCGGCTGCTGAAGCGTTCTAATTTCACTCGAAGGCCCGCCATTTTCCGATGGCGGGCCTTTTTATTGGTGCTTGAGCCGCGAGGCGGCCGGCCCGTCGAGGAACAATTGCGCGGCCGATCGCTGAGCAAGACCCGGTGGGTGCGGCAATCGAGCGGAATCCACGGCTCGATGAATCCGATTTCACCGAAGCGCCCTATGCTAAGAATCTGATAGTCGATGCTGCCGGCGTGGGCGATTCCCGCCTGTAGTTGGCATAATGGGCGAAGGCTCTCACATCGGCGACGGCCGTTGAGAGGAAGTCGATTTTCGCCGGCGGGATGTCGATGTAGTCGAACAAATTCCGCTGTATGTAGCACCGGAAACCCGCCGGGTGGTCGTTTTTGAGTCCGAGGTATTCATCGAGATTGAAGGTGACGACGTTCCCGAACGACAGGCGCTCCTCGCGGTGCAGATAGATCAGCTCCTGATAGATCGGCAACGGTTTTTTTCCGGCTATCAGGCTGAGGACCGCAGTGTGTCCGAGGGCGGCCCGGTTGCGGATCAACGAGGCGATTTCGGCCGCGATCCGGGCGCAGGCGGAATCGCAAATTGAGAAAATTCGCTAGCGGGGCGGCGATTGGCATCGCTGACGATGCTAGACTCAGATTTCGATTTCGACAATCAGATTGATCTCGACCGCGACATTGAGCGGGAGTGCCGCGACGCCGAGGGCGGTGCGGGAGTGTTTGCCCTTGTCGCCGAAGATTTCGACGAGCAGTTCGGACGCGCCGTTGATGACTTGCGGGTGGCCGTGGAAGTCGGGCTCGGAGTTGACGAAGCCGTTGAGGGTGACGATCCGCTTCACCTTGTCGAGCGAGCCGATTTCATCGCGGATCACGGCGAGGCGGTTGAGAATGCAGATGCGGGCGCCTTCCTTGGCCTCGTCGATAGAAACCTGGCTCGGGACCTTGCCGATGACTTTGGTGTCGCCGTCGATGGGCAGGCCGCCGGAGAGGAAAAGCAGGTTGCCGCTGCGGACGCAGTTGACATAAGCGGCGATGGGGGTGGGGACGGCGGGCAGGGTGAGGCCGAGGGCGCTGATTTTTTCGTGGATGGACATGGAAAGATTCGGTTACCGGGTGATGGGGAAATCGTTGGTGATGAGCGAGACAAGTTGTTCTCCGGAGCGGGTGAGCGTCGCTTGGTTGCCCTCGCCGGTGATGAGTCCGCGGGTGAGGTAGCGCTGCGGAACATCAGACGGGCGGACGGAGGTGACGAGCGGCGCAGCGACTTCCCGCTGGCTGGGATTGAAGGCCACTGGCAGGCCGGTGGCACTGAAGCTGATTTCCCATGAGACGGCGGTGGCGGCGGACCCGCGCCTGATCCACGGGTAGCGCGCGACGAAATCCGGCGTGCCGCGCGACGGGACGGTGACCTTGAAATAGACCGGGGTGTTGGCGATGAACTCGCTGAACTGGAGCGCGGGATTGGCCCGATGTTCGACGAAGAAGCGCGAGACTTCGGAGCCGCTGATGTTCATGCCGTTGAAGATGCCGTGGAAATTCGTCCCGCCGCCGCATTGCTTGTGCCAATCTTCGTAGCGGGTGCTCAGCAGCATGCCGAGTTCGAGGTGGCAGTGGGCGCGCGTCCGGTCGATGCCGGCACCGGTGTAACCCATCCGGCCGAGCACGGAACCGGCGCTGACTGAATCTCCCGGTTGGCAGGTGATTTCCGCGAGGTGAGCGTAGATTGAGAACACCGACGAGTTTTCCCAAAAGTGTTCGATGACGACGTATTTGCCGTAGTTGCTGCGTCCGGCGATGGCGCTGACGTGGGCGACGCGGCCCGCGGCGATGCTCGAAACCAAGTCGAGCGGATTGCCGGCCTTGTCGCGTTTTACCGGGGAAATATCGATGCCTTCATGGAATTTCGTCAGTAAAACGCGGTCGTTGACGCGGATGGCGGTGCGGACGAAGCCGTAGGAGCCGGCTTCCCAAGGCTTGCTAGTCTGTCCCTCGAAGGTCCGGTCCACGTACATGTAGAACTGGTCCAGCCGGCCGGTGAAGAGGTGCTGGTTTTCCGTGGGTAGGCGGAGATCGATCGGTGCGGCCGCCAGAGCGCCGGCCAAGGAGAGGAGGAGAGCTGGGAAACGGATCATTTCGAGCTGCTAATTCTTTTTGTTTGCTTCATCGGCGCGCGGCAGTTCCTTGTCGAGAATCTCGACGTCGGCGAGGGTCACGCCCTTCCAGATCACGATGAAGCCGTCGCTGACCTGCTTGTCGATGATCACGCCATCGACGGCGCGGCCGTTGACCTGCGAGATCAGCCAGCGGCCTTGGTTGGCGGCGGTGACGGCGGCCAAGCGGTTCACCGCGTTGCCCTTGAGTCTGAAAACGATTCCAAAACTCTCGCCTGTATCCGAGGGAAACGGGCTGAAGGACACGATATCCTTGATGCCGATCTCCGGCATGCGGCGGAAATAGCGGGTCTGGTTGCCGACACCTTGAGGGAAAATCATCTTCGGATTATCAGTGGCCTCCGTTTCCAGGTGGAAAGTGACGGACGCCTTGTTTTCATTCTTCCCGGCCCCGAAAAGCGGCGGCGCGAGAGCCAGTACAGCCAGCATCAGGAGGACTGCGACGCGCAATTTCATAGGCGGAGTGAAGCAGAACAAGCCGATCGCGGAAGAAAAATCGGGTGCCTACTTGCATCAAATCCCGACACCCGCCAGCATTGCCGTTGACCGGCACCTACTCGCCGGCATTCTAAAAACATGTTTATCGATCACATCCGCATTTTCGGAAAGGCCGGCGACGGCGGCAACGGTGTTGTCTCATGGAAGCGTGAGAAATTCGTCCCCCGCGGCGGCCCGGACGGGGGCGACGGCGGAAGGGGAGGAGACATCGTCCTCGTCGTGGACAACTCGGTGGACAACCTCCGCGCCTATCATTACGACCCCAAGCTCATCGCCGAGGACGGCAAAAACGGCGCGGGCGGGCGTAAAACCGGGAAAAGTGGCAAGATCGTCATCGGCAAGGTGCCTCCCGGCACCGTCGTTTTCCGCAGCAACGCGGTCACCGTCCAGGAAGCCGTGGAATTCGAGCGCAGCGACGAGGGTATCGACCTCGAGCCCATCGCCGACCTCACCGAGATCGGTCAGGAATTCGTCCTCTGCAAAGGCGGCGATCCCGGCAAGGGCAACTGGAATTTCAAGACCGCCACCAACCGCACCCCGGTCGAGCACACCCTCGGAACTCCTGGCGAAGTCTCCGTATTTTACCTCGAACTCCGCCGCATCGCGGATGCCGGTCTCGTCGGATTCCCCAACGCCGGCAAATCAACGCTGCTCGGCAAGCTTTCCGCCGCCAAGCCGAAGGTCGCTTCCTATCCGTTCACCACGCTCCAACCGGTCGTCGGCGTCGTCGAATTCCCGAGCTACCGCCGCTGCACCGTCGCGGACATTCCCGGGTTGATCGAGGGCGCGCACGAAAACCGCGGTCTCGGCCACGAGTTCCTCCGCCACATCACCCGTTGCCGGGTGCTGCTTTTCGTCATCGACATGGCGGGCAGCGAGGGCCGCGATCCCATTTCCGATCTGGAAATCCTCCGCCGCGAGATCAAGGAATACGACGACGAACTCGCCCGCTTCCCGTGGAAAATCATCGCCAACAAGATGGATCTCGAAGGTGCCGCCGAAAACCTTGAAGTTTTCCGCGCGCGCTTTCCCAAGATCGATATCATCCCGATCTCCGCGGAAGGCGAAACGGGCTTGGACGATCTCAAGCAGGTTCTCGACAACGAGATCGGCCATCGGTCGGACAAATAAGCGCCCTTCCGATTCATGGACACCGCCGTTCAGCGAGTATTTGTTTATGGCACTCTCCGCCGCGGGGGGTCGAACCATTTCCGGATGGCCGGGGCGGAGTTCATTTCATGCGGCACCATCGCCGGCCGGATGTATCGCATCGACTGGTATCCCGGCTTGGTCCTCGACCCAGCGGGTGATGAAGTTCACGGCGAGGTTTACGTCGTCGGGCCTGATTTGCTTTCGGTGCTCGACATTTTTGAGGGGGGGTCCGTCGGCGAGGTCGAGGGCAGCGAATACCGCCGAGTCGAGACCACGGTCATGCAACAGGACAGCCAGACGCTGAGCGCTTGGATTTGGGAATGGCGCGGGCCCGTGGATGAAAGCCAGCGCGTGTCCTGCGGTGTCTGGCTGAAAGAGGAATAGCCGTCCGCGCGGTTAGCGGTGTCCCGGATCCACTTTCGAAACCGGCAATATATATATGGGGGGGATGAACGGTTGAGCGGGTTCGGAGCCGGCTCGGCGATCACGACTTTGGCGCTTTTCGCACTCTATGAGCGTATTGCGCCAATGACAAATGCCAGCGGAGGGTTAAGTCGTTGCACCAGGATTCATGACACCCGGAAGTTGTTAGGTTGCGGGAGATTCGGCGATCTGGAGCTTCGTGCACAAGTCAACGAGCTCTACGAAAACGCCTGGCTCCCCCGCCGCGACCTCGAACCACTGGACTACGCTGCCGACATTGAAGCGCAATTGGGGAGTATCTTCACTATCGTCGAACGCATCGAAAAAGAGCGTCAGCAAGAAATGGAACGAGCCGGCGTGTCCCGCCCTGCGGAAAACCTTGTCAAAACCACCCCAAAGAACCCAAATCAAGCGCCGGGCGTGGATTGGCTGGCCAAAGCTGTCCCGCGCTCGCCTTGCGGAAGTGCGGGAAAATTTCCCAGCGATGAGTTCAAGTGTCGCCGCCGAACACCGCCTCGCGCAGGGCGCGGAATCGGGTGTGCAGCGGGTCTTGCAGGGACTCTTCCATGGCGGCGAGCTGGCTGGCTTTTTCCCGGCCCTCGATTTGGAAGTGGCGATTCGGCGCGAGTGTGTTTGGCTGACGCAGAGCCGGCCGTTTTACCGGCCCTGCAAATCGACGGAATTTCAGGATGATCCCGACCCCCAGCCAGCTTTTTACGCTCTTTGAGCGAGGTGAAATCGAGCGCGAGGAATTGCAGGCGATGATGGACTTGCACGCGCGGGAGTTGATTCAGGAAATGGAGGAGGATTATCAGAATCCGGCGACCGCGTGGATGGAGCGCCTGTTGGCAAAGCGGGCTGCAAGCCGCTTGGTGCGCCGCCACGGCGAAAGGCTGCTGCGGGAGTTGCTCGGCGCGCTCGCAGAGTTCGCGGATTTTCCGCCAGCGCGGCATTTGTGGAACGTCGCCCATCCGGATGTGCCGCTGTATTGTTTCCTGCGAATCCGACGCGAGCCGGTTTTCCGGATTCTGAGCATCGACTCCAAATCGGGTGAAATCGCGGTTACGATCGAGCACGGCGAGGCGGCCAAAGGGAGGGGGACGCGCCGGACCTTCCTCCTGAAGCGGGACGACAGTTGGAAGCTCAGGGCGGAAGCCTTTTAAAGTTTGAATTTAAAATGGAAGATCCCGATAACCCGCTCCGTAACACCTGCATTCCATGACTCATCAAGACCATCCCACACCCCGGCGCGGAAAGCCGTGGGCGCTGACTTTGTTCGGATTTGCCGCTGCCGGCGGCTTGATCGCCATGCCATTCCTAGCAGGTCCGCCGGACGGGGAGAAAATTCCGGATATCGTCCGCTTCCTCGGTCATTTTCACCCGGTCGTGCTGCACCTGCCGATCGGGGTTTTCGCGCTGATCCTGTTTCAGGAGCTTGGTGCGATTTTAGGCAAGCGCGGTGGCGAGTCGGGAGGTACACCGCTGTTTCCGTTGTTTTTCGGAGCTGCCAGCGCCATCGTCGCGGTTCTCGCGGGATTCCTGCTGTATCACGGCGAGGTGCAATTCCGCGGCAACTCGCTGGCGGACCGCCATCTGTGGGGCGGCCTCATTTTCGCGGTGGCGGCGGTGGTGACTTTCATTCTCAAGGCGTGGACGGTGGCCTTGAACGGCAATCCAGCGTTTTACCGGTTGCTGTTATTCGCCAGCGTGGGCGTGATGGGATTCGCCAGTCACGACGGCGCTTCGCTCACCCATGGCGAGGACTATTTGACCGAATACGCCCCGGAGCCGATCCGCAGCCTGCTGGGAACTGACAAGCCTGAAGCGGCACCTGCGCCCGTCAAGGCGACCGGCGAGCAGGTGGTCTATGCCGACATCGTCGCGCCGATCCTCGAGCGCCGCTGTGTCCAATGTCACAAGGAGGGCAAGTCGAAGGGCAAATTCCGGATGGATACTTACGAATTCTTGGTGAAGGGCGGCAAGGAAGGACCCGGCCTGGAGCCCGGCAATGCAGCGGAAAGCAACATTCTCATCCGCATGAATCTGCCCATGGATGACGAGGAGCACATGCCACCCGAAGGGAAACCGGACATCGAGGATCCGGAAATCGCAGTCCTCACTTGGTGGATCGATAACGGTGCGGATCCGAAGAAATTGCTGCCGGCATTTGACGTTCCTGCACCGATCAAGGCGGCGATCGCCAAGGTGGCGGTCATCGCGTCCGCAGGGGTGGCGGAGAGCGCCGCGCCCGCCCATTTCTCCGGGCCGGATGAAGCGCTGAAGTCGTCGGTGGCCGGCCTGTCCAAGCAGTTTCCAGGAGCGCTGACCTTCGAGTCACAGCAATCCGCGCTGCTGACATTCACAGCGGTCTCGCTGCGCGGGAATTTCGACGACGCGGGATTCAACCCGCTCGCGCCGGTTTTACCGCACTTGGTCACCGTCGATCTATCCGCCACTAAAATCACGGATCAAACGGTCTCCAAGCTCTCGTCTGCCACCCATCTCCGCCTCATCCGCCTCTCTGAAACCGGCGTCACAGACGCTGCCATCGACACCTTGCTGAAACTCCCGAGCTTGGAATCCATCAATCTCTACGGCACCAAAGTCACCGACGCGGGGGTGAGCAGGCTTTCCACCCTACCTAACCTCAAGCGCCTCTATCTCTGGCAGACCGCGGTGACCCCGGCGGCGGTCAAGACGCTCAAGGAAAAGCTCCCCGACTGCGAGATCATCACCGGAGCCTGACTCAGGCAAGCTGCCCCTCGCCGACATGGCGAATTCCGTTCTTCGACAGATCCGTCGCGCGATGTTTTAACCTTTCTCGATGAGGGCTTGGCGAAGGGCGGCGGATATTTATTCTCCCGGGCATGTCGAAGTATTCAGGAGAAGAAGTGTTGGTGGTGCCGCGCGCGTTGTTGGATGAAATCGGGGCGTTTGAAGGAATCCGGACGGCGGGGCTGGATGCAGCGGTCGGGCGGTTGCTCGATCCAGCGAACCACTTTTTCATGGACCGGGCGCAGGCGGAAAACGACCCGAGCCACAAGCAGTTGATTCCTTACTGCGTTTTCCGCTGCGGGGATCGTATCCTTCACTACACCCGCGGGAAATCCGGTGGTGAAAGCCGGCTTCACGCGAAGATTTCCGTCGGCGTCGGCGGTCATGTGAACCCGGTCGATACCGGTGGCGGCCGCACGGGATCGGACGCCTATCATGCGGCGGTGACCCGCGAAATCGAGGAGGAGCTCGATCTTCCCGAGGAGCACGAGCACCGGATCATCGCCCTGCTCAACGACGAGTCGAATCCGGTGGGCCAGGTCCATCTGGGCATCGTCCACGTGGTGGATTTGAAATCCGAGGCGGTGAACTCGCGGGAGGACGCGCTCACAGATTTGGGCTTCACGCCGCTTGCGGATCTCAACGGGGCGTTGTTCGAGCGCTTGGAAACGTGGTCCCAGTTCTGCATCCGGCATTTCTCGGAGGCAGGAGGCGAGTAGAATTTCCATCCGCTCGGAAAGTGAAAATAAATCCTGAATTCGGGAAGTTTGAGTTGGCGGTCGTTTGAAAATCCCGCCAAGGTCGGTGTGGATAGAGTCGTAGTCCTGAATTTA
Source organism: Akkermansia muciniphila (assembly GCA_945879075.1). Classification (GTDB taxonomy): domain Bacteria; phylum Verrucomicrobiota; class Verrucomicrobiia; order Verrucomicrobiales; family Akkermansiaceae; genus Luteolibacter; species Luteolibacter muciniphilus_C. Next base: position 33,201 of record CAMCUY010000010.1, on the reverse strand, counting down.
CCGCCCGATGTCAGCCAAATCCAAGCCCGCTAAGCCGCGAATCCTCATTGTCACGCCGGAGATTACCTATTTGCCGTCGGGCATGGGGAATATGGCGCAGCGGATGTCGGCGAAAGCGGGAGGCTTGGCAGATGTTTCCGCATCACTCGTTTCCGCCCTCTTCGAACTCGGTGCGGACGTCCACGTGGCGATGCCGAACTACCGGCGGATGTTCCATGGGGACATTTTCAGCCTGCACGAGAAGGAGTTGAGGAAATACCACGAAGTCCTGCCGGAAGCGCACATCCACCTGGCGGAGGACCGGATTTTTTATTATCGCGACGAGGTTTACAGCAATCACTCCGACGAGTCGATGCGGATCGCGTTGGTGTTCCAGCGCGAGCTGATCAACCACATCGTGCCGCGCGTGATGCCGGACTTGATTCATTGTAACGACTGGATGACCGCCCTGATTCCGGCAATGGCCCGGCGCCGCGGCATCAAGTGCTTGTTCACCGTGCATAACATCCACACCCGCCAAGTATCGCTGGCGCGCGTCGAGGAAGCGGGGATCGATGCCGCCGAGTTCTGGATGAATTTGTATTTCACCGGTCCGCCGGCCAACTACGACCACGCCCGCTCGCATGTGCCGGTGGACCTTCTAACTTCCGGAATTTTCGCCGCCCACTACATCAACACGGTGAGTCCGCGCTTCCTCTGGGAAATCGTCGAGGGCTGGCACTCGGTGGTGCCTGACTCCGTGCGCGCCGAACTCCGCGCCAAGTATGCAGCCGGTTGTTCCGCGGGGATTCTCAACGCGCCGGACGTTTCCTACAATCCGCTGACCGATGACGCGTTGGCCCGCAATTTCGGCGTCGCGGATTTCGCCGAAGGCAAGGCGGCTAACAAACTCGCCCTCCAGCGCGAACTCCAACTCAAGCAGGACGTCAACGCGCCGATCTTCTTCTGGCCGTCCCGCCTCGACCCGGTGCAAAAAGGCCCCCAGCTTCTCACGGAAATCCTCCACAGCCTGATCTCGGATTACTGGGACCAGGACTTGCAGGTGGTCATTGTCGCCAATGGTCCGCACCAGCACTGGATCGACAAAATCGTCGCCGCGTTCGATCTGCGCGAGCGGGTGGCGATCGTCGATTTCGAGGAGCGGCTTTCCCGCCTCGCCTACGCGGCCTCGGATTTCATGCTGATGCCTTCGCTGTTCGAGCCATGCGGGCTGCCGCAGATGACGTCGCCGCTTTATGGATCGCTGCCAGTGGTGCACTCCACCGGTGGGCTTTACGACACGGTCCACCCGCTGGATGTCGAGAATTCGACGGGCAACGGTTTCCGCTTCGATCATTACAACGCGGGAGCCTTCCGCTGGGCGATCGACCGGGCCATGGAATTTTACGCGCTGCCGCAGGAAATCCGCGAGCGGGAAATCCGCCGGGTGATGCTCGAGAGCGAGCAGGAATTCAGCCACAAGGAGGTGGCCCGCCGCTACATCAATATTTACGAGGAAATGCTCGCGCGGCCGTTAGTCGAGACCGAATCCGGCGAGTTCATCAAGTCCATCGCCGAGAGTCTGGGAGAGAACCCGGCGACAGCTTGACCCGGCGGCGCTGCCTACTGGCGCGCCACGTTGCTCTGCCACAGAGGCGACTGCGGCACATCGTTCGGTCGGCAAATGATGATGCCGGCGTGTTTCGAACCGCCGTTGACGTAGTCGGCGATCGGTCGGTCGATCACGGTCATCCGCCCCTTGTCAGTGTCGGAAGTCGCGTGGGCGAAATAAGCCCGGTCCCGCAGCCTGATGATCAGCCCGACGTGCGAGGTGTAGCCGCCGGGACCATGTGAGGTGATGGCGCAGATGTCGCCGTTCTGCAGGTATTTCTCCGCGTTGCGGACCTTGGATTTGGGGACGTGATAGACCGGCAGATCCGAGACCTGCGCCTCGATTTTCCCCATCGGCTCGATCAGCGACGGATTCGAACGCAGGTAACGGTAGGCTTTCCACTGCACGGTCATTTCCTTGATCTCGCGCCGGATTTTCTGGGCGCCGGGAATTCGCGAGGTGATGTTAGTCGCGTAGCCGCGACGTTGGTTGTCGTGGAAAACCTCTTCGAGATGGTGCATCCGGCTCAGGTAGTTCCCGGTGCAGACGCCACCGCGGTAGCGCTCGATTTCCACCATGTGCAGCAGATCTTGCGGTTTGTAGGGCGCGGGCTTGTAGCGGAGCATCCGGGCCAGAGCCAGCGAGTTTTCATAATACGTCCAGCAGTCCATGCCCTTGAGATTAGCCACCGGCGATTCGGTCCTGTCATCGACTTCGAGCGTGTAATTCACGTAGGGCGTGCCCACCAGTTCGCGGGCCACGCGGATGGTCCGCTCGCCGAGCGGCAGGTTGCGCCAGTTCTCACGCTCCGCCTTGGCGACGATGGCATGGAATTTCGAATCGCCCTGAAACACTGTCGGGAGCGGCAAGCGCGGGCTGGATGGCGGCGGAACCGGTTTTTGGGCGAACGCTCCTTGATAGGGAAATACGGTGATTACCAGCAGCAGGCCGAGCGTTTTAAAATTCATGAATCACTCATAGCCGAATTTCCAAACCGAGCAAAGTGAACATTCGTGGAAATCCGAATCAGCTCCGCGAGGCCTCGAATCCCGCGTCTTCGAGCAGATTCCTGCCCGCCACCGCGAGGTTCGCCAGTTCGTCGCAGCGCTCGTTTTCCGCATGGCCGGCATGGCCCTTCACCCAGCGCCAGTCGATCTTGTGCGTCCCGATCGCCCCCAGCAGCAGCAGCCACAAATCCTGGTTTTTCACCGGCTTCTTGCCCGCCGTCTGCCAACCGCGCCGCTTCCATCCGTCGATCCATTTTTTGGAAATCGCGTCGATCAGGTATTTGGAATCTGAGTGCAACTCCACCTCGCAAGGCTCGCTCAGGCTCTCTAGAGCCGCGATCGCCGCCCGCAGTTCCATCCGGTTGTTGGTCGTCAGGCGATACCCGGCGGAGAGTTCCTGCCGGTGCTTTCCGCAAACCATCACCAACCCGAATCCGCCCGGTCCCGGGTTTCCTTTGCAGCCACCGTCGGTATGAATAATCACGCGTCTCATGAGTGGCGGAGGGTGCGGCAAATTCGAGCGGCATGACAAGCCGCTTCATTTTCACTCAAACTTTTTTCTAAGTAAATCCCCACCCATCCGCGTCGCCTCCGCATCGGTTCGTTCGGCCGCAGACACGTGGAACCGCTGCGATTCACGCTGCCGGTCGATCAATCCGGCTCGATGGTCCGCGAGGATCGTCGTGCTTCGATGGATCACACCCTCTCACAACACGGTGGACAGTTCGCCGGTTCTATCAGCTAGTTGGTGCCCAGAATCGTATCAGTGCTCTTCACCGACGGCGCGGCCAACTTCGGCGACGCCGATACCACCCCGCCGCCGAGAAACTCAAGGGCTGACCGCTCGCCGATGCTATCGGCTTCAAACAACTCACCGGCCCGACCTCGCAGATGAAGCAATTTTACGCCAGCCGCCCTCGGCCGGCGGCTGAAGATCAGCGACGAGGCCGGTTATGGAGCTGACATCAGGCCCATGGAATGGCGGTTAGCAGTGGAGAAAAAGCTTGAGGCAAAGAGCTCCCCCGTGCCGGAGAAAAAGCACTAGCTGCTCTCCTCCCATAATACTGTGGCCCGGTTTACGGGCTTGAAGGATCACCAATGCGGCGGGCGAACGGCCCTCCGCCCCCACCGTTGCGGCGACTCCGGCAAGCTCGCCACCTTCTCCATCGTTAAATACCTCGGCTACGAAAAGCCCGGTGAATACGCCGATCCGAAGCAGGAGCAATTCCAGATCATCATCGAGTACAACCTGAAGAATCCGAAGGTCGCCGTAGCGATCCTATGCCGCCATTTCCGCGCTAACACCCGGTGCTCTGGTGCATTTGCGGTGGGATCACGACTACTTCACCCAAGCAGGATCCGAATTCCCCGAGCGCACGATCCGGGAGCTCTCGATCATGAAAGACGAGTAAGCGCTTCAATTTACAAAGTCGTCACCCAAGCGAACGGAAAGTCGTGATAGGAAAGCCATCCACATGAAAACCATTATCTTGATGCTGCTCACCCCTTCCTTTGCCATCTGCTAGGCGGCATGGCCGGGGCGGGGCGACGCAGGGGCCTTGGATCGGACTGAGACCATCCGGGATACTTTCCTGGGTTCAACCCGGCGTTTCGTGGCGGGCGACGAGGGTGGAGAATTCTTCTTCAAGCTGCTTGAGAAGTTCCTGATCCTGGATCTTTTCCCCCTCCTCCGTGGTGATGTAAAGGGTGTCCATTGCGACGCCTTTCTCGGTGCAAATCCGGGCGTGTGCGGTGTTCAAGCCATGCTGGTTGATGGTGTGGAAGAGGTCGTGAAGTAGTCCGATACGGTCAAGACCTTGGATTTCAACCGTGGTGCAAGTGGGGTGCAGGTCATTGCTAACGACGGCGCGGACCGGGACGGTGATACCATTGTCCGAGCGGGGCTTGAGGAAATTGACCTTGCGACGGAGGAACTTCTCGGGGTCGTAACTATCAGCGGCGAGGATGGTCTCGAAGGTGTCCAGGAAGCGCTTGCGGGTGGACGCGGCGGAGACGGGCTCGAAGTTGGTGGTGCAGACGCGGAAGATGTTGACGACGATCTTGTCGGTGCGGGTGAAGAGGTCGGCGGAGAGGATGTTGATTTGCTCCGAGGCGAGGGCGCAGCAGATTCTTTCCAACAGTAACGGCTTGTCGCGGGTGGCGAGCACGAGCTCGGTGTAGCCCTTGTCGGTGTGGTCGATCCACTTGATGCAGGAGGCGAAGGGATCGGAGGTGTCGGTTTCCCGCTGGAGGAAGTGGCGGACGGTCCTGATCTGGGTGACGATGTGGGCGGCTTGCCGGAAATGGAAGGCGGAGTCCGGCATCCGTTCGAAGTGGTTGTGGACATCCGGGTGATAGTCCTCGCGCATCATGCCGAGCACTTGGTCGCGCAGGGCGAGGCGGTCGGCGTCGAGTTTCTGCGAGTATTTCTCGCGGCCGTCCTTGAGGAAGATGCGGGTGGCGGCGTGGAGTTGGAGCATCAGACTTTCCTTCCAGCCGGTCCATCCTTCGGGCGAGGTGGCGTTGGAATCAGCGAAGGTGAAGAGGAACAGCGCGTCGAGATTGGACGGGGTTTTGACGATGTTGGCGAACTCGGCGATGACCTCCGGATCATCGAGATTCCGGGTGGTGGCGGTGCGCCAGAAGCTCAGGTGGTTGTCCACCAGGAACATGATGAGCGAGCGCCGGGCGCCTTGGATTTGCAGGCGGTTGCAAAGCCGCGCGGCGAGCATGGCGGAGCCGTCGATGTGTTCGCGGACGTTTTCGGCGCGGCCAGTGTCGTGCAGGATCACGGCCAGATAGAGGGCGTAGGAATCCTGGATTTCCAAAAACAGACGCCGATAGATTTCCCGCCGCGGGTTGGTCTCGGCGATGAGCTGGTCGAGCTGGTCGACGCAGCGCAGTGTGTGCTCGTCCGCGGTGTAGCGGTGGAAGAACTCGTGCTGGACGAGACAGTCGAGCGCGCCGAACTCGGGCAGGTAGCGGCCGAGGAGGCCGATGCGGTGCATCAGGCGGAGGGTTCGCGCGACGTCGCCTTTGCGCTCGAGAATCGCCTGGAAGACCTCGCGGTTGGCTTTTGAATAACGGAACGGACGGTCGATGTCCTCCCAATGGCTGGCGATGAGACGGCGGATTTGCGGGCTGAGTTTCAGGTTGCGGACCTGGCAGTGCTGGAAGAGCCGCATCAGACGGTTGGGATCGTCTTTGAAAATATCGGGGTTGGCGGGGAACAGGCGTCCGTCCCTGGCGATGAACCCGTCGAATTCCTCGCGGTTTTTTTTGCGGAATGTCAGGAACGAGCGGATGCCGGATTCGGAGCGGGATTCCTCCTCGATCTGGAAGGTCTCCATCAGGGAGGCTGCGTGTTGATAGATGTGCCGCGTGTGGCGGTAGTAGTCGCGCATGAACGCCTCGGTGCTGCGCAGGATGTTGCGCTGCGGGTAGTTGAAGGCGGTGGCGACGACTCCCTGCAGCTGGAGGGTGAGCTGGTCGGTGGCCTTGCCCGAGTGGTAGTGGAGCTCGTTGCGGACGCGATGGAGGAAATCGTAGGCTTCCTCGATTTCCTTGAAAGCGGAGGCGGTGAGAAGTTTTTTCTCCACGAGATCCTCAAGTCTCGCGCTGCCGGTTTTGACGCGGGCGACCCACTCGATGTTATGATAGTCGCGCATGCCGCCACAGCTCTCCTTGACGTTGGGCTCCTGGAGGAAAACGGTGCGGGAGTATTTCTCGTGGCGGCTCCGGAGGTCTTTCCGGCGAAGGTCGAAAAAGGCGGCCTGCCCCTTGCTAACGCACTCCTTGGCGAAGCGGGCTTGGAATTGGGCGAATAGGTCCGCGTCGCCGGCGATCAGGCGGGCGTCCATGAGCGAGGTCTTGTTTTCCTGATCGGCCTTGGCTTGTTCGATGCATTCCGGGATCGAGCGGCAGGCCTGGCCTACTTTGAAGCCGACGTCCCAGAGCAGATAGAGGACGTTTTGGACGAGCTCCTGAAGCTGCGGCGGCAGTTTGGTGGATGCCCGCGGCAGGAGGAAAAGGATGTCGATGTCCGAGCGCGGATTGAGCATGCCGCGGCCGTAACCGCCGGTGGCGACCAAGGCGATGGGCAGCATTTTCCCTTTACCGGCACGGAGCGAGGCTTCGAGGATGGAGCCGAGAACAATATCCAAGAGCACCGCGCGGGCGCGGGCGACCTCCAGCCCGCCGTCCCCGGCGTGATGGTGGAGCTGGATGCGATGCTCTTCGATTTTCAGAAACTTCTGATACAGCGCGATCCGCTCGGCCGGTGAGAGTTGGCCTTCCAAGGCCGGCTTGAGAGCTTCCTTGGCGTGTTCCTTGAGAGTCTTGAGGTGATTGAGCATCTGCGGTTGATGAAAAGGTGTTCGCTGGTCCGGGAAGGTCAAGCGGAGCGGCCCATCTGGCTGCCGATCCGCGCGTAGAGTTCGATTTGTCGGCGCGAGTTTTCGAGGAGGTCTGTTTCGAGTCGCACTGCACCCGGCTCGAAGAGCGTGAGCGTGGACGAGCCGCCGAAGGCGAAATAGCCCTTTTCCGCGCCCTTCGCGACGGGCTTGCCGGGCGTGAAGGTTTGGCGGATTGTGCCCACGCAGGTCGCGCCGATTTCCAGGCAAAGCACCTTGCCGAAGCGCTCGCTTTTCAGCTCGGTGATCGTCCGCTTGTTCGTCCACAGATAGGCGAGGCGCCGACGCAGAGCGATGGGTGACACGGAAAATAGAGGCCCCTCGATCAAGCGTGTTTCGCCAGGCACGCCCGCTGCGGGAAAATGGAAACGATGGTAATCCACCGGGCAAAGCCGCGAGAGGATCAGCGCGCCGTCCGCATAACGCGCCGCGAGTTGGCGGTCGCCGAGCAGTGCGGGCAGGTCGAATTTCTGGCCTTTGACGAATACTCCCTCGATGGCCGAGGCGCGCTCGAAACCGAGATGCCGCCCGTCCGCCGGAAACACGACGCTGTCCTCGTCGTCATCGATGGGTCGCGCCGCGGGCTTGAGTTTCCGGTAGAAGAACTCGTTGAAGCTGCGGTAGGAATCGGGCGTGTCGGCGAAATCCGCCGGATCAAGACCGTATTGCGTGATGAACGGCGCGACCCGCGCGGCGGATTCCGGCGTGCTCATCCGGCGGCCATACCATTTCGAGAAAAACGGACGTTTGACGAAGGCGTTCAGCGAGATCGCCCCGAGCGGGTGGCCGTAAGTCCAGCGTAGGAATCCCTGGCCGTAAACTTGTTCGGTTTCGAGGGTCTGCGTATGACGGTTGAAATAGCGGATCGGTTCCACGGCGGGTTTGTAGCCGCACATTTCCGGAACGGCAAGGACAGCGACCAGCTCGCAGCGATCGATTTGTTCGAGGTGAGGAAGGAGAAGGACGGCAATCAGGTGATGGCGTGGGAGTGGGCCTCGACGAACCATAGCCACTTGTCGATGCCGCGGGAAACCTCGGTAAAGAGGTCGGCGGTGTCAGCATCGTCGAAGGCGTTGGCTTCCTCGATGGTGGTGCGGGCTTCCTTGCCGAAGGTGGCGAGTGCGGCGGCCACCGCGCTGACGTGGGCCATGCCTTCCGAGAGGTCGAGCGGATATTCGTCGAGGTGCGTGCGACGGGCTGCTATGCGGACGGTTCCTTCGGCGATGCCGCCGAGTTGGACGATGCGCTCGGCGATCATGTCCACGTATTCCTCGACGGCTTCGTCGATCTCGTCGAAGAGCTTGTGCAAGCCGATGAAGCTCGGGCCTTTGACATTCCAATGCGCCTGCTTCATCTGGAGTTGCAGGTCGACGGCGGACGCGAGGCGCAGGTTCATCAGCGCGTTGAGCTCGGTGCGTTGGTCGAGCGGGAGATCATTCTGAGTGGGATACACGGTAAGAGTATCCGTGAGCGTGTTTTTATGACGTTTCATGATGATGGGGGATTATGGTTCTGGCAACCATCGCATCGAAACGATCGAAACGCAAATCATCGAGAGGCCGCGGCGAAGAATCGTCAGTTGCCGCCGCGCCGTTGCCCACGGGGTGCCGGAGATCGTTCCCGTTTAGTCGAGCTTGGCGGCCAGCCGAAGGATGGCTTCGGCCGAGTGCGCGGCCGAGAGGCTGATCCGCAGGCGGGCGGTGCCGCGGGGAACGGTGGGGTAGCGGATGGCGGGAACGAGGAATCCGGCTTGTTCAAGATCTGCGGCGGCGGCGAGCGCGGCCTCGTTGCTGCCTAACACCTTTGGGATGATGGGTGTGGATTGCGAAGCGAGGCGGGCGATGTTTTGCTGAAGTTTCGTGCGGAGGGATTTGCCTTCGGCGGAACGGATGAGTGTGAGCGAGGCGATGGCCGCGTGCGCCAGCGCGGGCGGCGGCGCGGTGGAGTAGATGAACGAGCGGGCGCGGTTGGTGAGCAGGTCGATCCAGTCGCGGGATGCGGCGAGGTAGCCGCCGGACAGCCCGGCGGCCTTGCTGAGCGTGCCCATTTGGAAGGTGATGCGCTGCTGGAGGTTTTCCTGCTCGGCGAGACCCATGCCGTGCTCGCCGAGGACGCCGAAGCCGTGGGCTTCATCCAGCAGGAGAAGGGCGTCGTGGGTTTCTGTCAGGTTGACGATTTCGCGGAGCGGGCAGAGGTCGCCGTCCATGCTGAAGACGGATTCGGTGGCGACGAGGATGCGGGCGGCGGGTGATTTCGCCCGGGTGGAAACGAGCAGGCGCTCTAACTTACCCATGTTATTGTGGGGGAAGACGCGGAGGGTGGCGCCGGAGAGGCGGGCGGCATCGACGAGGCAGGCGTGGGACAGCTTGTCGAGGAAGACGAAGTCGGATTTGCCGACGACGGCGGGGATCACGCCGAGCGCGGTGGCGAAGCCGGAGGAGAAGGTGAGGGCGGCTGCGGATTGCTTTGCCTCGGCGAGCGCCAATTCTAGCAGTCGGTGCGGCGGCAGGGTGCCGCAGACGAGCCGGGACGCGGCGGCGCCGGCGCCGAAACGCTGCACACCATCGATGAGCGCCGCCTCGATTTGCGGATGGCGGGCGAGGCCGAGATAGTCGTTGGATGCGAAGTTCCAGAGGGTGCGGCCGTCGCGAATGACTTGGGCGCCGGCGGGTGAGTCGAGCGGGCGCTGGCCACGCAGCAAGCCCTCGGCCGCAAGTTGGCGGAGGGACTCGGCGGGGCTGGGCATGCGGGGCGGCGGGAGTCGTTTAGGAGCCGGAAGCGGGACGCTCGAGTGCCCAGGCGAGCAGTTTGCTGGAGTCTTTCCAGACGTTCGGCGTGGTGGATTTCAGCACGACGACGATGACGGAGCGCCCGTTGAGCGAGCCGCTGCAGACGAGGCAGCGGCCGGCGGCGTTGGTGGTGCCGGTTTTCAGGCCGTCGCAGTAGGGGACGGTTTTGAGCAGGCGGTTGGTGTTTTCGATGAAGCGGGTGCGGCCGTCGTTAAAGCGGAAGGTGAAGGATTTGGTGGCGGTGAAGGAGCGGATCAGCGGGCTGCGGTAGGCGGCGCGGGCGGCGATGGCCATGTCGCGTGCGGTGGAATATTGGCCAGCGTTCGGCAGTCCGTTCGGGTTGATGAAATTCGAGTTTCTCATGCCGAGCGAGGCGGCCTTTTGGTTCATGAGGAGGGCGAAGGATTCCTGGCTGCCGCCGACATCGCGGGCGAGGGCGCGGGCGACGTCGTTGGCGCTCTTCACCATCAGCACCTTGGTCAATTCGCGGCGGGGATAAACGTCGCCGGGCTTGAGGTTGAGGTTGGTGGGTTCGCAGGCACCGTCGATGGGTTGGATGGTGACAGGCTTGTCGATATTTCCGGCATCGAGGACACAGAGGGCGGTGACGATTTTCTGGGTGCTGGCGACTGCGCGGGGCGCATCGGCGTTTTTGGCATAGAGGACGCGGCCGCTGACGACGTCGATGACGATGGCGCTCTCGGCGGCGACTGGAGGCGGGGCATTCTTCGGAATGGCGGCGACGTGGACCGGTTGACCGCCCCCGGCGGCGGGAATGGCTTTGGGGGGGCGAGGCGGGGGATTTCCACCGCAGGAAGTAATCAGCGCACCGGTGAAGGCGAGTGCGAAAAGGCGGGCGCAAGGAAACCGTGACATGCGGGGGATCATTCTCATCAGCGCGCGGGCTTCAAGCCGGGAATGAGGTGTTCGCGGGAATCCATGGATCACGGGGTTTTCGGCGGCAACAGGCTGCCGTCGGTTTCACCACCGGGCTGCGGCAGGGTGGGCTCGGTGAAGTCCACGGGACCGTTAAAGAACCAAAAGCCGCGCTTGCGGGTGTTTTCAAAGGCGAGCGCCTTTTCGTGGCCGGTCGGCAGTTTTTTCAGATCCTTTTCACGCACCTCGACGATTTTGACTGCAGGCGGATTGATCCTGTTGACGGCCATTTCCGATAGCTGGGTAACCTTGCTGGTGGTGGCGGAGTTGGTCTTCTGAACGAAGGCCAGTGACCCTTGGCCGGCCTGCTTGACGGCGGCGCAGGAGGCCAGCGCGAGGGCCGCGACTAATGAGGCAATGTGGAGCGCGAGGTTCATGATTTTGCCTGTTTGGCAGATGACTTATCCATATCATTTGGAATCAGGCTGTCCAACATTCGTTTCGAGGCGGGTTCGGCAGCTTGAATGGAGGCAAACACCTCGAATCCTTGAGGGTAGCTGCCATATCCCGCTGGCAATTCTCGAGTCGGGGGTCTAATTCCCTCGCGTGCAGGGCGAATCGGAAATCAGGAACAGGCCGGGGTCGGTTTTCGGATGGCTTTGGATCGTGTTTTTTTTGCACGGAATGACGCCGGGGTTTTGGTTGCCGGCGCTGACGAATATCCTGAAGGCCCGCGAGCTTCATGGCTGGGTGGCGATTGTCTTCGTGGTGCCGCCGCTCTGCGCGCTGGTGTCGCCATTGATCGGCGGCGCGCTGGCGGACCAGCGGGTCGCGGCGAACCGGTTGTTTGCCTGGAGCACGTTGATCAGTTCCGGCGCGCTTTTCGCGGCGTTCGCGGCTCTGGATGCGGGTTGGAATCCATGGTGGTTCGTCACTCTGCTAGGGGCCTACTCGCTTTTCTCCGCCCCTTCATGGGGACTTCTGGCGACGATTTCCCTGACGAATCTCAAGCACGGCGAACGCCAGTTCCCGCTGGTTAGGCTCGGGGCGACGGTGGGGTGGATGGCGGGCGGCCTGATCACCAGTTACGTGCTGCGTGCGGACACCAGCCCGGTGGCGGGCTACGCCTCGGCCGCGACGCGTCTGCTAGGCGGGCTGCTGGCGTTCATGCTGCCGCACACGCCTCCTTTGGGCAGGGGGATTTCCTGGAAGAGTCGCCTCGGTCTGGACGCGTTCAGGTTGATGAAGGAGCGGGATTACCGGGTGTTCTTCGTGGTGACGGCTTTGTTTTCCGTGCCTCTATCCGCATTCTACATGTATGCGCCCGAACTGCTCAAAGTCCTGGGAGACCGGCATTCCACCGCGACGATGACGATTGCCCAGCTGACGGAAGTTGCCGCGATGTTGCTGGTGGGATCGGTGATGGTGCGGTTTCGGGTGAAAGCGGTGTTGCTGTGGGCGCTTGGTTTATCCGTGTTGCGCTTCGGCATGAGTGCTTACGCGGGGGCGAGCGGCTCGATCAGCTGGCACATCGGTGGAATCGCGCTGCATGGGATGTGTTATACCTTTTTCTTCATCACGGCGCAGGTGTTTCTGGATCGGCGGGTGGATCCGGGGCTCAAGGGGCAGGCGCAGGGATTGCTGGGATTGGTTTCCGGGGGGCTCGGACCGCTGGCCGGAGCCTTGATTTGCGGGTGGCTGCGGAACCGTTGTGTCACCGCTGACGGTCAGGGATGGATGGAATTCTGGGCCATCCTTGCCGCGATGATCGCGCTGTGTTTCGTGATTTTCGGGGTGTTTTACCGCGGGCTGGGGAGTCGCCAAGCCGGTTAGGCGAGTTCGCAGGCGAGGCGGATGGCGGCGATCACCGAGGATGGGCTGGCGAGGTTTTTCCCGGCGATGGAAAAGGCGGTGCCGTGATCCGGGCTGGTGCGCGGCTTGGGCAGGCCGAGGGTGACGTTCACGGCGGTGTCGAAGTCGAGCAGCTTGAGCGGGATGAGGCCTTGGTCGTGATACATGGCGAGCACGGCGTCGAAGCGGCCTTGGGCGGCATCGCGGAAAATCGCGTCAGGAACCGCGGGGCCGCTGAAGATTGCCGTTCCCGCTTGGTTCAGTTGGTCGATCGCGGGCCGGATGATGCGGATTTCCTCATCGCCGAACGCACCGTTTTCTCCGGCGTGGGGATTGAGTCCGGCGACGGCGATCCGGGGTTGGTGGACGCCGCGGCGCTTGAGGAATTCTGCAGTGAGCGTGCCGATCCGGGTGATGCGCTCGACAGTGAGTAACTCCGGCACTTTGGCGAGCGGCTCGTGAATGGTCGCGAGACCTACGGTGAGAGTAGCCCCGGTGAGCAGCATTCCGTAATTCCTGACGCCGAAGGCAGCGGCGAAATATTCGGTCTGGCCGGGGAAGGGGAAGCCCAGCGACTGCAAGCCCTCTTTCGCAACGGGGCCGGTGACGACCGCGTCGGCGGTGCCGTTTTTCAATTGGCGGACAGCCTCGTCCAAGGCGGCGAGTGCGGCGGCGGCGGAGCGGGCGTCGGGTTTTCCGGGGGTTCCCGCGCTTCGGTCGCCTAGAATTTCGATTTCAAATCCGCGGGGGAGCTGATGGGAGGCCAGCGCGAGGTCGATGACTTCCGGGCCGACGCCGGCGGGATCTCCTAGGGTGATGAGGATGCGTGGCATTGCGGAATTGTCGGGCTATCTCGGATGCCTGCCAAGCGGGGAAATCGAGGGATGAAACATATCCCGTGTTTTTCGCTTTGTGAGCTTGCAGGAAAGAAGCAGGCTTCTACGTTTCGCCAGTGGCGATTTCAATAAACCATGTCATCATTATCAGTGCCTTGTGTTCGCTGCTCACCCAGTGTGGCCCATTATCGATGGGAGGCGGTAATCTGGGGGGACCGTGCGTCGAGGAGAGGAGTGCAAAGATCGCCAGCGAACCGACCGGCGACTTTTTCTATGGCCGTCGCTATTTCGTGGAAAAGACCCGATTCTGGGGTTACGTTCGCCAGCCCCGGCAGCCATGGAGCCGGGCCAAGCTGGTGATTATGCGGGAGGATAAGAAAAAAAGTCCCGACCGGTTTTCCGAGGACGGCGCGCCCGGCCAGCGCTATGCTTCCGACAACAATACCGATTATCGTCTCCGCGGATACTATACCGGCCAGCAGGCGTATGAGCCGAACAGTAACCAGTTTCTGCCCGAATTCATGCTGACGGGATACGAGGCGCTGGATCGCCAGCCGGGATGGCTGTTCCGGCCGGACGATCGCTACGATCGTTTCCGGATCACAATGATTCCCCGCTGAGCGCCATTACCTACTCCCAGCTACCTATGAAATCCAAGGATGTCAGGCGTTCCGTGCAGCCCTACTCTGCCAGCCGGGCGCTGGGTGATGCACCCAGCTTGGGAAGAGTCGAACGGATGCGTGGCACGGGCTTGCCGAAGCAGAGGCGCAGGCGCAGTCGAAAGGGCGGCGACGGCAACCGGGGCAACCGGGGGGGGGGATATCACAAGAAGCTGGTCCAGGGGTGGTCGGTGACTATTTGCGGACTGGCGGTGGTGTCCTTGCTGGTGGTGATTTTTCTGTGGCTGGTTCCGAAGATGAAATCAGGCGGCAGCAGTGCCGGAAAAGTATCATCAGAACCTCGCCGAGGGGAACGGGTGGTCTCGCAATTTGCCTCGCCGTCGGAGGATGAGGCGCTTGCCTTGGTCAAGCAGGCTCTATCAGTCCGGGAGCCTGAGAGAGTTGACGTTTTTTTTCGTTCTGGCGCTGCGAGTCCGCTAGAAGTGGTGGATTTCCTGACAGGCATGGAGTCCGTGGACGGCGTGATCGAGCGCTACACCTGGCTCAGCAGCATGGATGCGAACGGTCTTTCTGTCGACGGCGTGTTACTTGAATTCAAGGGCGTGGAAAGACCGATTCCCAGGTTAGCGTTGCTCACTCACGATGCGGCCGGCAAATGGAAAGTTGATTTCGAGGCACTTGCCCGCGTGGTGAAGCCGTCGTGGAACGAGATTCACGAAAATGGCACCGCTCTCGCCCGGGTGAGGGTTTATGTCGCTAAGGACAGTTACTATAACGGCGCGTTTAAGAACGACAAGCAATGGGTCTGTCACCGGATGGCTTCGCCTGACACGGAGCAATTCCTGTTGGGTTATTGCAGAGTCGGATCACGCCAGGCCGCCGCCTTGGACTGGATGTTTTCGAGGGAAAATGGGGGGAGGCGCGCGACCATGGAAATCCAGCGGGTTGAGGGCGCGGAGTCCCGTCAATTTGAAATCCTGAAGGTCGTCGCCGAGGACTGGGTCGTGGGCGAGGTGCCTTTCGACGAGGGTTTCAATGAATTCAATTGAGGCGGACCGCTTCTGCAAAAACGCCGCCCCTCCAAGCGGAAGGGCGGCGGATTTTTTCCAATGGGTCAGGCGTAGGATGATTCCACGCGCTGGGCGACGTCGCGATAGCCGTAATCGACTTCGTAGATTTGCTTGAAGCAATCGAGCGCGGATGGTTTGTCGCCGACTTCGGAGTGAATGAGCCCCTTTTCGTAGAGGACTTCCTTCTTGGTGTTGTCCATCGCGACGAGGTCGGCGAGCGCGTCTGACAGCTGTTTGATCGCAAGGTCGAACATGGCTTTGGCGCGGAACGCGCGGGCCAGTGTGAGTAGCACCTTGGTGCGGATGTGCGGGTTGCGCGTCGCCTGTTGGAGGTGGGGAATGGCGGCGCTGTACTCGCCGGCCTTGTAAAGTGCGGTGCCGAGTTCGAAGCGAAGCTGGGGATCGGTCGGGTTTTGATCGACGCGCTTTTGGGCTTCTTTCACTTGTTCGGCGATGCGGTCGGCCTTGCGGGCGTCGAGCGCGGTCTTGAGTTCCGCGTTTTCCGGATCGGCGGCGGCGGCGGCTTCGAGATTTCTCATGTCGGTTTCAAGGGCGCGGTCGTTCATGGCGGAGGCCTTGGTGGCGAGGGCGACGTCGCCATTGCTGAGTGAGTGGGCCCAGCTATAGAAGGTGTGGGCGTTGTGCCAGTCTTCGAGTTGCTCGTAGATGCCGGCGAGATCCTTAACCGTTGCGAGATGGTTGGGGTCCGCGTTGTATTTTTCGATGATTTTGTCGCGACGTTCTTCGAGTTGCTCACGGGTGAGGCCGGTGCGGGATGCTTTTTCGAGTTCTTCAAACTCGGTGGAGTTTTTCATGATCGAGCGCATGTCGGCGTTTTCATCCCATTTTTGTTTCTGCATGGAGGCCCGTGCGGAGGCGTCCTTGGAGCCCTTGATCGCGGGGCCGTCGGTGGGGTGGTGTTTGATGATGTCGTTGTAAACTTCCGAGGCCAGTTGCGGTTGATCGCGGATGATGTAGAACTCGGCGAGCTTGTGAAGCAGCTTGGCGTTTTCGGGGTTACCCTTGCGGATCGTCTCGAGGGCGAAGGCGGCGGTGGCGTAAAGTTCGAGCTTGAGACAGGTGTCGAAGAGGAGGTCGTTGGCTTGATCGTTGAGCGGATCTTTTTCCAATTCTTTTTCAATTAAGGGAAGGGTGCCCTCGGGGTCTTTTTTTGCCTGTCCTTGCAGTTTCATCACTCCCATGCCTCCGCCCGACATGCCGAAGAGGCCGCCTTTTTTCTTGGTGTTCCCGGCAAGCTGGAGTTCGCAGGTCCGGAGCATTCGCCGGCCGTCGAGGAATCCGGGACAGTCTTTGAGAACGGCTTGGAGCAGGGTGATGCCGTATGGAATGTTGGACGTTTGGACGGCCGTGAGCGCTTTGAGCCAGAGTGGCTTGAGGTTAGGCGGAAGTTCTTTTTCGGTGATCTCGGGCATGGCGATGAGAATAATGCGGTTTTTGATAAATGCCACTTTGCGGTGGCTCAAGGGAAAAAATGGAGAGCTTGCGACGGCTTGGCAAGCGTGGGGTGATGGGGAAAGAGAGAGAATACGGGAATCGCGCGTTTTTTGGGATTGATGGCCCGGATGGGATGAGTTACCCAAACCCGGCGCGACGTGGCTTTCCTGTCCGCCATTCGTATCATCTCAAGTCAATATGCCTCCTCGCCCAAAGAAATCGGGACGTCGTCTCAATCGCAATCGTTATGGTCCACCGAAACGTTCTACCAAGGACGAAGAAGAAAAGGCGGTGGAAGTGGATGGTGAAATTTCATCTGTTCTCGCCGGCACCATGTTCCGGGTAAAGCTGGAGAGCGGGCACGAGGTGCTGGCTCACATTTCCGGCAAGATGCGCAAGCGCTTCATCCGCCTGGTGGTGGGTGACAAGGTCAAGATGGAGATGTCTCCATATGACCTGACCAAGGCCCGGATCGTCTTCCGCTTGAGCTGATTCAAGCGTAGTCGGCCCCGACTTCGGCGGCTTCGAGCGCGGCAACGGATTGGTTGTCGCGTCTTTCAATGACGATGTCGCCGAGCAAATCGTTCTGGCGAACGACAAATTGATTGAGTTTCATCAATTCAAGCAAGGCGAGGAAGGTGACGATGACCTCGGCCTTGGTGGTGGCCGTTTGGAAAAGTTCCTCAAAGCGGCGCGCCTCACCGGGCGCGAAGTGGCTGAGAAGCAGCTCGATTTTATCCGAAACGGTGAAGCGGTCGTCGATGATGTCGCCGAAGTCGTGGGATTCCTCGAAGCGTTTCAGGACATTCTGGAAGGCCCGGATGAGGTCGAAAATCGAGACTTCCGCGAGAGCGGCGGGTTCCTCGGCGGGTAGGTCGGAGGTGTCCGGTTGGTGGGCGAAGCGGCCTTCCTGCTCGAGTTCGCGGAGGCAGAGGAAGCCGGCGGCGTCCTTGAATTTTTTATACTCGATGAGCTGGCGGATGAGCTCCCAGCGCGGATCGTCTTCCTCGGCGTCTTCCTCCGGCGGTTGGTCCGTGCGTGGCAGGAGCGTCCGGCTTTTCAAATACATCAGGTTGGCGGCCATCACGATGAACTCGGAGGCGAGGTCGATATTGAGCAGTTTGAAGGTGTTGATGTAGTCGAGATACTGGCGGGTGATGCGCTCGATGGAGATGGAATGGATGTCCACCTCGTCCTTTTTGATGAGGTAGAGGAGGAGATCGAGAGGGCCTTCGAAGATTTCGAGGCGGACTTTGTAGTCGTTGGGTTCCACGGGGCGTGGTCGTAGGGGATGAATGAAGTCTGTGCGAGGGTAAATTTCCCTCGCCTCATCGCTGGAGCAGCGTTTTACTTCCGGCGCCGCAAGGCGAGTCGAATTATGGAAGCCGAACAAGCGCAAGATTTCAACGAACGCCTGAGCCAGTGGGTGGCCAATCAAGGGTTTTGGTTTCAGGCTCGGTATTCAATGTCGGGCACTGGTGGCAAAGGGATGGTGATGTTCCATTTGCTGCGGATGTCTTTCCGGGTACTTGTTTTCACGATGGTGGCGGCGGCCGGGACATGGGTTTATCTAGCCAAGCGGACCGAAACGAAACGGTTTGACGCTGAGTTGAGAGACTCCCTCCAGTCCGCGCTCTCGGCTTCCGAGCTTGAGCTCAGGGGCTTTTCACAGGTCCAGGGCAAGCTTGAAATCAACCGCTTGGCCTGCAAAGGTGGCAATCAAACGTTTTACACCTCGCTGGAGGCCAGAAACATTCGTTGCAAAATGGGATTCTTCGACGGCTTGATCGGAAGGTGGGATCCCGGTACCATTTCGCTTTCGAGGCTTGATTTGGACCTTCATGCCGGAGCGGATGACGCGAAGTCGGCAAAAATGCTTGCCGCGGCTCTCTTTAAGAAATCCAACGATGTGCTGATCAACTCGCTGCAGATCGCCGATGCGACCTTGCATTGGGGATATTCTGAACGAACACGAGGCTCCATCGAGAACAGCGTTCTCAAAATCCAGCGGTTGGAGAACGGGTTGAAATTGAATTTCACCGGCGGGACGTTTTCGCAGAATTGGTTGCAAAGGATTGAGATCGTCAGCTTGATCGTGGTTTGCGATCCGGACGGATTGACCTTTGAAAGGGCGGAGTTCCGGCGGGGGCAGGGGACGGTCGATTGTTCCGGTCTGAGAGTGACCGGAGGCGAGCGCCCCTTGGTCGAGGGCGTCGCGAAAGTCCGCAAGCTCGGCTTGGACGGTGTGGTGCCGCCGGCTTTGAGAAGTTTCGTCGAGGGATCGATTTCCGGAGATTTCAAAGTCTCGGGATCTACCAATTCGTCCGAGGGAATCGGCTTCGAAGGCCAAGTCGTGCTGGATGGACAGGATACGATCAGTTTGCGGGAGCGGCTTCATTTGCTGAAGGCGCTGTCAGTGGTGGACTATGTGCGAAACTACTACCGGATAGATTTCCGGGAAGGCTCGTTCCAAATGAAGACGAGCGGTGGAGTCATGGAAATCACGGACTTGAAGCTGAAAGCGGAGGATCTGTTTTCCCTCGAAGGAAACCTGCGGGTGAGACTGCCGACGGCGGAAGAGACCAAAGCGGCCATGCAGAAAACCGCGGGGGCTGGGAGCGCGCCCTTGTTCAAGATCGATGATGCTGAGAACCAGGAGGTCGCCTCGAAGGGCGACAGCTCGGATTTCACCCTGCGCCGCGCGGCCCTGGCGGCCAAGCGGGCGAGGGAAGGCATCCTCGGAGAAGGGGCGTCCTCCTTGTTTGACCGCCTGGGGCTCAATCTCGAAATGCGCCGACTTGAAGAGCAAGCGGCGGATCGTTTGTCCAGAACGCTGCGTTACGAAGGATTGTTCCGGATCACGCTGCCCGCGGATGCTTTCGAGCGCGCGTCAAAGCTGGCCGCTCAGTTCCCGGTGGATGCCAACATCGGCAGAATCCCGATGTTGGTCCCCATCGAGGGCAGCCTCTACGAAATCACCCTGACGCAGGCCGAGGATATCTATCAGCAAGGGACCCGCTAGGAATCACGCGTCGGCGGCGAGGCCGAGGCTGTGATAGATCTCACGGGTCGCGTGGCTCTTGTTGAGCGTGTAAAAGTGGATGCCGTCCACGCCCTCGTTGAGGAGTCCGGCGCATTGCTCCGCGGCGTAATGGATGCCCACGCGCTCGACCGCCTCGACATTTGAATTCGCGCGCGCCAGCGCCCGGATCAGCTTCGCGGGATATCTCGCGCCGGCGGCGAGTTCGGCCATGCGTTTCATGCCGGAGAGCGATGTCACCGGCATCACGCCGGCGATGATGGGGACGCGGATTCCTGCCAGATCGCAGCGGTCGCGGAAATCAAGGAAGTCATGGTTGTCGAAAAAAAGCTGGGTGCAGATGTAGTCGGCCCCTTCATCGACTTTCGCCTTCAGGAAATCGAGTTCGTCCATCCGGTTGGGAGTCGCAGGGTGGCCTTCCGGAAAGCCCGCCACGCCGATGCCGAATCCGCGCGGGTCGGGGTGGGCGCCGGATTCGTTGAATTTGCGGATGAAGCGGACCAAGTCGGCCGCGTGACGGAAGCCGCTTTCCGACCAATCGTAATCGGGCTGGTCGCGTGGCGGATCGCCGCGGAGAGCGAGGATGTTGCTGACGCCGGCAGCGGCATAGCGCTCGAGAATCTCCGCGACTTCTTGTTCGGAATGACCGACGCAGGTGAGATGAGGCACGGGTGGGATGGTGGTTGTCTGTTTGATGCGGACTACGAGATCGTGGGTCAACTCGCGGGTGCCGCCGCCGGCGCCGTAGGTGACCGAAACGAAGGACGGACGCAGCGGCTCGAGCTCGCGGATCGCCTGATAGAGTTCTTCCCAGGACGCGGCGGTGCGTGGCGGGAAAAATTCAAATGAGAGCGACGGTTTCGAATCGCTGAGGATCTCTCGGATGTGCATGGTGGTTGGGTGGGTGATGGAATGCGGCGGGTTTCCGGGCCGGAGACCGAAACTTTTTCAGGGAGGCGGAGTTTCTTTGTCACTTAGCTTCGCGTCACACAGCTAAAAAAGCGTCAAACGCCCATGAAAACAATCCCTGTTTCCTTACTTTTCGCGGGAATGCTGCTGCCCGCGGTATGCCTTGCCCAGCCCCCGCCTGCGCCGAAAGACGGGCCATCGAACGGAAAGCGCGAGCGGCGCGGAATGGACCGGCCGTTAGGTGAGGGATTGAAGGCCGCGGATTTTAATTACGACGGCCTGATTTCAAAGGAGGAACTCGCCGCAATGCCCCGCATTGCCAATCTACCCGAGGAAAAACGAGAAAAGCTGTTCAAGCGCTTGGATAAGAATGGCGACGGCTCCCTGGGCCGGGACGAGCTCGGGCACATGGGCAAGCCTCGCGAGGGCGAAGGCCAGCAGATGCCGCGGCTGTGGGAGCTCGACACGGACGAGAGCGGCGGCGTGAGTTTTGCAGAGTTCAAGAGCGGGCAGTTTTTCATGAAACTGCCTCCCGAAAAGCAGGAATCTGTCTTCAAGCGCTTGGACACCGATAGGGACGGGGTGATCACGCCGAAGGACCGGCCGGAGCCCGCGTTCAAACGTCCCGACGGCAAGGAGCATCGGCAAGGGCCTGAGGGCAAACACCGGGAAAGAAAGGATGATTCAGGCAGACCCAACCTCCGGCTGGATCTGAACGGCGACGGTGCCTTGTCATTCGAGGAATTCCGCGCCGGACCGGCGGTTAAGGACTTGACCGAGGACGAACAGGAGGAGCGGTTCGAGCGGCTTGACCGCAATGGCGATTTGAAGATTTCCCCGGAGGATTTCCCTCCTCCTCCGGCACCTGCGGAATAGAATTCGGTAAGACAAAAAAGCCCCGCGCTCCGAGGACCGCGAGGTTTTTTCGTGGATGGGTGAATCACAATCAGGCGGAGGCGGCCTTGGCTTCAGCCGCGATTTCCGTGGCCAGCACGTCGGTGCGGAGGTCGCCACCCTTGCGGGTGCTCCACCAGAGCACGACGGGGGAGGCGACAAAGATCGAGGAGTAGGTTCCGACGAGCAGGCCGATGAGGATCATCACGGAGAAATCCCGGAGCGAGGATCCGCCGTAAAGGGATAGAATCGCGACGGTGATGATGGTGGTGGCGGATGTCAGCAAGGTCCGTGACAGCGTGGCGTTGATCGCCTCGTTCATGATGCCTTTGATCGAGCCGCTGCGGGTGAGCAGGCTTTCGCGAATCCGGTCGAAGACGACGATGGTGTCGTTGATCGAATAACCGGCGATGGTCAGGATCGCGCCGACGTGGATCAGCGAGAGTTCGCCGCCGAAGAGGACGACGAGTCCGACCGCGACGACTACGTCGTGAAGGATGGCGATGAAGCCGCCGAGGGCGAATGAGAATTCGAAGCGGACGGTGATGTAAACCAGGATACCCAATAGGCCGAGGACGAGCGCGAGCAAGGATTCCTTGAGGAAGGTCCCGCCGATGAGGGGGGAAACTTCTTCCTTGCTGCTGTCGATCACGTAGTCGGTGGAGCTGTCGGCAGCCACTTTGTGCTCGCCGAGAACCGGAATCGATTCGCGCAGTTTGGCGGTGATTTGAGCCGCGTCTTTCGAGTCGCAACGGACGGTGAGCAAGGTGCCGGTGGCGGGATTGCTTTGTTCCTGCGGATAGGCGGCCTTGGCAAGGGTGAGGGTCCCGATGGCTTTTTCGACATCCGAGATCGCGACTTTCTTGTCCTTGCCTAACTGGAATTGGATGAGGGTGCCGCCGGTGAAGTCGATGCCCAGCGAGCGTTCGCGATGAATCCCGAAGGCCGCGAAGGACAGCACCACCAGGGCCAGGGAAACCATGGCCGCCGTCCGGCGCTTGCCGAGGAAGTCGTAGTTGGTCGCGCGGATGAGATTGAGGAAACTGAGTTTTTTGAGGATGTTGAGGTCGATTCCCCAACGGAACAGCACGCGGGTCACGAGGATGGCGGAGAACATCGACGCCAGAATGCCGATGGTCAGGGTGACGGCGAAGCCTTTGATGGTGCCGCTGGCCATCCAGAACAGGATGATCGCGGTGATCAGCGAGGTGAGGTTGGAGTCGAAAATCGCGGTGAACGCCTTTTCATAGGAAGCGGCGATGGCGTTCTTGAGGGATTTCCCGGCCTCGATTTCCTCACGCAGGCGCTCGTAGATGAGCACGTTGGCGTCCACGGCCATGCCGATGGTCAGGATCATTCCGGCGATGCCCGGAAGCGAGAAGGTGAAGCCGAACATGGCCATCACGCCGAACAGGATCACGCCGTTTACCAGCAGACCGAGGAGCGCGATGATGCCGGCCAAGCGGTAATAAAGGAGTACGAATACGAAGGTGATGGCCAGGCCGATGATGCCGGCCCAGATGCCTTGTTCGACCACTGCTTTGCCGAGGGTGGGGGAAACCGTGCGCTCTTCTTCGACGACGAGCGAATTTTCCAGCGGGTTCATCAGGGCGTTGGCGAGGTTTTGAACTTCGCCTGGCTCGGTGAGGCCGTCGATCTGGAAATCCTTTCCGAGAGGTCCGTGTTGCTTTAGACCCGGTGCGCTGATGACTTCGCCATCAAGAACGATGGCGATGCGGTCACCGGCATTCATGTCCTTGGTGAGGGCGATCATTTTATCCTCTCCGTCACTGTTGAGCGTGATGGACACTGCGTCTGATTGTTGGGGCGAGGGGGTCGCGAGTGCGATGTCTTTTCCGCCGAGTGCGGCCACGCGCTTAAGCAGGATCGGGCGTTGGAACTCCTTGCCGTCCTGATCCTTGCTCTTTTGATTGAATGCGAGATAGCCCGGTTCCTTCTTTGAACCCTCGAAAACCTGCTGGGCAAGAGTCTTGCCGTCTGCTCCGACTTCATCATTTCGCGCGCTGACCTTGTGAAGTTGAAGCTTGGCGACTTTTTCCAAGGTGGTTCGGATGCGGGCGGATTCTTCGGGTTCCACGCCTGGCATTTGGACGATGATGCCGTCCTCGCCTTGGCGGGCGATCATCGGTTCGGAGGTGCCCATGCTGTTGAGACGCTTTTCGATGACGATGATCGCTTGATCGACTTGCTCCTTGGTGATCGGCATTTTCGAACCGCTATCACTATCGCGCGGTTGGATGCGGAGGGTAAACGAGGATCCTCCGAGGATGTCGATGCCGCCCTTAAGGCGCTCTTTGAAAGGGGTGGCGGCCAGCACGCAGAGCGCGCAAACGCCGAGCAGCAGCACGGTGCCGACATTGCGCTTCCGCCGCTCGATCTCAGTGGCGAAATACCAGAAGAATAGAATCATCAGGATCAGACCGGTGACGAACAGGGTCAGCGGGTCTTCGTAAAAGGCGGTGGCGGCAAGCATAGTGAGTGGGCGGTTCTGGCTCCGAAAGCGGTGAAATCCGAGTGGGTTATTTGGCGGCGGCGACGTCCTTTTTGTGGACGGAGGCAACGGCCGCTTTGTCGAATTCAAGCATGGTGCCCTCGGCGACTTTGATCATCACGGTGTGCTCTTTCACATGGTGAACGATGCCGTGGATGCCTGCCGAGGTGATCACTTTGTCCCCGGACTGGAGCGAGGCGATGCGCGCGGCCATTTCCTTGCGCTGCTTCTGCTGCGGGCGGATCAGGAGGAAATAGAACATCACCACCATCAGGCCCATCATGACGAAGGGGCTGCCAAGAATTCCGCCAGCGGGAGGCGGCGTTTCAGCGAGCAGGGCGGAGGAAAGCAGGGCGTGGATTGGTGTCATCATGAATTGGATCGGTTGTAGCGCTGGATGAAGGAGTCTTTATAGGCGGAGAAGTTTCCCGCTGCGATGGACTCCCTTGCCCCGGCGACGAGGGATAGGTAGAAATGCAGATTGTGGAAGGAAAGCAACCGCAAACCGAGGATTTCGCCGGCGCGGAAAAGGTGCCGGAGATAGGCACGGGAAAATCGGGCGACGTGCGGGTGCGCGCTCTCGCAAACCGGACGCGGGTCTTTGGCGTGGATCAGGTTCTTGATGTTGATCGGACCATCGAGCGTCATTGCCATGCCGTGACGGGCGATCCGGGTGGGCATTACGCAGTCGAACATGTCCACGCCGCGGGCGATCATTTCCAAAATCTGCGGCGGCGTGCCGAGCCCCATCGCGTAGCGCGGCTTGTCGTCAGGCAGAAACGGCACCGCGTTTTCGATGGCGCGGAACATCTCATGCTCCGGCTCGCCCACCGAGACGCCGCCGATCGCGTAGCCGTCGTAGCCGAGCTCGACCAATTCACGCGCGGATTGCTCGCGCAGGTCGGCGTAAATTGAGCCTTGGACGATGCCGAAATGTTGCTGCCTGCCGCTGCCAGAGCGCGGTTCGTGGTCCGTCACCCAGTCCTTGCAACGCTTCGCCCAGCGGGTGGTCAGCGCCAGCGATTTCGCCGCGTAGGCCTCGTCGCACGGGTACGGCGGGCATTCGTCGAAAAGCATCGCGATGTCCGAGCCGAGCGCAGCTTGGATTTCCATGCTGAGCTCGGGAGTGAGCAGCATTTTCGAGCCGTCGAGGTGGTTGTTGAAACGCACGCCCTCCTCGGTGATTTTGCGCAGTTTCGCCAGCGACCAGACTTGAAAGCCGCCGGAATCGGTGAGCAGCGGCTTCTGCCAGGTGCTGAAACCGTGAAGGCCGCCGAGATCGCGGATCAATTCATGGCCCGGCCGCAGCCAGAGGTGGTAGGTGTTTCCGAGAATGATTTGCGAGCCGAGTTCCTCAAGTTCGAGCGGATGCAACGTCTTGACCGTTCCCTGCGTCCCGACCGGCATAAAAATCGGGGTTTCCACGGTTCCATGGGGCAATACCAAGCGGCCGCGGCGGGCGGAACTCGAAGGATCGGTGGCGAGAAGGGTGAATGACACGGACGGCAGGGTAATAGGACAGATGCCAACGGTGGCCAAGCCTAATCATGTTTCCCGTGGCGGTGGAAATAGTGGGATTTCTCCAGAAATATTCGGCTCCGGGCGGAGTCGTTTTCACGGTCCCGTCAATTTTTTGCTTCAGTTGGAATTTTTCTGAATAATTTTTACTGGCGCGACTCAGATGACAGGGTAATTTAACCCGTCGATTGAATCCAACAAAACCAACCAAAGATACCTATGAAACTACTCCTCACCGCGCTTTGCGCTTCATTCATGATCATTCCCGCCGCATTCGCCAGCGATTGTGAAAAGGGAAAATGCGACAAGGAAAAGGCCAAGGAAGAAGGCACCCTCGCCGGCAAGTGCAAGAAAGACTGCGACAAGGACGAAGCCAAGGAAGAAGAAGGCACCCTCGCCGATTGCGGCAAGTGCGATAAGAAGAAGGACGACGAGGAGAAAAAAGAAGGCACCCTCGCCGGCAAGTGCAAGAAAGACTGCGATAAGGACGAAGCCAAGGAAGAAGAAGGCACCCTCGCCGGCAAGTGCAAGAAAGACTGCGACAAGGACGAAGCCAAGGAAGAAGAAGGCACCCTCGCCTAATTTCCAACGACGATTGATTTCAAAAAGCCGCCGGATGGCCTCCGGCGGTTTTTTCGCGTCCGGGCGAAGTGGCTGGCCTGATGGCCAGACCCGTTGACGGCGACTCCTCACGGCAGATCTGGCCCCCGTCATGGTGATAGTGCGGCCGATATTGATGTCGATCCCGCGTCGCCGAAAAACACACCCCCGGGCCCGGACACTTGCCGAACGCGGGTGTGAACCCATCTCCGTGAAAAAATGTTGTCGGGGTCAGTTGTCGGGGAAGCCCGGTTGAGCGTTCGGCCTCATTTGCAACCTCAGGCCGTTGCCGTTGAAATTGGTGTCGAAATTGAGGCTTTGCAGGCGTTGGCGCACGTCGTCAGGAGCCGCAGCCCGGTCTTGGGCGGTGTCCCACGGGCCGCTCCACGTGACGTTGTCCTGCTGGTCGCGGATGGTGACTTCCTTGCCGCCATCCTTGGACTTCACTTCCACGCTTCCCTGCGGGTCTTTCATTCGAATCGTGGCGCCGCCCTGGATCTGTGGCTGGCCGTTGCCCGCTGCCGGCGGGAGCAAATCCTTGCCCATCGCATTTTCCATGCGCTTATTGAGGTCGCGCAGGGCGTCTTCCATCTCGGGGGCTATTTGCAGCCCGTTGTCTCCCAGCTTGAGATCCATGCCGCCGAGATTGCCTTCGATGGCGCGGCGGATGCGGTCGGCCAGTTCCTTGGGCAGGCCATCGAGATTGCGCGGATCTAGCGGCTGCGGCTCCAGGGCGGCAATCGCGGCGGGCCTGATGCCCAAGGCGACGTCGAGCTTGGTTTGTTTGCCCTTTTGAATGAGATCGATGGTGACGGTGTCGCCCGGCTGGTGAGTCGCGATTTGATTGGAAATCGCCTCGGGCGATCCGATTTCATGGCCGGCGACGCGGAGGATCACATCGTTGGCGGTGATCCCGGATTTGTCGGCCGGGCCGCCGGGCACCAATGATCTAACCAGTACTCCTGCGCCGGGTTTCAGGCCGAGATGGCTTGCGAGCATTTCCGGGACATCGCCGGAGACCACACCGAGGAAGGCAGCTTGTGCTTGAGGCGCGGGCACCGCTGCGGCCTGGTGTTTGATCTCGGGTGGCTTGGCGTCCCTGTGCGGCGCGACAGTCGGTGGCGGCGCGTCGTCTGCCGGCGCTTCGAGAGCGAAGGCGGGCATGGCCAGGGCGGCTAGTCCGGCGGTGACGAATTGAAATGAGCGGTGCTTCATGGCTTGTGGACTGGAATCGGAGTTATCCCGGTTTTTTGTTTGAAAATTTCCGGTTCAATCGGTTTTCGCGGGGACCAGCATGTATTCGACCCGCGGCTGCTCGACCTGGAAGGTTCTTCCGTTAGCTTCTTTGAGGGTGATCCGATCCTTATAAACCACGCGGACGACGGTGTGCGGCTGGTTGTTGGATTTCCAGACAACTCCCTCATCGTGGACTTCACTCAGTCCGCGGTTGAAACTGGCGGGAACGAGATTTTCATTGGCGGGAGCCGTGACCGGCGGTGATGTCACGGCGACCTGGCGGGTTGGAATCGCAGGGGCTTTTCCAGCGGGAATCATGAGCGCGGTGACGGCCCCGATCAAAGCGACGGCTGCGGCCGCGCCCCAGATCGGGCGGGTCCGGCGGGTGTGGACGGCGGCCTTAGGGAATCGCAGGATTTTTTCGTCCACGGGGAAGGGGACTTCACGGACGATGGATTCCAGGCTCGCGAGGAATGCGGGTGAAAGCCTGGCCGGCGAGGATCTGTGGAGAATCTCCTCGAAACGGATTTCTCCGTGGGCGAGCCGCGTGAGCGTTCCTTCGGCGGCGGCTTCGAGCCGGGTGAGCAAGCCTTCGTCGAGAGTGGCCGCGCGGAGTTCGCGAAGTTCCGCTTCGAGAGATGGCTGGTCGGGAGTCATGACGGCTTGCTAGATAAAGTCAGATGGAAAGGTCGCCGCGGCGGCGGGCGTTGGCCAGGTTGCGCTTGAGAGCTTCAAGTCCATAGCGATACCGGGAGGCCGCCGTGTTTTGGGAAATTCCGAGAATTTCACCGATCTCGGCGAAGGTGCGCTCGCCCCAGATTTTCATGGTGATGACTTCGGCGAATTTCGGAGGCAGTTCCTTGAGGCTTTTTTCGAGCTGGTCGCGGGTTTCGTCGTCCGAGGAATCACTCTCGAACCATGGATTGAACGCATCGAACTCGCCGGTCTCGGCATCGGCGCCGACGTTGTCCTCGCGGCGTTTGCGGCGGTCGTCGCGGCGGCTCAGGTCGATGGCGAGGCGGCGGATGGTCGTGTAAAGATACGGTTGCCACGCCTCCTGTCCGCCGACGAACTCGCCCGAGCTGACTTTTTGCACCAGCTTGACGAGGGCGTCCTGGAAGACGTCTTCCGCATCTCCGTGGGAGCGGGTTTGCTGGCGGGCGAAGAGCAATAGCTTCGGGCCGTGTTCCTCCAGCCACTCACGCCAGGCGGAAGCGGCGGACGATGCTTCGGAGGCAGCGGTTAGGGATGCCATGGGGGTGTCTTCGTCCATACGAGCGGAGCGGGTGGCGGGATTTGTCTCCCGGTTTTTCATGCTAGACCCGGTTCAGGGCTGGATCAAGGTTTCCATCCGGCGAGCTTGCAGGCGCGCTTGAAGTGGAGGGGGTCGACCGGGTTGATCGAGAGCCGGGTGCCGCGCTGGCAGACCATCATTTCGGAAAGCACCGGGTCCGCCTTGATCGCTTCGAGCGTCAGCATTTCAGGGAATTTCCCGACGAATTCGAAATCGGTGAGCCACCAGCGGGGATTTTCCGGCTTGGACTTAGGGTCGTGATATTCGCTTTTCGCGTCGAACTGAGTGGGGTCGGGGTAGGGGATTCTGACGACGCGCGCGATGCCGGTCACGCCGGGCGGCTTGGCGTTCGAGTGGTAGAAAAGGGCGAGGTCGCCGGGTTTCATTTCCTTCCACATGAAATTCCGTGCCTGATAGTTCCGGACGCCGCTCCACGGCTCGCGCTCGACCTTGGCGAGGTCGTCGATGCTGAAAACGTCGGGCTCGGACTTGATCAACCAGTGGCGCATGACGATCAGGCGATGGCTTTGACCAGGCCCGGCTGCGGCGAGGGCAGGGCGAGATGCTCGGGTCCGAGTTCAAGGCCGCGGGCGGCGCGGACGTCGGCTTCGATCGCTTCGAGGACATCGAGTTCCGGGCGGAAATTCGCCGCATGATAGGAGCTGCGGACGAGCGGGCCGCTGGCGACGTGGCGGAAGCCTTTGGCGAGCGCGATGGCTTTGTATTCATCGAAAGCCTGGGGTGTGATGTATTCGACCACCGGAAGATGCTTCTGCGTCGGGCGCAAATACTGGCCCATCGTGAGCACGGTGACGTCATGGGCTAGCAGGTCGTCCATGGCGCGGAGGATTTCCTCATGGCGCTCGCCGAGGCCGAGCATCATGCCGCTTTTGGTGGCGACCTTGCCGTTGACCATGGCCTTGGCCTTTTTCAAAACGGTCAGGCTGCGCTGGTATTGGGCGCGAGAGCGGACGAGCGGGGTGAGCCGCTCGACGGTTTCGAGGTTGTGGTTGAAAATATGCGGCCGGGCTTCCATCACCATCGCCAGCGCCCAGTCGCGGTCGTTGAAATCCGGCACGAGCACCTCGATGATGATCTCCGGATTCGCCTGGCGGACGGCTTCGATGGTGAGCTTGAAATGCTCAGCCCCGCCGTCGCGCAGGTCGTCGCGGGCGACGGCGGTGATGACGACGTGGCGCAAATTCATCCGGCGGGTGGCCTCGGCAACGCGGGCGGGTTCGTCCGATTCGAGCGCGTCGGGCTTGGCGGTTTTGACGGCGCAAAAGCCGCAGGCGCGGGTGCATTTGTCGCCGGCGATCATGAAGGTGGCGGTGCCTTGGCCCCAGCATTCCCAGCGGTTCGGGCACTGCGCTTCCTCGCAAACGGTGACTAATTTCAAGTCGGTGATCAGTGACTTGGTGGACCAGAACGCCGGGTTGTTCGGCAAGCGCACTTTGATCCAGTCCGGCTTCTTGTCCCGGTGCAAAGTCGGATCCATCTTCATTTTCGGCCCACAGCTGCTCATTTCGGCGGGAGGCTAGACCTGCGGATGGCAGCGGGGAAGCGGAATCATAGTATTGCTAAGAAATTGCTTTTGAGATGAAGGCCGGTGAGAAAACTCATGTGAAAAGCCTTCAACGTCAGGATGTCCACCTTTTGAATTGCCGAATTGGATAAATTGGATATGAAGCGGGTATCGGATGACACGAGCCCCGCTGATCACCCCGGAAATGCTGCACATCATCGCCCAGCTCGATGAGGCGAAAGGTCAGTGGCAGGCGTTGCGCACGTTGGCACCGGAGCGGTTGCTGGCTCTCCGGCACAGCGCCACGATTGAAAGCATCGGCTCTTCGACACGCATTGAGGGGGTCAAGTTGTCCAATCACGAGGTGGAACGGTTGTTGGCCAGCTTGAATCAGACGTCGTTCGCCACTCGTGACGAGCAGGAGGTGGTGGGCTATGCGCGGGTCATGGAGCGGGTGTTCGAAAGCTGGGCCGATCTTCCCCTGAACGAGAACCATCTCAAGCAACTCCATGCGGAATTGCTCCAATTCAGTGACAAAGACACACGCCACCGCGGCGACTACAAGACCCACCCGAACCATGTGGCGGCCTTCGACCCGGATGGCAAGATGCTCGGTATCGTGTTCGAAACCAGTTCCCCCTTCGATACGCCGTTCGAGATGCGGAAGCTGCTGGATTGGCACCGGGAAGCCGAGGCGGTGCCCGATCAATGGCACCCGTTGTTGCGGATCGGCGTTTGCATCGTCGGTTTTCTGGCGGTGCATCCGTTTCAAGACGGCAACGGGCGACTTTCCCGGGTTTTGACCACATTGCTACTGCTGCAAGCGGGCTACGCTTACGTCCCGTATTCCAGCTTGGAAAGCGTGATCGAGGCGAACAAGGAAGGCTACTATGTGGCGCTGCGCCAAACCCAAACAACGCTCAAGGAGCCGGAACCCGCATGGCATCCTTGGCTGTTGTTTTTTCTGAAAGCTCTCAAGACCCAGAAAGACCGGCTCCTCAGCCGTCTGGATGCGGAACAACAAGCGCTCGCCACGCTCACGCCGCTGGCCCGTTCTATTAGCGAGCTTCTCGCCAGCCAAGCGCGCGTCTCCGTGGCGTCCATCGTGGCGGCGACAGGTGCCAGCCGCAACACGGTCAAGGCCACCCTCTCTCGGATGTTGCAAGCGGGTTTGCTGGTCCGGCACGGTTCCGGTAGATCCGTCCATTACACCAAACGCTAACCGGCCTCCGGTAATCTATATTTCCCCATGACTGATCTCGAAGACCTCATCGACATCGCTTTGCGCTTGGCGACAACGAGCGGGCGTTCACACTCCCGCCAGTGAATTCAGCGCCTCTTGGATTTTTTGACTCGGGTGTCGGTGGTTTGACCGTCGTCCGGGCGGTGCAGGAACTTTTGCCTGCGGAAAACATTTTGTATCTCGGCGACACCGCCCGGCTGCCGTATGGTTCGAAAAGCCCGGAGACCATCCGTCAGTTCGCGGACGAGGACGTGCGGTTTCTTATCGCCCGCGGGGTGAAAGCCATCGTCGTCGCCTGCAACACCGCGACCGCGCACGCCCTGCCAAGTTTGCATGAGAAATACCGGATTCCCATTCTCGGGGTGATCGAACCTGGCGTGGAAGCCGCGCTCGCCTGCCCGAATGCCGAACGCATCGGCATCATCGCGACCCGCGGCACCATCCGCTCCCACGCGTATCAGCACGCGCTCGCGTTGCGGAAAACCGGCCTGATGATCCACGGCCAGGCGACTCCGCTGCTGGTTCCGTTGATCGAGGAAAACTGGGTCGACCACCCGGCGACGCGGCAGGTTTTGAAGACTTATTTGGACCCGCTGGTGGAGAAGGGGATCGATACGCTGATGCTCGCCTGCACCCATTATCCGCTGCTGATCCCTGTTTTGCAGCAGGTCTTGCCGGCGGACGTGCGCCTCGTGGACTCCGCGACGACTTGTGCCGAGCATCTGAAAAAGGAACTCACCCGGCTGGACTTGCTCGAAGCGCCAGGTCGCGATGGCGCGCTGGAACTTCATTTGACCGACCTTTCGGAAGAGTTTGAATTGTTGGCCCGCCAGTTTCTCAAGAAATCTCCCGGCCGCATTCACCGGGCGGTGCTGGGGATTTAGTTAGATACTTTCCCGTCGCTCAGGCGGAAGCGGCCGAGTTCGCCGAGCTGCGGCGTTTCCTGCATCCAATCGAGGTGAGTGGTGGTGATCCATTTTTGCGCGAGCGGCGGGAGGTGGTTCATCAGCGCGTTGCGGCGGCCGGGGTCGAGCTCGCCGAAGATGTCGTCCATCAGGTAGATCGGCAGTTTCCCGCCGCGGCGTTCGAGTAATTTTCCCTGCGCGAGTTTCAGGGCCAGCGCGAGCGTGCGCTGCTGGCCTTCGCTGGCGAAATCGGCGGCGGGCATGCCGTGGATTCGCAGATCCAGCTCGTCGCGGTGCGGGCCGACGACCGCCTGGCGCAAGCGGGTTTCACGTTCGCGGGCTTGCAGCATCGACTCCCGCAAATCCGGGCCGCTGGCGGGAAGGTAGTTGAGCGTCAACGGCT
Organism: Akkermansia muciniphila; assembly: GCA_945879075.1. Classification (GTDB taxonomy): domain Bacteria; phylum Verrucomicrobiota; class Verrucomicrobiia; order Verrucomicrobiales; family Akkermansiaceae; genus Luteolibacter; species Luteolibacter muciniphilus_C. The sequence goes on along the minus strand of CAMCUY010000010.1, from coordinate 615 downwards.
CGTCCTTGCCGCTAACCGCCCGCTGCGCCTCGGCGGCAAGCGGGGCGAGTTCTTCGATCAGGCGGGCGCGCGCTTCCATCAACACGCTGCCGTGCTCGACCAGGATTTCCTCGTAGGACAGAATTTCCGCGTCGCGGGGCCGGCTTTCCTTGAGCAGCAAATTCTTCGCCCGCAAGGCCCGGCGGTAGCGCGACCACGAGCGGCGGTAGGCGGGATCGATTTGCGCGCCGAGGAAATCCAAATAGCGGCGGCGTCCCTCGCCGGGGCCGCGCACCAGTTCCAAGTCCTCATTTCCCATCCACACTACCAATCCGCCGTCCTCAAGGTAGCGCGTTTGGCTGGGGCGGGTTTCCTCGTCCACCTTGAGCACCATGCCCTCGCGCGAATACCGCACCTGCCGCTCGCTGCCCCATGGATCCCCGGCGATGCCAAATCCCTTGCTGCCGACGCGCGCCATCGTCGCCAGCCGGTGGGTGCGCGGCGAGTGGAGCCGGACCAGCACGCACAAGGCTTCGAGGATCGAGGTTTTCCCTTGGGCGTTGTCGCCGGTCAAAATCGCGCCCTCCGCCGGGACTTCGAGGTCCAGCGAGGCAAAGCATCGGAAATCCATCAAGC
>CAMCUY010000009.1 GCA_945879075.1 Akkermansia muciniphila | reverse complement strand
TTCGAGCCCGGCCAAATGAGCCAAGGCAACAAGGCGGAGTTGTGCCACGCGCAACGGGCGAGGGCCGCCTGGGGGTGGGAAGATGAACCGTAGCAGAATGAGCAGGGCTTGGCGGGGAATTGATTTCAGTCCCGCCGCGTCGAATGTCTGACCGTCGTCTTCGGGGGCGAGGTTCGCATCGAAGTCGTGGTCAGCGGGGTGGAGTGCCTCCCGGCGGGCGGCGATCCGGTCGGGGCTGTTTTCGTCGACGCTGATGAGGCGCCCGGCTTCGCTGTAGTGGTTCCGCATGCTGAGGGGCGGATGTCTAATCGAGTAGGTTGCATAATGGGGTGGAGGGTAGTTGTTATGGAATCAAAGTTTTGCGCTGCGGGGATTACCCTTACCCCTACCCCCTATAGGGGTAGTAGGGGTAAAGGGTAGCCATCCCATCCCTACCCTTCGGAGGGTAAAAAAAGGGTAGTCGGAGGGTTGGAGGGTAAACGGTCATTTCAGCCTGTAGGAACCACTTGCATCCTTCCTCACGATGCCTTCGGCCTGATAAGTAACGACACGCTTCTCGGCTGTTTTTATCGTGATCTCCACGGCAGCCATGATCGCTGCGACCAACGCGCTGTAGCCGAGCGCGTCCTCGTCGCCGAAGGCCTTCTCAGCCTCCTCTCGGAACTTCTCGGTCTTGATGCTGGCCTTGATCGCGCCCGCCGTGCCCTTCGATACATGCCGCCCCACCGTGTCGCACCATGCAAAGCAGGTGCCTGCATCCTTCGGGATGTGGCAATGCCGCGCGTAGTCCGCCCAGATCGTCGTGATGCCGGTGGCCGGGTCCTTGTGAAGTCGGAGGTTGGTTTCCGCCTTCCGAGCAAGCTGTGATCCAAGGTGCCCGCGCGTCTTGTCGGACCCTGGGTTTTCGTGGATCACGCAGGGGATGGTGCACCCGTGCGTGATGGCGAGCGCGTGCAGCTTGTCCACCAGGGCGAAGGCCTCCTCGGCATCGTTCGGATCGCGCATGAAGTCCGCCACGCCGTCGAGGAGGACAGCACGCACGCCACCGAAAGTGGCGACAGCATTCTCGATTGTCGTCTCGATCGCCCGCATCCGGTCCTTTTGGCTCAGGTCGGTGAGACAGAACGATTGGAACCACTCGGGCGGCTCGCTCCTGCCCACGCGGGCCAGCGCCCGACGGATCACACCATCGTGGTCGTAACGGCTTTGCTCGGTGTCGAAGTGCAGGACACAATGCCCTTCGGGGTTGGCGGCGGTGAAGCCCAGCGTGTCGTGCTCCCCGCTCCCGTCGCCAATGACGAACGCGGCGAGGATGGCGCCGACCGTGGCGGTCTTCCCCGACTTGATGCCCGCTTGCACCGCCATGACGTTGCCGACAGTGGCAATGCACTTCCCGCCCAGCTTGATGACGGGCACGGGCTGGGTCGGCGGGTTGCTGGCATCGAAGGCGCGGGCGGCGAGCATGTCGCGGAATGACTCCGGCGACGGCGGCGCTTTCCCACCATCGCCCGGTGCGGCCTGTTTGTCCCACGGTCCTTTCATCCGTGGCGATGGTCCATCGCGCTCCGCGTGCTTGGCGGCGGCCGCGCGGCGAGTGTCGAAGCCATTGGCTTTTGCGATGCTAACGAGCGTGCCCGCATGAACATCTTTCAGGCGATCCTTGAATTTGGAGGCATACTCGCCGGGGGACTCTTCCGGCGACCACTCTTGAAGCAGTGGGGTGCCTTCGATTTCTCCCAACGCATCCCAGACAGAGGAGCAGACCGTTAGCCACTCCATGTATTCAGGCCGTGGAGGTATGGCAGCGAGCAAGGCGCGGACGTCTTCGGCAGTTTCCGCGAGTGAGAAGCCGTCGTCCTCCCGTGGTGCTGGAGTGTCCACCTTCGGCTTTGCGGCCTGCGGTGGTGCCGCCTGCGGCTCGGGGATGACAAGCGGCACCGCAGCAGCGTTCCACTTGGCTTGGGGATCGTAGAGGACGAAGCAAAGCCGGGCGGTGTCGCTCGTGCTTGCGTCAATGGTGATGTCATAGGTCTTCTTCATATAGCCCTGCATCGCGGCGAACGCGGCAAGGTGCTCGTCGCGACTCTTGCAGACGGGAATGAACATGAAGGCCTTCACTCCGTCATCACTTGGCGAGACGGATGCAAAGGGGATGTGCGGATCGCTGGCGATCATGTCGCGGATTTGGCCGGGGTTTTCCACACCGTCAATGTCCACTTGCAAGATGCCGTTGTGATTGAATCGCCCTTCCTCCGCCGCTTCCTTCCTGATGCCACTGGTGACGGTGCCGGACACTGTGACAGCTTCGAGCCTCTTCTTCATTTCCTCCGCGTCGGGATCTTCGAGTATCAGCGCCGTGCGGTAGGACTCCACTGCTTTGCGGTGCGCCCCGTCGCGGGCTTCCTTTGCAAAGCTCACCAGGGTTATCTGCGCGTGCGCCTTGAACGCTTTCACGCCTCGGAAGATCGACATTTTGCCTTGTCCACCAGGGTGGGACATGTTATGTCCTTTCCCATCGTTTCGGTTGTTGACCGTCGTCCTTGCCGGGGCGGCGGTCGCTTGCGTTTCGGGTGCCTGGCTCATGGTTCGGAGTCGCTGGTTTGAGTTTCGCGGAGTTCCGCAACGAGGGCGTCGATCTCGTCGAGGTCTGCTTCCGAGAGCAGGGAGTCGATGAACAGCTTGTGCTGTTCAACAGTCACCGGGCGGCGGGTGGTTAGCTCTTCCTCCAGGCCGAGGGCGAGCGGTTCGGGTTGAGGGTTCACTTGCCTTGCCCGGCTGCGGCCTCGGTTTGAATTCCAAGCGCCTTAAAAACGGCGGCTTGATCGAATCGAATGCAGGCACGTCCCCAGCGGTAATGCGGGATGGTGCCAGCCTCGGCGAGCAGGTGGACATATCGCGTCGAGCAGGATAGTGCCTTGGCGATGACTTTTGCGCTAACCACTACGGGCGGCGCTTCGACTTGTTTTGTTTGCGGAATCGCGTTCATTGCGATTCCTATAAAATGCCATTATTCCCGTTCTTGAGTGCGCCACGCTCGGGATAGTTGGCGCACCGTCAATCAGGCAGATCGCCAAGCCCCGCCGCTTTTCTCACTCGCCCCCAGTCCCGGCTCGGTTCGAGGTAAGCCTCTTGCTCTAACTGTTTCAAGATTGCGTCCTTCACTTCAACCCAGCGCGGCAGCGGTCCGCTTTCCCCCATCATATCGGCGGCAATCCTGCGGGCGGCGACGACATGCTTTGCCCAAGTTTTTCGCGCAAGCGGGATGTCCCTAACGTATTGCGCGGCCTCGGCCATCATGCGGAAAAACGCCACGTCGCCGGTTTTCATCGCCCGGTCGAAATCGCTTTTGGCAAGATCGTATTCATGCCCCATCTTTGCGTCGAGGATGGCGCACACGGCGTCCATCAGCGCGGGCGATGGCGCAAGCTTGTTCCCCCCCCGGCGCTGGCTTGTTGGTGATTCTGGCGGAAACAGCGCGTCATGCCACGCGGCGGCTTTCAGAAACGTCGGGCGCATCTTCCTTTCGCTGGCGGCAAGGCGGGCTACGAGCGCGGCGTCGGCGGCGATATCTGCGCGCAATTTGTCGGCGTGTTTCATGCTACAGATTCTACGGGTTGAATTGTTGCGGGTGCTGCCACGCCTTGCGGCATGACCTTCCAGTAGGGCAGGGCCTCGGCCTTCGTGACGGCCTTGTGGTAGTGGTCGAAATAGACGGCGGTGGTGCCGTGTCCCATGTCGGCTTTCAGCATGTCCAAGTTATTCTCAACGGCGAGCGTGTAGGTGCCGAATGAATGCCTCAGCGCGTCCTGCTTTTCCCTGCCGTCGATTCCGGCAGTTATCCTAACTTTGGCGGCTTTGTATCGCCAGCGGGCGGGGATGATTTTGCCTTTCCGCTGGTCCTCGGGGATCGCGGCAATCCATGCGGCCATCGTGTCATTGATGCGGACGTTCCGCCGATACTGTTTCTTGGCGACGGTCGAGCCGATGCGGATGTTGCGGAGTTCGAGGGAGACGTTTTCCCACTTCAGCTTTGTGATTTCCACGGGCCGGATTCCGGCAAACGCCATGAACGCGAAAGGTGCCACGCATTCAGAGCAAAGCCGGTCAACGTCCCCCATCGGGTAGTCAATGCAGGCGGCGAACAGGCTCTTGAGTTCGGCCGGTGTGTAAATGACAACCTCGTCGTCGGTTTCCTCGGCACGGGCCACCATCATCTTCCGTGTTGGGTTCTCGGCAATGAGTTCGAGCTTCACGAGGTCACCCATCACGGTCGAAATGTAAGCCCTCCCGTTTTTCCATGCGGTCGCTCCCGGCGTGTATTCGTCCAGCGCCTTCCTGATGTGGTCGGGCGTGATGTCGTGGCAGTTCATGTCCATGAACCACGCGGGGAGCTTCTTTTCCAACTTCCGGTAGGACTCCAACGTGGCGGGCCGGTGGTTCTTCCGGTGGTCAATGGCGCTCTTCCACGCATCCCGTAGGGTGGGGGCCTTGGCTCGTTTGTCGTGGTGCTGGGCGTAAAACGCCGCCGCTTGTGCGAGCGTGACGTTGTGGCCGGCCAGCAATTCACGGGCCTTGATTGCGTCCTCAGCGGTGGCGCTGGAGATATCGGCGGCAAGGCCGCGCTGGCCTTTTTGGATTTCGTTGAGGCGCTGGGTTTCCGCTTTGGCCTTGTCCCTGGTTGTGAAATATCGGCGGCGGAATCTTCCGGTGTCGGATAAGCTCCCCGGAACATTGACGAGCCATCCCTTCGGGGTTTTGCGGTAGTTGAGTTCTGCGATTCTTGCCATTGGTGGAAGCCGTCCTGCGGGTTGTCGTTAGGGTTTCGGGAAACTCTTCACGTGTCGCTGCTAGGCTTGCCGGGATTGTGCGATATCGCAGTAATAAGTCGAGAACAAACGGAATTCGGTTTTTCAATCGGAATTAACCCATTGAAAACCAATAGGCATAGGGAGTGATACGCAGTTTGAAAATTCACGTGTCGGCGGTTCAAATCCGTCTCGGGCCACTTCTTGAAACCCATTTGACCGCAGGCTGGTTTTTCCTAACTAAAAAATTCCAGCGTCAGTCTGGTGGGTAGGTGCTGTGCAAGCCCCAGCCCTACATGTCGCCGGGGCGGGCGTCGAGTATCAGCGCTTCGAGCGGATGGACTTCAGTATTGAGGTTCCAGTGGATGGTTTTCACAGCGAACTCGATCATCAGAGCGTGCATCGTTTCTGAATCGAATCCCAGCTCTTCAGCGAGCGCCTGCACGGTTTTAGTTTGTTTTTCCATAGCGATCCTGCATAACACAAATTTGCGTCCAGTCTCAAGACATTTCTGTCACTGTTGAACACGGTGTCGCAGTTGTTGATTCGCCAAGTTTGCTGCCCTCTCTCCTCTCGGTTGTGGTGCTGGTCGTGCCCGTTTTCCGTCTGGCGGAACTGTTGCCGCTCTTTGTGGAAGTCCGCGCGCCGGAACCAGCCTGTCGAACTTAGAGCTTGAAACTCGCCCAGTCTCAATAAGGAGGGTTTAAGGAGGGCTGTTCTCAATTTAACGCCAACTCAGGCAGATTCAAAAACTCGTGCCGCCGATTCTCAGCCTGTTAAATCGTTAATTCCCGACAGACTCTTAGCCGCCGCGGCGGGGATTTCATTCTGGATTCTCTTCACTGAGGTGTTTGCCGGCCCATGGCGCAAGCCGCTTGCGATTGTCACCGGCTTACTCAGGTTGGTGGAGCTTTACCCGGTTCACTCCGCTTACTGGGCGCATGGTCTGGATCGGCAGCTATTCACGGACTATGAGCAAGCGGCCGCCTTTTTGAAGACCGCTCCGATTCAAGGACGAGTGCTGTATGCTTCTGATGCTTCGTCACAAAGTGGCCGCTGATAGACCGCTTACCCCTTCCAGGGATCTCGTTCATGACCCTCGACGCCACCTACCACAAAGTCCGCATCGACGGGGTTGTCCGAGACTGCGCACCCTCATCGCCCACGGCATCCGCCGCGACGACGGCAAGCGCGTGATCCTCGGAGTCAGTTGCGCCCTATCCGAGGCGGAAGTCCAGTGGCGCGGGTTCCTGGCCGGCCTCAAGGAGCGCGGTATCGGCATCCCGGATCTCGTCACATCGGATGCCCACAGCGGCCGGAAAGCGGCGCTCAAAGCCCCCTTAAACGGCACTCCGTGGCAGCGCTGCCATTTCCACCTCCAGAAAAACGCCCAGGAACACCTCACCAAAGAGCATCTCAAAGGCAAGGTCGCCTCGGACATCAAGGTCATTCTCAACGCCTCAGAGCGCCTCAATGATTTCGTGAAAACCTACTCGGAAAGCCAACCCAAGCTCGCTGCCTGGGCCGAGGAGAACCTGCCCGAAGGCCTCGCCGTCTTCGCCTTTCCGGAAGCTCACAGGAGGCGCCTGCGGACACCCAATGCCTGCGAGAATGTCAACGGCCAGATCAAGAAGCGCACCCACGTCGTCGGACTCTTCCCGAGCGAGGAATCGCTCCTAAGGCTCGTCACCGGCGTCCTTATCGAGATCTCCGAGACATGGAAAACCGGCAAAACCTACCTCACTTCAAGCTAACAAAATCCAAGCCCAAACCACAAAACCAACCAACTTCAGAAAAAGTCATCAGTCACTTTTAGAGAAAAAGTTTGCGCGGCCTCGCTTTTGCCGGAGTGACATGAATGAAAGCTGGATTCCACCGCCTCCCCCCGTGCATCTTCCGCCCATGACTGCTGCCGCCGCTGGATTTTCGATGCCCCCCGAATGGTCGGCCCAGGAAGCAGTGTGGCTTTCCTGGCCGGTGGAAGATCCGCGCCACTGGGGCGGGGCCAAGCGCGAGATGATCTGGGCGAAATTCGCCGAAATCGCTGCCGCCATCTCGCGCTTCGAGCCGGTGCGGATCAACGCGCCGGACGCGGACCACGCCGCGATCTCCGCCGCCTGCAACCGGGCCAAAGCGGTGCCGGAGCGCGTCCAACTTTTCGACCACCCACACAACGACGTCTGGTGTCGCGACCACGGACCGATTTTCGTGAAGCACACCGAGACGGGCGAGGTGGCGGTGACCGATTGGGAGTTCAACGCGTGGGGCGGGAAATTTCCGCCATGGGACCAGGACAACGCGATCCCCGGCCGCATCGCAGCCTCGCTCGGCAAGCGCCTTTTCAAAGGAGGCATGATTCTCGAAGGCGGTGCCATCGAAATCAACGGTGCCGGTCAACTCCTCACCACCGAGGCGGTGTTGCTCAATCCTAACCGGAACCCAAAGCTCGACCGCGAACAAATCGAACAACACCTCCGCGACGGCCTCGGCGTCTCGGAAATCCTCTGGCTCAAACAAGGGATCGAGGGCGACGACACCGACGGCCACATCGACGACCTCGCCAGATTCATCGATCCGCAAACCCTCCTCGCCTGCATCGACCACGGCGGGGCGAACCAACTCATCCTCGGCGAAAATCTCAGCCGCCTGCGCGCCTTCAGCGGGCCGAACGGACGCGCCTTCGAAGTGTTGGAAATCCCCTTGCCCGAAGCCTGTGAGGTGGCCGGCTGGCGACTCCCCGTGCTGCCCGCGTCCTACGTGAATTTCCTCATTGTCAACAGCGGCGTGTTAGTCCCCACCTTCCGCCAACCCAAAAACGACGACCGCGCGCTCGGCATGATCCGCGAGTTGTTCCCGGATCGCAAAATCACCGGCATCGACTGCCTCGACCTCGTTGAGGAAGGCGGCACCCTGCACTGCATTTCGCAACAGCAGCCAGCCTGAATCCACGCCGCTCGATCACGAAGCTTCGTGAGAAGAGGATTCAGGCAAAGTGGGTCACAACTTCAGGAAATTCTCCAACAACCGCTTGCCGTCCTGCGTGAGGATCGACTCCGGGTGGAACTGGACGCCGTGGACGGGGTGCTCCTTGTGCATCAGCCCCATGATCTCGCCTTCCTCGGTCCACGCGGTGATCTCAAGACAATCGGGTAGAGTCTCCCGCTTCACGATGAGCGAGTGATAGCGGGTGGCTTCAAACGGGCTCGGCATTCCGCCGAAAACGCTCTTGCCGGAATGGTGGATCGGCGAGGTCTTGCCGTGCATCAGGCGGTCGGCGCGGACCACGTCGCCGCCGTAAACCTGACCGATGGACTGGTGGCCGAGGCAGACGCCGAGGATCGGAATCGTCGCGCCTAACTCTTTGATCAGCTCGCAGGAAATCCCCGCTTCCGTCGGCGTGCAGGGGCCGGGCGAAATGCAGATACGCTCGGGCTTGAGCGCCTTCACGTCCTCCACCGTGAGCACGTCGTTGCGGAAAATCTTCATTTCCGCGCCAAGCTCGCCGAAGTATTGAACGAGGTTGTAGGTGAAGGAATCGTAGTTATCGAGAATGAGCAGCATGACGGTGGAGAACTTGAAATTTAAATTCAGACGCCCATCGTCTTGGCGAGGGCGATGGCGCGGAGCATGCCCTTCGCCTTGTTGACGGTTTCCTCGTATTCGTAGGTCGGATTCGAATCTGCGACCACTCCGGCGCCGGCCTGGACATAGGCCTTGCCGCCCTTGAGCAGACAGGTGCGGAGCGTGATGCAGGAGTCGTGCGATCCGTCGAAACCGAAATAACCGACCGCGCCAGCGTAGGCGCAGCGCTTGTTTTTCTCCAGTGAGTTGATGATCTGCATCGCACGGATCTTGGGCGCGCCGCTGACGGTGCCCGCGGGAAATGTCGCGCGCAGAACGTCGTAAGCACTGTGCGACGGATCGAGCTCGCCGGAGACGTTGGAGACGATGTGCATGACGTGGCTGTATCGCTCGACGATCATGAAATCATCCACGCTGACCTTGCCGTGCTTGGCGATGCGGCCCACGTCGTTGCGGGCGAGATCGACTAACATCAGGTGCTCGGCGCGCTCCTTCGGGTCTGCCAGAAGCTCGGCAGCCAGCGCATCGTCCTCCTCGGGGGTTTCCCCTCTCCAGCGGGTGCCGGCGATGGGCCGGATGTCGATGCGGCCCTGGATCGAGCGCACGTGGACTTCCGGCGAACTGCCGACCAGCGCGAAATCCCCCAGCTCCAGAATGAACATGTAGGGCGACGGATTCACCAGCCGCAACGCGCGATAGAGATCCACCGCCGGGCGGTCGAAGTCGGTTTCAAAGCGCTGGCTGGGGACGAATTGGAAAATATCCCCGGCGGCGATGAACTCCTTGCCCTCGCGCACCATGGTTTCAAATTCCTCCTGCGTCGTGTTGCTGCGTGCCTCGACGGGCTCGACTTTCACCAGTCCGTTGAGCGCCTCGACATGCAGTGGCCGGTTGAGGATCTCCACCATCGCGGCGATCTGGCCGCGGGCGGCGTCGTAGGCTTCTTTCGGCGTGGCGAATTCATCGATGAACGCGTTCGCGATCACCTGCAACCGTCGCAGCCGGTGATCAAAGACCAGCAAGGTGTCCGCCAGCATGAACATCGCGTCCGGAATCCCGAGCGCGTCCGGCGGCGGCGGGCCCAGCGTCGGTTCGAACTGCCGGACCGCGTCATAGGAAAGATAGCCGACCATCCCGCCGGAAAACTGCGGCAGGGCGCCGTGGGTGACCGGCTGGTAAGGTGCCATTTCCCGCTCCAGCGCGGCCAAAACGTCGTCCTCAGCGGTAAATGAGCGGGATTTCGAGCCCACGCGGATGGTGATTTTTTTGTCCCGGGCTTCAAAAACCAGCCGTGGACCGCTGCCAACGATCGACCAGCGGCCGCCTTTCTCGGCGCTCTCCGCACTCTCCAGGAGAAACGAATGCTGGTTATCCCGCAACTTAAGGTAGGCGGACAACGGGGTCTCGAAGTCGGCGGCAAGCTGGGTGTAAACGGGCACGACATTGCCCCGCTTCGCCAGCTCAACGAAGGCTTCTAAAGATGGCTCGACCGGAATGGAACTCACAAGGCGGTGGAGCATGGCGCGGAAATTCCGTAGGGCAAGCCCGGAGGGAAATGAGTTGGTCGCGCCCGGATTCGCGCTTATATCCCCCCGCAGATGAGCGAAGCCGCGAACAAAACCAAGAAGCCCCGGGTCAACGTGCGACGCCCGGACGTCATGGAACGGGTCTCCGCCGAGGTGGCCGTCCATTTCCATTCCTCGATCGTCGAGAAACTCCGCGACCGCGGCGGAAAGATCACCGTCGGCAACACCACGGTGCTGCTGGCCGAGCAGTTCGGTTTCTGTTACGGCGTCGAGCGGGCGATCGATCTCGCCTACGCCTCCCGCCGGGTTTTCCCGGAAAGCCGGATTTTCCTGATCGGCGAAATCATCCACAATCCCGACGTCAACCGCCACCTCCGCGAGATGGACATCGTCTCGCTGCCGTGGCAGGAGCTGGATGCCAGCTACAACGACCTGACGGAGGACGACGTGGTGATCGTCCCGGCCTTCGGCGCGCCCACCGTGTTCATGGACAAGGTCGAGGAGCGCGGCTGCTACGTGGTGGATACGACCTGCGGCGACGTGATGAAAGTCTGGCGGCGGGTGCGCGGCTACGCCAAGGACGGCGTCACCTCGATCATCCACGGCAAGTCCAACCACGAGGAAACCCGTGCCACCGCCTCACGCGCGCTCGGTGAAAACGGCGATGGAAACTACCTCATCGTACTGACTCTGGGAGATGTGGATTACGTCTGCGACTTCATCCGCAGCGGCGGCGACAAGGCGGCATTCATGGAACGTTTCCAGGGCGAACATTCCGTGGGCTTCGATCCGGAAATCCACTTGCGCCAAATCGGCGTGGCCAACCAGACGACCATGCTCAAGAGCGAAACCGAGGAGATCCAGCGCCGGCTCCGCAAGGCGGCCATCGACCGCGATGGCAACGAGGCCGCGTTCCAGATGTTCGACACCATCTGCGGCGCGACCCAGGAACGACAGGACGCGCTTTTCGAAATGCTCCGCAAACCGATGGACCTGCTACTCGTCGTCGGCGGCTATAACAGCTCGAACACCGCCCACCTCGTGGAGATCGCCGAGCCCGAACTGCCGACCTTCTTCATCCGCGGCGCGTCCTGCATCAAGTCGCTCGAGGAAATCGTCCACTACGACCTGCACCACCGCGAGGAGCGCAGCTCCGACTACTCGCGGTTGTTTTCCGAGGAACGCCAGGTCACCGTGGGCATCACCGCCGGCGCGTCGTGCCCGAACAACCTGATCGAGGAAACGCTGGTCAAAATCTTCGCACTCCGCGGCGTCAGCCGAGAATTACTGACGGAGGCGTGAACAGGTGGAATGGACGTCCCCCACCATTAGAACTTCCGCAGGACAGTATCCGTGCAGAGCCGCTCGTCGGATTCCGGGTGATCCATCGTATAATGCAGGCCGCGCGATTCCTTGCGGCGGGTGGCGCACTCGACGATCAGGCCCGCGACAGCGACGAGGTTCCGCAGTTCCAAGATGTCCGCGTTGACGCGGTGGCCCCAGTAGAACTCGCGGACCTCCTTCTTCAGATTCCTCAAGCGCGCCGAGGCCCGGCGCAGGCGGTTGTCGGTGCGGACGATGGAGACGTAGTCCCACATCAGCCGCCGGATCTCGTCCCAATTGTGATAGATCACCACCAGCTCGTCCGGCTCCGCGGTGTCGCCGTGCTCCCACTCGGGAATCTCCGGCGGCACCGTGGCGGCCTTGCCGGGCGGATAGAGCCGCATCATTTCATCCAGCGCGCGGCGGCCGACGACGTTGCCTTCCAGCAGCGAGTTGGACGCCAGGCGGTTCGCCCCGTGCAGGCCGGTGCAGCCGACCTCGCCCACCGCGAACAGCCCGCGGATGGAAGTCTTGCCGTTCACGTCGGTCAGCACGCCGCCGCATTGGTAATGCGCGGCGGGGACCACCGGGATCGGCTGGGTCTCGCAGTCGAGGCCGAACTTCATGAGCGTGTCGTAAATATAGGGAAACCGCTCCTTCATGAAGCCCTTCGGCTTGTGGGTGACGTCCAGATAGACACACGGCGCGCCGGTGCGCTTGATTTCCCGGTCGATGGCCCGGGCCACGATGTCGCGCGGCGCCAGTGAGCCGCGCGGATCGATTTTTTTCGTGAAGTCCTCGCCCTTCGCGTTGATCAGAATTCCGCCCTCTCCGCGCACCGCCTCGCTGACGAGGAACGAGCGCGCCTCGGGACCGGTCGCTCCCGGATTGTAGAAACAGGTCGGGTGAAATTGGATGAATTCCATGTTCGCGATCGAGGCGCCCGCCCGCCAGCCGAGCGCCACGCCGTCGCCGGTCGCCGAGTCGGGATTGGTGGTGTAGAGATAGACTTTTCCGCAGCCACCGGCCGCGAGGATCACCCGGTCGGAGCGGAAGACCTTCACCTCGTGGGTCTTCGTTTCAAGCACGTAAGCGCCGAGCACCCGGTCGTCCACCACGCCGCCGAGCTTGGTCGAAGTAATCAGGTCGATGACGAAATGGTCTTCCAACAGAGTCAGGTTCGGCGTCTTGCGCGCCGTCTCGATGAGCGCGCGCGCCACCTCGCGGCCGGTCGTGTCGCGGGCATGGAGAATCCGCCGGTGCGAGTGGCCGCCTTCCTTGCCGAGCTGAAAATGGCCGTTTTCCCGGTCGAACGAAACGCCGTAATCCACCAGATCGTCGATCGTCGTCGCGCCTTCGTGAATAATCGTCCGCACCGCGGCTTCCTTGCAGAGCCCGGCACCGGCATCGAGCGTATCGGCGATGTGAAACTCCTCGGAATCCCCGGCATCGCGCAAGCTCTCGGGCAGCACCGAGGCGATTCCGCCCTGCGCCCACGCGGTGTTGGACTCATAGGCGTCCCCTTTCGTGACCACGATCACCGATCCGTGTCGCGCCGCCCGCAGGGCAAAGGAAAGCCCGGCAATGCCGGCGCCGATCACCAGGAAATCTGCTGTCATGTGGGGCGAGCATGAACGCGGATTTCCGACGGGAAAGGGAAATTTGTCATTCGCCCGCCTTGACCCGCGCTCCTCTGCCCGCCAACCCTCGGCCATGAGCTTCTTCATCACGGGCACCGACACAGGAGTCGGCAAAACCTACGTCACCCGCCTGATTCTGGAGACCCTGCGCAACGAGGGCCGCGACGCCGTCGGTTACAAGCCCGTCGCCTGCGGGGATCGCGAGGACGCCGCCATTCTATCCGCCGCGTCGGGTGGGATCGATCTTGATGAAATCAACCCGGTTCACCTCAACACCCCGGTCGCGCCGTATGTCGCGGGCATGTTGGAGAACCGCACCGTGGACCCCGCCGAGCTGATCGCCGGATTTCACCGTCTCGCCGCGAAACACGCGCAAGTCCTCGTCGAAGGCGCAGGCGGCTGGGAAGTCCCGCTCGCCGCAAATTACCGAGTGTCCGATCTCGCCGCGGATTTGAAACTGCCCGTCATCCTCGTGGCCGGCAACAAGCTCGGCGTGCTCAACCACATCTTACTCACCGTCCACGCCATCCGCGCGAGAGGGCTCGTCTGCGCCGGCATCGTCCTCAACCAGCTTGAGGACGAGATGGACACCGCCATGATCACGAACAAAGGCGTGGTCGAGGACCTCACCGGAGTGCCCCTGCTAGACCACCTGATCTACGGCCAGGATTTCCTCGACGCTGACGCGTTTCTCAAACTCTAGCCGCCCTCGGTTTCACCTGCCCATCCAGCCGCCATCGACGACGAGGATCTCGCCGTGGACATAGCGGGAGGCTTCGCTGGCGAGGAAGACGACCGGGCCTTTGAAATCCACGGTTACCCCCCAGCGCCCAGCCAGGATGCGGGCGAGGATTTGTTGGCTGACTTCACAATTCCGACACGTTCATCGCCCACCGCGTGATCGAAAACACACCGGAACGCGTCATCAAAATGATGTTCCTCAGCGACTCCGGAGGTAAAAGCCAGGCACTTTGCCTCGCCCTCAGCGACGCCTCCGGCGCGATCCACTGGTTTTCCGGCCTCGGCTTGGAAGATCAGGGAGAAATCACCACCGAGAAACACCGGGCGGCATATTTGCAAAGATTCGCCGCCAAATTAATCAAAACGCCTTACGCGCCCGAAACCACTTGCAAGGTCCACACGCTTGCCGTGCCCACCATGGAAGCGATCCCGGCCAACGGGAAATAATCCGGAAAAACCCGAGTCTTGGTCTTGCGACACCCCCGGCCTTGACACGCCCCCCGGTGGAAAGCAGATTTCCGCCCGTTTCGCTTCTGATCTCCGGAATTTCCTTTCAGTTAAGAAGTTTCTTAAGTTGCGCGGCACGTAAGTTGCTCAATGTTACGTTAATTCTGATTCATTTCCTTACTAAACTCCATGCCCACATCGCAGACATCCCCATTTGGTTGGCCTAAACCTCAAGGCCTTTGGCATCCATCGCGTGAAAAAGATGCCTGCGGCGTCGGTTTCATCGCCCATTTGAAAGGGAAACGGTCGCACGACATCATCGTGAAAACCCTCACGATGAACGAACAAATGGACCACCGCGGCGCGAGTGGCTCGGATCCGGCGACCGGCGACGGCGCGGGAATCTTCACCCAGATGCCGGACAAATTCCTGCGCCGGGAAATGGCCAAAAAAGGCGTCGAGCTCCCGCCCGAGGGCGACTACGGCTCGGGTTGTGCGTTTTTCTCGCCGGAAGCATCGGTGCGCGAGGTCGCCATGCAGGTGTTCGAACTCGTCGTCCGCGAGGAAGGCCAGAAGTTCCTCGGCTGGCGCACGGTGCCGGTCAGGAGCGAGATTCTCGGCAAAACCTCCGGCCGCTACGAGCCGGTCATCAAGCAGATCTTCATCGGCAAAAGCGCGGACATCACCGACCCGATGGCCTTCGAGCGCAAGCTCTACGTCATCCGCAAGCGGGTGGGCGCATGGATCCGCAACAACGAGGTGCCCAACCAGTTCCGCGACGTCCACGGCAATAAGGGCAACTCCTTCCCCGGCGCGGACTATCACTACGTCACCGGTCTCTCCGCCCGCACCATGGTCTACAAGGGCATGCTCACTCCCTGCCAGCTTTCCACCTATTTCCCGGACCTTCTCGACCCGGATTACGAGTCGGCCCTAGCGCTGATGCACACCCGTTTCTCGACCAACACCTTCCCAAGCTGGTCCCGCGCACACCCTAACCGCTTCATCGCCCACAACGGCGAAATCAACACGGTCATGGGCAACGCGAACTTCATGAAGGCCCGCGAGGCGCTCTGCCAGTCGGATCTTTTCGGCACGGAAATCGAAAACATCTTCCCGGTCATCAACGAGGACGGCTCGGACTCCGCGCGCTTCGACAACGCCCTCGAGTTCATGCACTACGGCGGCTACGACCTGGTCCACGCGATGATGATGATGATTCCCGAACCGTGGGAACGCCACACCATGATGGATGAGGACAAAAAGGCGTTCTATGAATTCCACGCTTGCATGATGGAGCCATGGGACGGCCCGGCTTCCATCACCTTCTCCGACGGCCAGCAGATCGGCGCGGTCCTCGACCGCAACGGCCTCCGCCCGAGCCGTTATTATGTCACCGATGACGACCTCGTCATCATGGCCTCCGAAGTCGGCGTCGTGCCCGATCTCGACCCGATGACCATCGTCGAAAAAGGCCGCCTGCGCCCCGGCAAGATGTTCCTCGTGGATATGAAGGAAGGCCGCATCGTCCCCGACGATGAAGTCAAAAAGCGCGTCTATTCGGCCAAGCCCTACCGCCAGTGGCTCGCCGACAACCGCGTCACGCTCAAGGATCTTCCCGCCGCCAAATCTCCGAAAACCATCGAGGAAAAGCGCATCCTCGAGCGACAGCTCGCATTCGGCTACACCTACGAGGACCTCCGCATGCTGCTCGGACCGACGGCTTCGACCGGCGTCCAACCGATCTCCTCGATGGGCAACGACACCCCGCTCGCCGTGCTCTCCAGCAAGCCAAAGCACCTTTATCATTATTTCAAGCAGATCTTCGCCCAGGTCACCAACCCGGCGCTCGACTGCATCCGCGAGGAGCTCGTCACCTCCACGGAAACCTTCCTCGGCTCCGAAGGAAACCTGCTCGATCCCGGCCCGAAAAGCTGCCGCATGATCCGGCTCGACAGCCCGCTCATTGACAACGAGGCGCTCGCCCGCCTCCGTGAAATCGAGTTAGACGGCTTCAGGGCCACCACCATCGACGCACTCTTCCCCGCCAACCAGGACGGCGAAGGACTCGAAGCCGCGTTCGACAAAATCTGCGCCGCCGCGGACACCGCCATCGCCGAAGGCTTCAACCTGCTGATCCTCTCGGATCGAAACATCGACAAGGGCCGCGCCGCCATTCCGACGCTGCTCCTGATGGGCGGCATCCACCACTATCTGGTCAGCAAAGGCACCCGCACGCTCGTCTCGATCATCCTCGAAACCGGCGAGGCCCGCGAGGTCCACCATTTCTCCACGCTCATCGGTTACGGCGCGGACGCGATCAACCCTTACATGGCCTTCGAATCCATCCACAAGATGATCGAAGACGAGATGCTCGACATCACCCTCGAAAAGGCGACTTACAACTTCCTCAAGGGCTCGATCAAGGGCGTCGTGAAAACCATGGCTAAGATGGGAATCTCCACCGTCGCCTCCTACCGCGGCGCACAGATTTTCGAAACCATCGGCCTGGCCACCGATCTGGTGAACAAGTATTTCTGCGGCACTTCCAGCCGTTGCGAAGGCTCGGACATCGAACAGGTCGCCGAGGAGGCGCTCATCCGCCACCGCGAGGCTTTCCCGGACCGCCACATTGAAACGGAGGAAGCCGCGCTCGACACCGGCGGCGTCTATCAGTGGCGCAGCGACGGCGAATACCACCTCTTCAACCCGGAAACCATCCACCTGCTGCAAAAAGCCACCCGCACCGGCAGCTACGAGGTCTTCAAGCAATACGCCAAGAAGGTCAACGACCAGAGCGAGAACCTCTCGACCCTGCGCGGCCTGATGAAATTCCGCAGCAACCGCACCCCGGTGCCGATCGAGGAAGTCGAAACCATCGAGCAAATCACCAAGCGCTTCAAAACCGGCGCGATGTCCTACGGCTCGATCTCACAGGAAGCCCACGAAACCCTCGCCATCGCCATGAACCGCATCGGCGGCAAGTCGAACACCGGCGAGGGCGGCGAGGACCCGTCCCGTTTCGTCCCCATGCCTAACGGCGACAGCAAGCGCTCCGCCATCAAACAGGTCGCCTCCGGCCGCTTCGGCGTCACCGGCGAATACCTGGTCAACGCCGACGAAATCCAGATCAAGATTTCCCAAGGCGCCAAGCCCGGCGAAGGCGGCGAGCTCCCCGGCTCCAAGGTCTATCCGTGGATTGCCAAGGTCCGCTACTCGACTCCCGGAGTCGGCCTCGTCTCCCCTCCCCCGCACCACGACATCTACTCGATCGAGGACCTGTCGGAGCTGATCCACGACTTGAAGAACGCCAACACCCGCGCCCGCATCAACGTGAAACTGGTCGCGGAAGTCGGTGTCGGAACCATCGCCGCGGGTGTCGCCAAGGCCCACGCGGATGTCATCCTGATCTCCGGCCACGACGGCGGAACCGGCGCATCGCCCTCGTCCTCGATTTTCAACGCCGGCGCTCCCTGGGAACTCGGCCTCGCGGAGACCAACCAGATTCTCCTCCTCAACGACCTCCGCAGCCGCGTGGTCGTGGAAACCGACGGCCAGCTCAAGACCGGCCGCGATGTCGCCATCGCCACGCTCCTCGGTGCCGAGGAATACGGCTTTGCCACCGCGCCGCTCGTCACCGTCGGCTGCCTGATGATGCGCGTCTGTCAGAAAAACACCTGCCCGGTCGGCATCGCCACCCAGGACCCCGTGCTTCGCAAGAACTTCGAGGGCAAGCCCGAGCACGTGGTCAATTTCATGACCTTCATCGCCATGGAATTCCGCGAAATCATGGCCGAGCTCGGCTTCCGCACCATCAACGAAATGGTCGGCCACGTGGAGTGCCTCGACACCAACGAAGCGACCGAACATTGGAAAGCCAAAGGCGTGGACCTGACCAGCATCTTCCACAAGCCGGACGTTGGCGACAACGTCGGTTCCTATCAGCAAATCGCCCAGGACCACGGCCTCAAGACCGCGCTCGACAACACCCACCTGCTCACCCTTTGCAAGCCCGCCATCGAGCGCGGCGAAAAGGTCCGCGTGGAACTGCCGATCATCAACGTCAACCGCGTCGTCGGCACCATCACTGGCAGCGAAATCTCGCGCAAGTATGGCAGCAAGGGACTTCCGGAGGACACCATCGAGCTCAAGTTCAACGGCAGCGCCGGCCAGTCGTTCGCCGCCTTCACGCCTCCCGGCATGACCTTCCGTCTCGAAGGCGACGCCAACGACTACGTCGGCAAGGGCCTGTCAGGAGCCAAGATCATCATCTATCCGACGCAAGGCGCCCGCTTCAAGCCTGAGGAAAACATCATCATCGGCAACGTCGCCCTCTACGGCGCGACCAGCGGTGAGGCCTACTTCAACGGCATCGGCGGCGAGCGCTTCTGCGTCCGCAACTCCGGCGCGCATGCCCTCATCGAAGGCGTCGGCGACCACGCCTGTGAATACATGACCGGCGGCCAGGTCATCGTCCTCGGCGAGACCGGCCGCAACTTCGCGGCGGGCATGTCCGGCGGAGTCGCCTACGTTTACGACATCGACGGCCTGTTCGAGAAGCGCCTCAACAACGAGATGGTCAATCTCTATCGCCTCATCGAGTGCGCCGACAAGGACATCGCCCTCGTCAAATCGACCATCGAGAAACACGTCGGCTACACCGGCTCGCCGCGCGGCAAGTTTCTGTTGGAAAACTGGGATGCCGAGCTGCCGAAGTTTTTCAAGGTCCTGCCCCGCGACTACGAGCGGATGCTCGAAGCCTTCCGCAAGGTCGAGGAACAAGGACTCACCGGAGACGAAGCCGCAATGGCCGCTTTCGAAGAAAACCTCAAAGACCTCGCCCGCGTCGGCGGAAATTAACGACTGTAGCGGCGGTCTGTGACCGTCGCTGACCTACCTGAGACATCAATAGCACTCAACCGCCCGACGCTCACAGAGCGCCGCTACAAGCAACACATTCACAAAGACCAATCAATCAAATGGGTAAGCCAACAGGATTCATGGAAGTGCCCCGCATCACCGATGCGGAAGCCGCACCACTCGAGCGCATCAAGAACTGGCGCGAGTTCAAGATTCATCCCGAAGAGAAACAACAACGCGCCCAGGGCTCGCGCTGCATGGACTGCGGCACGCCGTTCTGCCACACCGGCCACATGGTTTCCGGCATGGCCAGCGGCTGCCCGGTGAACAACCTGATCCCGGAATGGAACGACCTCATTTTCCGTGGCCGCTGGAAGGAAGCGCTCCACCGCCTCCACAAAACCAACAATTTCCCGGAATTCACCGGCCGCGTCTGCCCCGCTCCATGCGAAGGCTCCTGCGTGCTCAGCGTGATCGAGCCGCCCGTCACCATCAAAAACAACGAGTGCGCCATCATCGACCGCGGCTGGGAGGAAGGCTGGGTCATCCCGCGCATTCCGGAAATCCGCACCGGCAAGAAAGTCGCCGTCATCGGTTCCGGACCCGCCGGACTCGCCTGCGCCGACCAGCTCAACCAGGCCGGCCACAGTGTCACCGTCTTCGAGCGCGAAGACCGCGTCGGCGGCTTGCTCATGTATGGCATCCCTAACATGAAGCTCGACAAGGAGCTCGTCGTCCAGCGCCGCGTCGACCTGCTCGCGGAAGAAGGCATCACCTTCAAAACCGGCATCAACATCGGTAAAGACAGCGAATGGACCGCGGAAAAACTCCGCAAGGACTTCGACTCCGTCGTGCTCTGCTGCGGTGCCACCCTCGGCCGCGACCTACCCATCGAGAACCGCGACGCCAAGGGCGTCCATCTCGCGATGGAGTTCCTCACCGACAACACCCGCTATCAGCTCGACCACCATTTCGACGGCACCATCCCCGCGCTTAATGCCAAAGGCAAGGACGTCGTCGTCATCGGCGGCGGTGACACCGGCACCGACTGCGTGGGCACCAGCTTGCGCCACGGTTGCAAGAGCGTCATCCAGCTCGAAATCATGCCGCAGCCGCCGGAAAAGCGCGCCGCGAACAACCCGTGGCCCGAGTGGCCCAAGGTTTACAAAATGGACTACGGCCAAGAAGAAGCCGCCGCCGTCCAAGGCCAGGACCCGCGCCAGTATTTGGTGCAGACCAAGCGTTTCCTCAAGGACGACGCTGGCAATCTCACCGGTCTCGAAATCTGTGACATCGAGTGGATCAACGACCAAGGCCGCTTCACCCCCAAGGAAAAGGAAGGCAGCGCCCGCATCGTTCCCGCGCAACTCGTCCTGCTCGCCATGGGCTTCATGGGCCCCGAGCAGGAAGTGGTGAAACAGTTCGCCCTCGAAAGCGACGCCCGCTCTAACGTCAAGGCCGAGCACGGCACGTTCACGACCAGCGTCCCCGGAGTCTTCGCCGCCGGCGACGTCCGCCGCGGCCAGTCGCTCGTCGTCTGGGCCATCAACGAAGGCCGCGGCGCCGCCCGCGAGTGCGACCGCTTCCTGATGGGCGCGACCAACCTGCCATAAGGCTGGGAGGGGGGTGACGATTTCGGCATACCAACGACATCGGCCATCCTCCCCTATCAACAACGCCTCGCCGAGCGAAACGCCATCGATCTCGCCATCTCAACTATCCCTAAAAAGGAAAATAGTTATGTTAGTATCACGCCTCTGAACCAAGCGGCAGGGGATGATGACAAATGATGATGGTGCAGCGGATTTCCACCTGCTCAACAGGAGTTGAGATTGATCAGGCAGGCCGGGTAGCCGTTTCCCGCCCAGCCTGCGACGCAACAAACGAGTCAATAGCAACGTCCAACGCTGGTCCACGGCCCATCGCTCCGTGATGGCGCTAATCTGATGCAACTCGTTGCTGGTAAGAGTGACGGCTTGCGCGATGAGGTCACCACCCTCGCCCTCGTGATCGAGCCGTCCGCAAAAACGACGCCGAACCCTCCGACGACGCCCGCTTCGCCGCGCTCGCCCGGGAAATAGCCTCCACCACCCTCGCCGCCGACCGCGCGGACGTCCTCAACCTGATCGACCGCTTGCTGCAACTGTAGCCCGCCTGATTTGCATTTGCCCCGGCCGGGGACCCGGTCCAAGCTCAACCCCGATGGAAAAACGACTGCCGAAAACCCTTCGGTTCGCCAGCCGAGTGCTGCGCGACTTTTTCCTGCGCAACCACGGCCTACTGCTCACCGCCGCCGTCGCCTATAACATGATGCTCTCGCTGATTCCCCTCTCGGCCGTACTCATGGTCATCTTCTCGCACTTCATCGACGCGACACTGCTGATGGAAACCATCACTGCGGAAGTCTCCCTCCTCGCCCCGGGATTTGCCCCTACCCTCACCGAGGTACTCACCGGCTTCCTGCGCACCCGCGGGCTGATCGGCTGGGTCGGCGGCATCTCGCTGCTCGTCTTCAGCTCGCTCGCCTTCCGCGTCATGGAGGACGCCATCGCCATCATTTTCAACCGCCCGCTGCCGACCCTGAAACGCAAGTTCTGGGTCTCCGCGCTGATGCCCTACCTCTTCATCCTCATCGTCGCTGGCGGACTGATAGGCATCACCGCCGTCAACGCCGTCATCGACGCACAGGACCAGAGAAACCACCAGTTTCTCGGCATCGACGCGCTGCTTCAGCGGCATGTGAACCACATCATCTACCTGATCGGAGTCCTCGGTCTGGTCCTGCTGTTCACGCTCTTCTACAAGATCATGCCGGTGGCGAAAGTCTCGTTCCGGCGCGCCCTCGCCGGTGGCTTGACCGCCACCATCCTCTGGGAAATCGTCCGCCACCTTCTCGTTTTCTATTACACCAAAATCTCCGTGGTCAACGTCGTCTACGGCTCCATGGCCACCATCATCATCGTCCTCCTCACCCTGGAAGCCGTCTCGCTCATCCTGCTGTTGGGAGCCCAGGTCATCGCCGATCTCCAGCGCAGCGCGAACGCCGGCATCCCGTGGCACGAAGACCCGGACGGCGACGCCCACCCTTGAATTCCCATCAAACCATGCGACCCGTTAGCGACATCCACGTCAGTTCCAACCTCGTCCTACCCTCCCCGCTCGACCTGCTCGAACAGCTCCCGCCCGGCGAGAGTGATACCGACTTCATCTTCCAAAGCCGCCGCGCGATCCGCGAGATCATCTTCGGGAACGATCCCCGCCTGCTCGTCATCGCCGGCCCCTGCTCCATCCACGACATCGCCGCCGGCCGCGAATACGCCGGGCGATTCGCCAAGCTCGCGGACCAGGTGAAAGGCGAAATGCTGCTGGTCATGCGGGTTTATTTCGAGAAACCCCGCACCACCGTCGGCTGGAAAGGCCTGATCATGGACCCGCGGCTCGACGGCAGCAACCACATCGGGGAAGGACTCCACCTCGCCCGCCAATTCCTGTTGGACGTGATCCGTCTCGGCATCCCCACCGCCACCGAGTTGCTCGACCCGATCACCCCGCAATACATCGCCGACCTGATGAGCTGGTCGGCCATCGGCGCGCGCACCACCGAATCCCAAACCCACCGCCAGATGGCCAGCGGCCTCTCGATGCCGCTCGGATTTAAAAACGGAACTCTGGGAAATCTCGAACCCGCCATCAACGCGATCAAAGCCGCCGCCCAGCCGCAGACCTTCCTCGGAGTGGGCATGGACGGCCGCGCCTCCGCCGTCACCACCACCGGAAATCCCGACTGCCACATCATCCTGCGCGGCGGCGAAAGCGGGCCGAACTACGACGAGCGGAGCATCGCCGAAACCCGCGAAATGCTCGTCAAACACGGCCTTAAGCCCGCCATCATGATCGATGCGAGCCACGGGAACTGCCGGAAGGACCACAATCTCATGCCCGCCGTCTTCGAGGAAATCGTCCGCCAGCGCGCCGCCGGAGACACTTCCATCATCGGAGCCATGCTCGAAAGTCACCTCGTCGCCGGTGCTCAGAAATTCCCCCAACCGCTCGACCAACTCGTCCACGGCCAAAGCATCACCGACGCCTGCATCGACTGGGAGACCACGGAGAAGCTGATTCTACAAGCCGCCGCGTGGTGATTCAAAAGTTGACAACTTGACCACTTGGGACAGGCTCTTTCCATGAAAACGATGACCATCGCGGAATTCAAGCGGCACCTCCCCACGCTCTTGGTAGAGGTCGCCAAGGGTGAAAGCATCATCCTGCAAAAAGGCAGAAAGCGCGAAAATGTCGCCATGCTCACCCCCTTCAAGGCCGAGCCGGCCAAAGCCCGCGAACTCGGCCTGCTCGCCAAGCGCGGCAAACCCGTCTTCAAAGACTGGTCCATCAGCGAAGAAGACTTCCTCGCATCCCGCTAACCCATGGCCTGGCTGCAACCCTGTCGTCTAACATTCTATATATAAGCCAGCATGAGTGGGCGGAGCTGTTCGATAGCCAGCCTGTAGCAGGTCGGGCGCGTGAGGCCTACCCTTAGCCAGCGAATGAATTGCAGACTCACTTCGGCAGGCCGGTAAAGGGCTTGGTAGAGTTTTATGGGCAGATGGCGGCCGGCGGCGCGGGCTTTTTCTGCGCGCTTGGAGAGGTCCTTTTGCCACGCTTTGATGACTTTGGTGTCTTCGATGCCCTCTTCGCTTTTGAGCTTGGCTTCGAAGAGACTCAGCAGGTTGTGGACGATGCCCATGGCGACGGCTTGGATGCGTTTGCCTTGCTCGCTAGCACTCCAAGCTTTGGGTTCGTCGAGTTTCTGCTCCTGCTGGTCGAAGGCTTTTTCGATGTTCCAGCGCAGGCGTCGGCATTGGTTGAGCGCTCCGGGTGATAGATTCATCTGATTGGTTAGAGTGATGTAAATCTCGTCGCTGTCCGGGCTGCTGGCGGTGATCCGCCGCCAGACGCCGGGGGTGTTGTTGAAGTAGATGGTTTCATCGCTGATGACGAGCGCGTTGGCGGGGTTGGTGCGGTCGATCGGGCGCGGCATGACGGTCATGGGGGCGAGGTTGTTTTTCCAACCGGTGAGGATGTAGATGCTTTTGCTTTGTTTTAAATTGTAGGCGAAATGGAAGTCGACGATGGCGGTGTCGTAAACGAAGAGGGTGGATTGGCCTTTGGCGGCCCCGCAGCGGAGGTCTTGCTTGTCTTGGCGTTTGAGGGTGGTGATTTCGTGTTCGACGCCACGAGCGGTGGGGCGGGCGAGATCCATGAAGCGCATCCAACCGCTGCGAAGGTCGAGTTTGTAAATGGCGTTGACCGAGTTGTAGGCGCCTTTTTCGTTGCGGGGATCGTGGGTGGCGTGGGCGATGTGATGGCCGTCGGCAGCCCAGATTTCCATGTGATCGAGCTCGCTGAAGTGGGCGAGGCGGTCGTCGTGGGCGCGCAATAAAGGGAGTTGTTGGCGCTGAAATTCGCGTTCTAGGGCGATGAACATTTTCAGGCGGCGAGGGCTGGACAAGCTGTCGAAGTAGTTAGATCGAGTGAGGCCCGGGGTGGAAGGGATGCCGTGGGTTTGGATGAAGTCACGACCGGTTTTGCTGTTTTCTAACATGCGAAGGACGGCCAGAGCGACAAATGAAGAATCATCCACGGCGGAGCAGCCACGGGTGATTCCGGGAGCCTGAAGTGCTTGCAAAAGCGGCGCGAAGAACACGTCTTCGAGCAACGGGGCAGAGGTGGAATTGGATGGGTTTACGGCAACGATTTCGACAGGTTCTGACATGCAAAAATGTAGATGTAACCCATTGATAAGTAGAGAATAATGTGATTAAATCAGACGATTTTAATGACCTAAAAACACCCCCGAGCAAGGGATTGAATTTGGCAAGAGAAGCCGCCGTGGACGGGGCGTGGCGCAGGGAGACTTCGGCCTTGTCCTCGCCCCACCAAAGCCCGTGAAGGGCACGCGGAAGAGAGGTTACGATGCTCCTGAGAGGCGGGGCGCCGAAAAATATGTTAGGTGATCGAGGTGTTGGTGGAGCAGAAGGTTTGGGACGTGATCAGTCACCGCGTTTTGCTTCGGAAGAGTCGGCCAAACGCGTGGTCACAGTCTCAGTCGGGATCATGCCAACAACAGCGTGAGAGAGAAGATCGGAGTGGGTCAGCACACAACTCGATTGCAAATGGAGCCAGAATGATGGCAAAAAATAATTTGTTAGACGACAGGGTTGCTGGCTGCTCGATACCCACACCTTGCTCTGGGCCTTGTTCGAACCCGGAAAACTTGGCCGGAAAGCCCGCGCCATCCTCGAAGACCCGACGAACGAGGTTCTCGTCAGCCCGCTCAGCTATTGGGAAATCAGCTTGAAATACGGTCTCGGCAAACTCGTGCTGCCGGAGACCGACCCGTCGGAAATCCCCGGTGCCGCCCATCAACTCGGCCTGCTCGAAGAACCACTGGATCCCGAAATCCTCGCCACCTTCCACCGACTCCCCTACGCACCAGACCACCGGGATCCCTTCGATCGGTTGCTCGTCTGGCATGCCATTCGCCGCAAACACACGCTTCTGAGCAAAGACCGGGCGATGCCGTTTTTCAAAGCCCACGGCTTGAATTTCGAATGGTGACTCAGGAGCGCCCCGCGGTTAGAACAATCCCCCCTTGGGAAGCAGCCTGCGGGCCATTTTCGTCCTCAGCGGGCCTTGAAATGGATGCTCGAGCGAAGCACCGCGCACTCGCGGCGGGAATGGACGGTGAGTTTGTCGAGGTCGCCAAGGACGGCGATGGCGTCTTGAATGAGCTTCTTCCGGTCGCCCGGGAGGGCGGCACCGGTGACGGCTTCGGCGTTTTGATCAACGAGCTTGAAGGTGTCCTGCGAGTAGCTTTCAAGGGCCTTGAAATTCAAGCTCATGTAGAAACCGTGACGGGTCTGGCCGTCGGCACCGGCCTTGGCGATGAGGTCGAGCGCTTGGTTCTTGGAGGAGGAAACGGCGAACCACTTGTCGCCGACGGTCACCGACGGCAGGAAGTCGTCGTTGAAAAACGGTAACGGGAAAAACCAGGTGGTGTTGCCGTTTTTCTCGGAACTGATCGGTTTCTGCATCGGGATTTTCTGACCGGTCATTTCGCTGATCTTGGCGAGCGTGCCGGTGAGCGTGGTGTTCATCTTGTCCCATGAGGCGCCGAGCTTGGCGCGATCCGTCACCGGGGCGACGAGGGAAACGCGGGGCACCTTGGCGGTATCCACCACCGCTTGCGGCAGGCCGGGAATGGCGGGGGCGGAGCCTTTGAGATCGACGACCAAGGCCCCTTCATGACCGAGGCTGCCGCCGAAATCATTGCTGTAAGCATCCCACAGCGCGAGCAGGTCCGGGCGGAACTGGCCGTCAAACAACTTGGCCATTTGCTGGAACTCTTCGAGTTGCCCGCCCTTAATCGGCGCTTCGGCGACTCTCATGGCCATGGCGTAGGCGGTCTCCAACAGCGCCTCGGCGTAGGCGCGGGCCTTCTCGTCATAAACGGCGGCGGTCGTCAGGTTAGCGAACAACACAACTTCCTCCGAATCGCCGAGAGCGGCGAGTTTGTTCGGGGATTTCCAATCGACCATGCCGTTGTCGGTGCCGCCGTAGGATTCGATTTTGAGGCCGTCCTCGCAGAAGGCGACCATGCCGAGCGAGTCGTTTCCGGCAAGTTTGCGCAGGGCGGCTTCGCGCTCGGCGACGATTTTGAACATCGCTTCCAGATCGCGGGTATCACCGAGTCCATCCGCGCCGGCAAGTCCGTCGCGCAGACCGTTAGTCATTTCGGCAAGTCCTCCGGCGGCGCTGGCGAGCGTGTCCATGGCCGCCTCTTGGCCATAGACCACGGCGGCGAGCTCCTTGGAAACATAGGCGTCGCTGAAGGCGAGGGCGTCGGACGCGGCGAGCGACTGGCCGACGTCGCCAGCCAGCTTGAGGTCAGCCGCCGAGCCGCCGAAGAAGAGGACGACGTAGTCCCCCACCGTGCCGCTGAGGATGAGCAGGTCCTTTTTCGCGACCGCGGCGAGCAATTGATCGACGCTGGCGGAGTCGAGTTCCTCGTCCATGCTCGCGCGGTCCTCGGCCATGGTGGCGGAAATTTGGGCACCGAGGATTTTGACGCCCTCGAACTTGCAGCCGGCGCTTTCGATTTCAACGGGCGCGACCATTTCACCGAGCATGTTGGCGTTGGCGATCATCGCGGCGAGTTGCTGGGCGGCGGTGGCGCGATCGGCTTCCTTGGTCTTGAAGGCCATGTAAACCGGCGGCATTTGGGTCTTTTCGAGGAGTGAAATTCCCGACTGCGGGTCCTTGAGCAGGTCCTTGAACAAATCCGGGCCATAGCTGTCGGCAAACCAATCCCCGAGCGAGGATGCGTCGCCGGATTTCACGGCGGCCGCGAACGCCTTGGCGATGATGCGCATCTGGAAGTAGCCCATGCGGCGGTTGAAAGTGAGGAGGTTGCCGGCTTGTTCCGCAGTGGATTTGCCGAGCGCCAGCGTGAACTCGGTGCCGAACAATCCGGCGGGGCCGGTCGCCTCGGCGGCTTCGTCCTCGGCCGGCTCATCCCCGCCCATGCCCAATTGATTTTCGACGAGCTTCCAAAGTTTCGTAGCCTTGGCGCGGGAGGCGGTTTTCTGACCGTCATAAAAGGCGAGAACACCCTCCGTGTCCTGCGTCAGGTGTTTGACGAAACCCAGCTTGGCGGCCCGTTCGTCCGGCGTCACTGCGGGAACCGGAACCGGAACCGGAACCTCGGGAGTAGGCGCTTCAGCCACCGCCGCCGGAGTTTCCGGGGCCTTGGCCGCCTCTTTTTTCTTACAAGCCCCGAGGCACAACGCCACCACGGGGATCAACAACCAGCTCACTTGCAGTTTCATGGAGGAATGCAGCTAGAATGCCCAATCGGATCACTGCAAGCAGATTACTATCATCGCTCCCTAAAACCGGCGTTTCTCCGGGATTCTTTTCTATTCGCGCCAGATCCGGGTTGCGGGAGGGGCTGGCATGTGGAACTTAGGGCTACTCCGACTCACCATGGCAGCCACCACTACCCCGCCACCCAGCAGCGCCCTTTTCCCCTTCGAGCTCGTCCGCCCGGAACTCGAACGCGTGGAAGTCGCGATCCGCGAACAGGTCCGTGCCTTCGATCCTGCCGTCGAGCCTTATGTCGCCTACATTTGCAACACCTCCGGCAAACGCATCCGTCCCGCCCTCGCCATCCTCGTCGGCGGCGCGATCGGCGGAGTGACCGACGACCATTTGAAAATCGGCGTCATCCTCGAGCTCATCCACATGGCCACGCTCGTCCACGACGACATCATGGACGGCGCGAACACCCGCCGGATGGTCCCCACCGCCAACGCGAAATGGGGCAACGCCCTCTCGGTCCTGCTCGGCGACGTGCTATTCTCCCACGCGCTCACCCTCGCCACCGATTTCAACAGTATCGACATCTGCCGCAAGGTCGGCAACGCCGCGCGCGAAGTCTGCCAGGGGGAAATCATCCAGACCCAGCGGCGCTTCGACCTGACCTTCACCAAGGCCGAGTATTTCCGCGTCATCGAAATGAAGACCGGCGCGCTGTTCGCCGCCGCTACCGGACTGGCCGCCAATCTATCCGGCCTCGATGCCGACGCCGAGGCCCGCCTCTACAGCTACGGCATGAAACTCGGCACCGCCTATCAAATTTACGACGACTGCCTCGACCTCGTCGGCTCGGAAGAAGTCGTCGGCAAGACGCTGCGCACCGACCTGCTCAAGGGCAAGCTCACCCTGCCCATCCTCAACCTGTTGGAAACCGCCTCCGAGGCCCAGCGCATGAAGCTCAACAAGCGCATCCTCGACCAGGAACCGCTCGACCTGCCCATCCTGCTAGGCATCGCCGAATACGAGGGAGCCATCGAGAGCGCCGTGGACACCGCGATGAACCTGCTGGCGGAATGCCGCGAGGATCTCGCCCCGCTCGGCCAATCGATCCACTCCGACGCCCTCGCGCAGATCACATGGTTCCTCGCGGGGCTGCTGGAGAAATGCCGCAGGTAACGTGATAGGCGTGAGCGCCTCCCCCACGTGAAGGGACGAGCCCCCCTTCCCCATGACGGGCTCGCCCCGCGCGGGTCGGCCTCCTACTTTTGGCGGGACTCTTCCTGTTGCCGCTGGCGTGATTGTTCCTGCTGCTGGGCTTGCTCTTGCTGGCGTTGGGCTTGCTCTTGCGCACGTTGCTGGGCTTGTTCTTGCTGACGTTGCGCTTGTTCCTGCTGACGTTGCGCTTGCTCCTGCTGACGTTGCGCTTGTTCCTGCTGACGTTGCTCCGCTTGCTCCTGTGCACGCTGCTGGGCTTGCTCCTGCTGCCGTTGCGCTTGCTCCTGTGCACGTTGCTGGGCTTGTTCTTGTGCACGCTGCTGGGCTTGTTCTTGTGCACGCTGCTGGGCTTGTTCCTGTGCACGCTGCTGGGCTTGTTCCTGCTGGCGTTGCGCTTGTTCCTGCGCACGTTGCTGGGCTTGTTCCTGCTGACGTTGCGCTTGTTCCTGCTGGCGTTGCGCTTGTTCCTGTGCGCGCTGCTGGGCCTGTTCCTGCTGAAGTTGTTGAGCCTGTTCCTGCTGAAGTTGCGCCTGTTCCCGTGCACGTTGCTGGGCTTGTTCTTGAGCGCGTCCCTGAGCTTGTTCCAGTGCACGTTGTTGGGCCTGTCCCTGCTGCTGCTTCATCGCCTCGTTCTGAGCATCGCGGGCCTTTTCCGACTCGCGCTGTCTCTCTTGTTGCGTCTGCTCCTGCTGCCCGCGCCTCATCGCTTCCTTTTCAGCATCGCGCGCTTGTTCCGCGTCACGCTGTTTCTCTTGCTGCATTTTCAACGCCTGTTCTTCCCGCTGCTTCATCGCCTCGTTCTGAGCATCACGCGCTTGTTCCGCCTCACGATGTTTCTCCTGTTGCTGCGCCTGCTCCTGCCGGCCCCGCTTCATGGCCTCCTTCTCAGCGTCACGCGCCTGTTCGGATTCACGTTGTTTCTCGTTTTGCTGCGCCTGCTCCTGCTGGCCCCGCTTCATGGCCTCCTTCTCAGCGTCACGCGCCTGTTCGGATTCACGTTGTTTGTCCTGTTGCACTTTCAACGCCTGCTCTTCTTGCCTGCGCTTGACTGCTTCCGCCTGAACTTCACGAGCTTGTTCCGCTTCACGTTGTTTGTCGTCTTGCTGTGCTTGTTCCTGCTGACCGCGCTTCACGGCTTCCTGCTCAGCATTGCGCGCCTGTTCGGATTCACGTTGTTTCTCGTTTTGCTGCGTCTGCTCCTGCTGACCGCGCTTAATCGCTTCCTTCTCAGCATCACGCGGTTGCCCGCGCTGGAGCTCATCCTTTTGGAGTTCACCGGCACCTGACTGACGCGCGGGTTCGTCGTTAGGAATTGAGTCGGGTTGATCCTTTTCCCGGGGCTTGCTTCGATTGTTTGGAAATCCCGGAAGTTCCAGGCCCTGATCCGGTGCTTGGGGCTGTTGGATAAGTGGCTCCGGCACGGGCTTTTCGTCCCCGTCCGAAACAACCGGGATTTCCTTCCGCCCGGACTCGCGCTTGCCAAGATCCACGGGTTGCGGCCGCTCCGGATTCCCGGCAGCGCCGCGCGCCTCCCGCTGGCGCGACTGGGTCTCAGTCTGGTGGCGGTTTTCCTGCAAGCGCCGGGCACGGAGTTGCTCTAACTTATCACGCCCGCCTAATTCCTCAACGGTCTGCTCGGCTTTCCGGCGGCTCTCGTCACGACTCTCGCGGTAACGGTTGGCAAGCTCGCTGTTCAGACCTTCGTCTCGCTCGGCTTTGACCGATTCCATCCGACCCTTGATCCGACCGGGCTTGAGGGAGTCGTTCCATGCGGCATCGATGTTAGGAGCGGGGATTACCAACCGATCGCCCTGGACCTGCGGACGCATCGCCAGCGAATCGCGGCTTTGGCGGGCATGCTGATCGACCTCAAGTCGATAAAACGGCAGCGGCCGGCCGATCCGGTCGGATAGCTTCTTGTATTGCGGCCCGCCGGAAATGACCTGGTGGTTGTGGACGTGGATGTGGGTGATGTTCCGGGTTTCCCGGATGAAGGTCACGTTGCGGGAAACCGGCAGACAGTGCCTGTAAACCGGACCGCCGAAGTTGCGGATTTCGACAAAATTGAACCACAGCGCGCCGATCCCGAACTGGACCTCCACCGTGGAATCCCAGGCATGCCCGCGATAGGCCAAGGTCTCCGGCGGCAGCGGAGCCCAGCCGATGTGGTTGTCATTTTCACGCCATGAAACCCAGCTCGGGGCCCACTCGCAGCCCGGCACCCAGATCCAACCGCGGCCACGGAGCAAGGCCCAGCGGCCGTAGTGATAGGTCGCCCAGCCGAAGGGTTCTTCGGAAATCCAGGTCCAGCCCCGGTCGCTGCACGCCCAGCGGCCGCGGGAATACGGACGCCAGTTAGAATCCCGCACCACCACCGGCTGCCAGACGTAGCCGTAGTCCGGCGTCTCGAACCAGGAGCCGTAAGAGGACAAGGAATCATAAAACATCCCGTAGTCCGCCACCGGCTCGCCCGGCTCGGTCGGCTCGAACGGCAAAGCCTCGCGCCCTGCCAGTTCGCGGTCGCGCTCGCTGAGTTGTTGCTGGTGGCGGCCGAGATCGTCGTCCTTTTTCTCAAGCGCCGATTGAAACTGCTCGAGCCTGCCCTCGCGGTTGGCCAGGGCCTCCTCGCGCTTGCGAATGGCCTCGTCCTGCGCGGCGGCGGCCTCTCCCTGCCGGCGTTCCAGCTCGGCCCGGTCTTCCTCGATCTGGAGGCGCTCGCGTTCGATCGCGTCGCGCTCCGTCGCCAGCTTCTGATCCTCGAGCTGTTGTTCGAGATCGCGCTGTCGCGCGGAGGCTTCGTTGTTTTTCCGCTCAAGCTCGGCGATTTTTTCAGCAACATCAGGCGATTGCTTGTCACAGCCGGATGCAGCGAACATGACCAATGCGGCGAGAGAAATCAGGGATGGATTCTTCATGGTTATGGGGAGTCGGTCCGCTTCTGACGCGGCGCGCGCGGGAAGCATTCATAAAATTTTGGATCAAGGATTTTCAGCTGCGGCTACCTCGAAAACCACCCGCGGCTGGCCGGACCGGCCGCCAGGAAGCCCGCGCCGGGTCACTCGCGCGCCGAGCAATTGCTCGATCATCCGCTGCTCCATCGCGACCACCCGCGGGTAGCGCTCGAACACCCGCTGCAGCGGATTGTGAAACTCTTCGATCCGCAAGCCGCCCTCCGGATCCGCCACGCAGCGGACCACACAGCCCTCCTTCCCTCTGAGAGAAGCCAGCTTGTCGGCCTTTTCGCCGACCGTCCGCTCCTTGAAAATCAGAGGCTGCCACTTTTCCTGCTGTTTTTGGAAATGCTGGAAAAACAATTTGTCCGGCGCGTTCTCGCCGAAAAGCGCCTTGAGTCCTTCCAGCAAATCGAGCGTGAAATCCGCCCCCGCCTGCGGGAACAGGGCGTCCGCCTTAGCGCTCAGGCTGTAAAAAATTTCCGGCCGCCCCACCACCGTCCGCGGCACCCGCGAGCGGTCCAGATAGCCGATTTTCTTGAGCTCCTCACAATGCTGCTTCGCCGCCATGTAACTCACCCCCGTCCGTCCGGCCAACTCGCTAACAGGCAAACCGCCGGACAGTTTGAGTTCCTCAAGCACCGCTCGCCATTGCGGTTTGACCAGGTCTTGGAATACGGGGAGAATCATGGCTAAGTCACTTGGTTTAGACCGATTCGGTGAATGTCAGAAATATCAGTTTCATGGCTGCGAGTTGATACGGAACAACAGGATGACTCATTCGGAAAGTTCCGGCGGTGGAGCGGGATGGTCGGAACCGAGCAGACGCTCGACTTGCGCGGCGGCCTTCATTTTATGCTCGTCTTTGATATAAGCTGCGACCGTTCCGAGCGCGGCGACCAGCGCGCCCCAATCGTCGCCAAAGCCCGCGCCGGGAATCATGTCCGGGATCAAGTCCGTGGGTAAAACCAGATAACCCAGCGCACCGACGATGACGCCCTTCGCCCACGACGGAGTGTCGCGATCCTGCAAACAGTAAAAAAGCGTGAGGGCGGTGAGCAGCGTCTTCCGTCCGGCACGGACCGCGGCCTTGCGCAAGGTGCGCCACAAACGCGGCGCGGAATACCAGCGTGGAGCGGAGAGCGAGATCGGTAATTGCGGAGGATCTGTCATGGCCGGAATGCTTGAAAACATGCCCCGCTTTCCCTCACCGGGCAAGGAGAAGCACCCGCCGGCGATACGATCGGCGAATCCAGCGGTTGCACCCCGGCCGGCAAGTCGCTAGCGTCGCGGCGTGTCCCGTCCCGTCGATGTCCTCCTGGAATTTCTTGAAGCCGAGCAAGCCCGCGGGGTGACCCACGTGCATCTGGACGACGGCGCGCGCGAGGCTTTGCGCGAGGTTTTCCACTCTACCAAAGCCAAAAAAGCCGCCCCACCCCGGCTCGAATCCGCCCCGGTGGCGGTTGCGGAAATCAGCTTGGACTCGACTCCAGCTCCGGTGGCGGCCGCGAAAATTCCCATCGAGGGCACGACGCATGCCGAGCAACTCGACTCCCTGCGCCGCCAGGCGGAAAACTGGCCGACCGCCAAATCACTCGGATCGCTGCGCGAGACGATGGTCTTCTCCGCCGGAAATCCCGAGGCGCGTGTGATGCTCGTCGGCGAGGCACCCGGCTATCAGGAGGAACGCGAGCGCCAGCCCTTCGTCGGTCCGGCGGGGCAAAAGCTCAACGACATCCTCAAGGCAATGGGGCTTTCCCGAGAGGAGGTCTATATTTCCAATATCGTTAAATTCCGCCCGTCCACGCCGAAACAAACCACCAACAACCGCAAGCCGACCGCCGCCGAAATCGCCGCCTGCCTGCCTTTGATCCGCGCGGAAATCAGCATCATCCGCCCGGCCTGCATCGTCGCTCTCGGCGAGACTGCGGCGGAGGGCCTGCTAGGAATCACCGGCACCGTCGCCTCGACGCGCGAGAAGTGGCACGACTACGAAGGCACGCCGGTGCGCATCACTTATCACCCGAGCTACCTCCTCCAAACCGGCGACGGCCACCAGACCAAGCGCCAGGTCTGGGAGGACATGCTCGCGGTGATGGAAAAACTGGAGTTGCCGATCTCCGCCAAACAGCGCGGCTTCTTTTTGCCGCAGGCTTGAACCAGCGCTCTTCGGCGAAGAGACATCCCTCCATTCAATCCACCATGCCTTTTTCCCCAAGGACGCGGATCGCCTTGGGCGCGCGCTTGCGCCGCAAGCCGAACTGCCTGACCGCGTGCCGTTGCAAGTGGGCGGCCGCTTCCCCGACATCGTCCGTGAAAAATATCAGGTCTGGGTCATCCGGGCTGAGAGTCCCCTCCTCCACCATCTGATGGATGAAATCCATCAGCGGCTGCCAGTAATCTTTTCCCATCAGAATGATCGGGAAAATTTTCAGCTTGCCGGTCTGAATCAGCGTCATTGTCTCGAACATCTCATCCATCGTCCCCGATCCGCCGGGCAGGATGATGAAGGCGTAGGAATACTTCACCAACACCACCTTGCGGGTGAAAAAATAACGCATCGTCACCGAGCGCTGGACGTAACGGTTGAGCTCCTGCTCGAAGGGCAGCTCGATGTTGACTCCGAGCGAGCGCCCGCCCGCCTCGAAGGCGCCTTGGTTTCCCGCCTGCATGATGCCGGGACCGCCGCCGGTGACCACGGTGAAGCCGAGGCGGGCGCACGCCGCCCCCATTTGCCGCGCCATTTCATAATACTGGCTCCCGACCTTCGTCCTCGCGGAGCCGAAAATCGTCACGCACGGCCCGGCGAAATGCAGCGCCCGGAAGCCCGTGAGCAAATCCCTGCCAACCCGGATCAATGTCGCCAGGTCGCGCAACCGGGAACTCGGCCCGGACAACAAAGTCCGGTCGGGAAGCTCCAGTTCGAAGACTTCCTGCTCTGCGATTTCCTGCTCGGAAATCGGCTCATCGACCTGCGGCAGTTTCGGGCATTCGGGTGAATTCACGGCACCTTTTAACACCCATCCTCCCCCTCGGGTAAAACGAAAAACGCGCCCGACCCCAGCGGGCCGGACGCGTTTGAATCCATTCCGGGAGAAATCAGGCGGCGAAGTTCGCGGCAACCACGTCCCAGTTCACCACGCTCCAGAACGCAGCGATGTAGTCGGGGCGGCGGTTCTGATAGTTGAGGTAGTAGGCGTGCTCCCAGACGTCGAGTCCGAGGACCGGCTTACCATCGCATCCGGCGATGGCGGCACCCATGCTCGGGCAGTCCTGATTGGCGGTGGAGCAAACGGCGAGCGTTCCGTCCGCTTTCTTCACCAGCCACGCCCAGCCGGAGCCGAAACGGGTCGCGCCGGACTTGGCAAAGGCTTCCTTGAACGCGTCGAGCGAGCCGAAGGCCTTGTCGATCGCCGCGGCGAGGTCGCCGGAAGGAGCCTTCGCACCGCCGGGAGCGATGACTTTCCAGAAAAAAGAGTGATTTGCGTGACCGCCGCCGTTGTTGCGAACCGCGGTGCGGATGTCCTCAGGTACCGAAGCGAGGTCGCCGATGATTTCGCAGAGCGACTTGGTTTCCAGCTCGGGCTTGCCGGCGAGCGCGTTGTTGAGATTGGTAATATACGCCTGATGGTGCTTCGAGTGGTGGATTTCCATTGTGCGGGCGTCGATGTGGGGTTCGAGCGCGTCGTAGGCGTAACCGAAATCGGGGAGTGTGTGGGCCATGGGAGTGTGGAGTTTGGTTTGCGTATCGCCAAGCCATCCGATAAGACGAGCGGGCGAAGCGGCCGCCATACGAACCCGGACCGCATGCTATCCGCAAGGACAAACCATGAATCTTCCTCCAGAAATCGCTCCCTATCTCCCGCAAATCATCGCCGCAATCGCCGGACTTTTCGTCGGCTGGCTGCTCACCCGGCTCGCCGCATCCGTGAAAATTTCCGCCGGCAACGAGCGCTTGAAAGCCGAGGAACGCCGCTCCGCGGAAATCGAGGCCCGCCTCGCCCAGTCCGGCTCCGAGGCCCAGCGCAACGAGCAGGACGCCCAGACCTTCCGCAACCAACTCACCGAAATCCGCGCCCGCCTCGACAGCGAAATCAAAGCCGCCGCCGAGAAACAAGCCCTCCTCGAACGCGCCGAAATCAAACTCTCCGACACCTTCAAAGCGCTCTCCGCCGACGCGCTGCGTTCCTCGTCCGAGCAATTTCTCCAACTCGCGAAGACCTCGCTCTCCACCCAGACGGAGGAGGCGAAAGGCGACATCGAAAAGCGCAAGACCGCCATCGAAACGCTCATCAAACCGATGGCCGAGTCGCTCGGGAAATTTGATCTCCGCATCGGTGAGATCGAGAAATCCCGCGAAGGCGCCTACTCCGAGCTCCGCGAGCAGGTCCGCGCCCTCGGTGAGGGCCAGCTCGGCCTGCAGCGCGAGACCGCCTCGCTCGTCAAGGCCCTCCGCCAGCCGACCGGCCGCGGCCAATGGGGCGAAATGCAGCTCCGCCGCGTCGTCGAACTCGCCGGCATGCAGGAGCACTGCGACTTCGAGTTGCAGCACAACTCCACCACTGACGAGGGCAAGAAACTCCGCCCCGACCTGATCGTCCGCCTGCCCGGCGGCAAGATCATCGTCGTCGATTCCAAGACGCCGATGGACGGCTACCTCGACGCGCTCGAAGCCAACGACGACGTCGTCCGCGAGGAGGCGCTCAACCGCCACGCCCGCCAGGTTAGAACGCACATCCAACAGCTTTCATCGAAGAACTACATCGCGCAATTCGCCCACACGCCCGAGTTCACCGTGCTGTTCCTGCCGAGCGAGTCCTTCTTCTCCGCCGCGCTCCAAAGCGATCCCGGCCTGATCGAGCGCGGCGTGGACCAAGGCGTGATCCTCGCCACGCCCACCACGCTCATCGCGCTTTTACGCGCCGTTTCCTATGGCTGGAGGCAGGAATCGATCGCCGAGAACGCCCGCGAGATTTCGCTGCTCGGCCGCACGCTGCACGAGCGCCTCGGAAAACTCGCCGAGCATTTCTCCAAACTCGGGCGCTCGCTCGGGAACGCCGTGGAGCAATATAACAGCGCCATCGGCTCGTTCGAAACCCGCGTCCTCATCACCGCCCGCAAGTTCGAGGAACTCAAGGCCGCGCCCGAAGCCGCCACCATCGCCAACCTCGAGCCAGTCGATCAGATCCCGCGCGGCTTGCAGTCCGCCGGCGCGCCACCCGCCGCGCTGGCCGCGCTCGCGAAAGCCAGCGAAGTCGCCGCCCGTCACCAGGAACCTGTTACTCTCACGTTAAACACCAAAGCCGCCGAAGCGCTGCTCGCCCCCGACCAGGACGACGATTTCACCTTCGTCCCCGACCCACCCGCCAGCGCCCGCAGCGCCGCCTCGGATCTGAGATCGGCGCTGGAGTGAATGCTTGCGGAGAAGAGCGCCCTTACCACTCGGAGCCGAGGCCGTGGCGGCCGGCGAGTTCCAACAGATCCTCGCGCATCGGCCATTCGTCGGGGCGTTCGCTGGTGGCGTGGCGCTTGCTGGCGCCTTTCAAGGTCATGCAGCCGGTGTTGTCGCCGATGCGGCGGATGGAATCGACCTCCTCCGCGGTGAAGCGGACGTCCGGCAGCTCGGCATACTCGCGGATCTTGTCTTCGATCAGGCGCGCGCCTTCGCCGGCTTCCTGAATGAATGTCGGCACCACGCTTTTCACGGCGGGATGACTGAGATTCCAGATGCAGGCGAATTCGAGCATGCTCAGGCCGTATTTCTCGGCGAGCGGACGCATGCGGTTGGCCTTTTCCATGCCGTGCCGGACCCAGCCTTCCGGCCGATAGGTCCGGTGGTCGCCAGGCTTGAAGCTGTGCTCCGGGCCACCGATGTCGTCGTGAAAAACGCCGCCGTAATCGACCACCCGGGTCATCACCTTGACGCCGTGCTTCTCACAGACCGGGAGGGTCAGTCCCACGGGCCAGGGCTCCAGCGGGTTGAGAATGAGCATCGACCAGTCGATGAGGCGGCCGAATTTTTCGAGGCAGTAAACGAGGTCGAGCGAGAAACCGTTAGCAGGACCGGGGGCGATGCCAAGGCGGTCGGTGAGACCTTCGTTCTTCGCACCTTCGAGTGCCTGCCAGAGCGGCTCGCTGGTGTAGCCGAGCTCGTCGGGATTGTGGAGCATGAGCAAGTCGAACTTGTCCGCTCCGCAGCGCTCGAGCTCTTTCGAACAGGCCGTTTGGATGAAATCCGAGTAGCCCTCCGGGCCGCGCAGTTCGGGCGCGGTGAAGCGCGGGTAGCCTTGGCTGCCCTGGCGCTGGCCTTCGTAGAAATCGTGACCGATCATGCCCACCAAGCTGTAGGTGGAGCGGTCGACGCCTTTTAGAGAGCGGCCCAACAGCTCGTCGGCCTTGCCGTTTCCATAGACGTCGGAAGTGACGAAAGTGCGGATGCCGGACTCGTAGGCGGTCTCGATGCAGCCGATGAAGCGCTCCTCGGAGAGGGTTTCGCCAAAGTGCATGAAGCGTCCGCCGCTCCAGGTTCCGTATGCTGTGGTCGTGGGTTCCATGGTGGGTAAAATTGTCGGCCCCTGACTATGCCCGCAGCGGCGAAGGGTCAATCCCAAGCATACATCTCCAAACCGCCAATCCGGATTTCCTATATTCGCGTGGACGGGCGGCAATCCGGACCTTCATGATCCGCACATGGGACAGGCCAAACGCAACAAACAACGCCATTGCCCGGCGCTGGATGAAACCATCACGCCCGCAGTCTGCGGCAGCAACCGGAACAGCACCATCGTCTGCACGGCGGATTGCCCGCACAATCCATTCAACCCGGACAACTACTTCAGCAGCTACCAAGAGATCGAAGGCAAAGTCGTCGAGCGACTCAGCCGCATGCTCTACGGCGAACTCGATTTCTCACAGAAAAAAAAGATTTCAAACGCCGTCAGCAAGCGGGAACATTTCGTCACGAACGCCCTCCACGTCTGGCATCTCCACGGCGAGCGGCGCACCGAAATATGGCGGAATCGGGGGGATTTCGGGGATTGGAAAAACGATGAACTTACGGTGGTTCGCTCATTGGATACCATCCGCGTCGCACTGCTGGAAATCCAGTGGGTGCGGGATGACCGCAGCACCCTCGTCCGAGATCTGCTCCGCCCGGACGAGGCACCTTTCGTCCTGATGGATGCGACCACCGCCTCCATCGCCTGCCGCTTTTCCGTATTGCTGACGTGGATCTATCAAATGCCCAGCGGTCACTGGCGGCTCAGCGGAATCGCCCTCGACGTGCCGCGGACCGGCAACCATACGCCCCGGGAAATGTTTGAAACCATCATCACCCAACTCGGCGCACCCGAGACCGGGCGTGATTCATGGCTGCTGGAAAACATGCCAGTAATCCAAACCGCATTCACGGCGACGGCGTCCGCGCAGGAGGCCCGACGCTACGAAATCAGCGACCTAACGACCTATGAGCGGATTTGCCGCGTGGATCAGGCCACCCTGCGGAAACTGCCGGTGGCCCTGCTCGCGTCACCACGAATCCAAGACGATGGGCCGGACTCATCCAAGGCCGTTTTCAGGGGTTCGCTGATGGAAGCCCCGGTGTCCGATGATGAAACCATGACTTGCCTCGGCAGCATCGCCGTTTTCCCGGACGGTGAAATCAAGCTCAAGAGCATGGGGAAGGAAAACACCCGTGTCCTGTTGGATTTCATGCGAAATCTCGCGCCCCGCATCGAAATCACCTCTGAGAGCCTTCAGGACCTCGCCCGTAAAAGGAGGGAATCCCTGCCACCCTGGGATGCACAACTCGTCCCGCCCGCCTTGCTGGAAAATGTAACTGCGATCGGCCTGCGTTCGGAGCGGATTCCCAACCATGGGAAATCCTCGCTGCTGACCATGATGGAACACCGCTACAAAAGTTTCGCTGACACCGCCATCCCCCAGATCGAGGACCGCAGCCCGCGCGAAGCCGCCTGCGACCCGCGGCTCCGCCCGCTGCTGATCGAACTGATGAAACTCCACATCACCGGCATCGATCAGCAGCGCCGCGAAAGCGGACTGGATTTCGACCTCAATCCGATACTGGAAGAACTCGGCCTGCGGGAGATCATCCAGCCGCCGGCGCCTCGCGGAAACATCGAGTCCATGGAAGATCATGACGAGGAGGATGAGGACTTCGCTGAAATCCTCATGCCGCGCCCCCAGACCCTGATCGAGGACGAGGAACTGGACCGCAGGATGGACGCGGTGATGGCGGATAAAGAGTTGCTCGTGACTTCCAGCACTCAGATTCATGAACTGCTCGCTGCCATGCATGACCTATCCATCAAGCTGAACGACTTGGAACTCCAGGAAGTGCAAGTCGCCGCCTGCCTTGCACAAGCCCTCATCCACCCGACACTGCCCGAGGACTTTTCCCCGTATCCGGATTCCATGATCGCCCGCACGGAGTCGTTTTTAGCAGAAATTCTTAAGCTGGCTCCCGAGGACTCGATCATTGAGACCATGGAGAGAATCGGAAGAAGCACGCGCCAGTGGGAGGTGCTGGATATGTGCGTCGGAACATTCAACAAGCGGAGGTCGGTTTTCAGGAAATCGAAAAAACCACGTCCGGAAATGCTCCTGCCCATGACTATCGCCCTCTGCGCGTGCATTTGCGAGATCACCTTGTGGCCACCGAATCCTCCGGCCTAGGCACCGATCCGGACTTCCCGTAAACTTTAGATTTCTGTCAGAAAGCGGCCGAGGATTGGCGCGAGGTCCCGCGCGGTATTCTCCGGCCAGGCCGCGCGGGCGGTGAAAATCGCGGTGTCGAGGACGCGGTGGCAGGGACCGTCCGGAGTTTCGGGAATCGCAGCGACGGCGGCGCGGATGATCCGTTTCGCCATGGCGCTGTTCGCGTGGAGGTTCTCGATCACGGTCTCCACCTCGACGGCGGCTTCGTCCGTTTTCCAGCAGTCGTAGTCGGTCACGAGGGCGAGTGTCGCCGCCGCGATTTCCGCCTCGCGGCAGAGTCGGGCCTCCGGGCCGTTGGTCATGCCAATGACGTCCGCGCCATTCATGCGGTGGAAATTCGCTTCCGCGCGGGTGGAAAACGCCGGGCCGTTCATGCAAAGATAAGCGCCACCGTCGTGGACTTTCGGTGCCAAGGGGCGGGCGGCGGCCAACAGGATTTCCCGCAGCTCCGCGCAATACGGATCGGCGAAACCGATATGCGCGGCGATGCCGTTTCCGAAAAACGTGTGCTTGCCCGCCGTGCCGGTGCGGTCGATCAACTGGCCCGGCACGACGATGTCGCGCGGCGCGAGTTCCTCCCGCAAACTGCCCACGGCCGTGACCGAAATCACCCAGCGCACGCCGAGCGAGCGCAAGGCCCAGACGTTCGCGCGGTGATTTATTTCGTGCGGCATCAACCGGTGCCCCACGCCGTGGCGCGGCAGGAAACAAACCCGCCGCCCGCCGATGCGACCGCTGACCAGATTGTCCGACGGATCGCCGAACGGCGTCGCGACCGCCTGCTCGGAGATTTCCTCAAATCCCTCCATTTCATAGAGTCCGCTGCCGCCGACGATTCCGACGGCAGGCTCGTTCGTTAGTTTTGAATTCATCGAGTCGCTGATTTCAGGCTGTGGATGGTGGTGGAAGAAATCAGCCGCGGCGGATCTTCGAGCCGTCGAAAAGGATCATCATCCGGTAAACCCGCTTTTCACGCGTTTCGATCCTGCCGGTGACGAGGTCGAATCGCTCCGGAATTTCCTGCCGGTGGATGTCCACGCTGGCGCGGAACCCGCGCTCGGAGAACACGTCGATGAGGATGGCGATGGCCACCGGGTCCTCGAAAAGCACTTCCTCGGTATTGATCATCGCC
>CAMCUY010000008.1 GCA_945879075.1 Akkermansia muciniphila | reverse complement strand
AAAAACCCTGTCTTCACCCGCAATCTGGCAGTGCGCCGCTAACTTTCCAACTCAAACCCAATCATGAACACCCAACCGACTTCCTCCATCAAAAGTGGTTTCACGCTGATGGAGTTGATGGTGGCCATGGCCATCACGACGATTATCGTGACAGTCTTGGTTTCGATCACCTCGATCGCGCTCGACACTTGGAACCGCAGTCGCTCGGAGCTCCGCGCCTCCCGCCAGGCAAAAGGGATGATCGATACGATGGCGCGCGATTTTGAAGCTCTCGTGACCCGTCGTGGTAATGCCACTGAATGGCTTTCGGCGATTACCGAGCCGCAAAAAATTGGTGACAAAATGGAAAGTACCAATGCCTCCAAATTGATTTTCTTCACCGCCGCCACGGACCGCTACAACGGCGAAATTGGCAAAGCCGCAGACCTTGGTGGGGATGTGTCGTGCGTCGCCTATGGACTCGAATACAAGGATCCGATCGGTTCGGCAGGGCCGGGATTTGAGACTTTCGTATTGAATCGTTTGCTCGTGAATCCTGATGAGACCTTCAATAAGCTGCTTGGAAAGACGGATTTGACGGCCGAGTTGCCGAAGTGCACCGTCAAACTTGATGATACCACAAACTTCGTCTGTGAAAATATTTACCAGTTCACGATCACATTACATGTGCAGGTGAGCCAGGCCTCAACCGGCACTACTCCGGTGATCACCATTGTCAATGTGCCGGTGAAGCTAGGGAAATCCAATAGCGGCCAGACGACCGACTCATTTAAAATCAAAGGCACGGGTATTGAGAGCGGCTACGCGGGCGGCACGGTGACTAACGATGAACTGAAGGGCGGCCGGATCACCGCGATGGAGGTTTCCGCGACCGTGATTTCCGATTTTGGAGTCGATCAGCTCAAGAGGCGTAATTTCAGCGGTTCCCAGCAGGCGGAGTTCCTCGCGAAGAATTCCTACCAGTATACCAAGCTGGTCCAGCTTCCGAGCATGTAGTCCAGGACTTCAGTCCGCTCTTCGAAAGAGCGTCGCGCGG
Organism: Akkermansia muciniphila; assembly: GCA_945879075.1. Lineage (GTDB taxonomy): Bacteria > Verrucomicrobiota > Verrucomicrobiia > Verrucomicrobiales > Akkermansiaceae > Luteolibacter > Luteolibacter muciniphilus_C. The sequence continues at coordinate 42,423 of CAMCUY010000008.1, read as the reverse complement.
GTGATGAGGAGGAAGACCGGACTGAAGTTCTGGACTACTTTGGCCACCCAAAACTCCTATTGCGCTCGGGAATGGATTCTGTTTAAGATCCAAGGGTGAATTCAGATGGAAGAATCCTTGTGGATGAGATCTCGTCGCCGGGGCGGATCGCTTTTGTGGGAGGTTTTGAACCCCGGCGCTGTGGGATCGCCACTTTCACGCATGATCTTTGCGAGGCGGTGGCGGAGGCGGCTCCGCAGGCCCAGTGCTTTGCCGGGGCGCTGAATGACCGACCGGAAGGCTACAAGTATCCGCCGCGGGTGCGCTTTGAAATTCTGGAGAGCGATCTGGATTCCTACCGCCGCGCGGCGGATTTCCTGAACTTCAACAACACCGAGGTGCTTTGCTTGCAGCATGAGTTCGGGATTTTCGGCGGGCCGGCGGGCAGCCACGTGCTGGCACTGCTCAAGGAAGTGCGGATGCCGGTGGTCACGACCTTGCACACGGTCTTGCAGCAGCCCGATCCCGCCCAGCGCCAAGTGATGGAGGAGCTGGTGCTGCGCAGTGAGCGGCTGGTGGTGATGGCCCACAAGGGCGCGGAAATTTTACAGCAAACCTACGGCGTGTCCGCCGCAAAGGTGGATGTCATCCCGCATGGCATTCCCGACACTCCTTTCGCCGATCCTAATTTACACAAGGCCCGCTTCGGGGTGGAGGGGTTCCGGGTGCTGCTGACCTTCGGCTTGCTGGGGCCGGGCAAGGGGATCGAGCATGTCATCGGCGCGCTGCCGGAAATCGTTCGGCGGCATCCGGACACGGTCTATCTGGTGCTTGGCGCCACCCATCCGCACCTCATCGCGCGGGAAGGGGAGAGCTACCGGCTGGGTCTGGAGCGGCTGGCGGAAAACCTCGGGGTCAGGGAGCACGTGGTGTTTTACAACCGCTTCGTGTCGGACGACGAGCTCGCCGAGTTCATAGGCGCGGCGGACATCTATCTGACTCCGTATCCGAATGAGGCGCAGATTACCTCCGGCACGCTGGCGTATGTGTTCGGGGCGGGGAACGCGGTGGTCTCCACGCCATATTGGCACGCCCGGGAATTGCTCGCGGATGGGCGCGGCATCCTGGTGCCGTTCCGTGATCCGCAGGCCGTCGCCGAGGGGGTGTGTGCGTTTCTCGAGGACTCGGAACGGCTGGCGCGGACCCGGCGCGATGCTTATCAATTCGGCAGGGAAATGATTTGGCCGGCGGTGGCGCGGCGCTATCTGGAGTCTTTCCGGTTGGCGCTGGCGGCTCACAAAACCGCGCCGCGCGCCACCGTAGGTGGCTGGAGGCTCGGCCGTCGCTCGTATGACTTGCCGCCGCTGCGGCTCGACCACATCATCCGGATGAGCGACGGCACCGGCATTTTCCAGCACGCCACCTTCACCGTCCCGAATTTCCACGAAGGCTACTGCACCGATGACAACGCGCGGGCGTTCATTCTTTGCAATCTGTTGGAAGAACCCGGCCGTCTCGATCACCTGGCGACAAGCTACCTCGCCTTCCTCGCGGCGGCGTTGGACCATGATTCCGGACGCTTCCGGAATTTCATGAGTCACGGGCGGCAATGGCTCGAACCCGCGGGCAGCGAGGACAGCCACGGTCGCGCGCTATGGGCGTTGGGCGTCGGTGCCGGCCGCTCGCGCAACGAGGGCCACCGGCGTTTGTGCGTGCAACTGTTTGATCAAGGTCTGCCGGTGGTGAAATCATTCAACTCGCCGCGGGCGTGGGCGTTCGCCTTGTTGGGGGTTCATGAGCTGTCTCGGGGTAATGCCGAAGACACCAAGGCTGGTGTCGCCTGCGAGATACTCACCGGCAAGTTAGTGACGCTCTGGCAGAACTGCGCCACCGAGGACTGGCCGTGGTTCGAGACCCGCGCGACTTACGACAACGCGCGGCTTTCCCAGGCATTGATCCTCAGCGGCAAGGCGACAGAGGGCGACGCCTTGGAAATAGGGCTCAAGTCGCTGCGCTGGCTCGTTTCGATGCAAAAGACGCAAGCCGGCCATTTCCGCCCGATCGGCAGTAACGGGTTTCATGAAAAGGACGGCGCCCGCGCCGACTTCGACCAGCAACCGGTGGAATCCAACGCCATGGTGGCCGCGTGTCTGGAGGCGTTCCGCGTCACGCAGGATCCGTTTTGGTCGGTCGAGGCGAAGCGCGCCTTCGAATGGTTCCTCGGCCGCAACGACCTCGGGCTTCCGCTCTACGACTACACCACCGGCGGTTGTGGCGACGGCCTGCATCACGACCGGGTCAACGCCAACCAGGGCGCGGAGTCATCCCTCGCTTTTCATCTGTCACTTGCTGAAATGAAACAAGTCGAACCGATTCCCTCACCACCCACCATCTCTGCCATATGAACTCCATCCGCTTGTGCCGCCATGACATCATGATGCTGCCGGAAAGCACCCGGGTGTTGATCCGTCCGTTCATCCCCGCGGAGACGCAGCGCGTCACCGCCATTCTCGGCCGCGCGCTGGCTTTGACCGAGGTGGAAGTGGAGCAGAAACTCGAAGACGTGCACCAAGAGTTCGACTCGCGGCATTATGACATCGAGGCGCTGCTGTGGCAGCACTATCTGAAAGTGGAGTCCCGTATCTTCACCCAGCGCGAGCTCTCACGCGCGCGGAAACTTTTGATAGGCGCGTTCTTCTCCGGGGAATACTCGCTGGAGTCCGCCGCCTTGTTCAACCCCTCCATCGTGCCGCATCCGGACCAAGGCGACCTGCAGGACGGGGCGCTGCGCTTTGTCATGAGCCTGCGAGCCACAGGCGAGGGACACATCTCATCCATCGAATTCCGCTCGGGCGTGATCTCGCGGGACGGCCACATCAGCCTCGATCCGGTGTCGCGCTTCGTGACGTTGCCGGAAATCGTTCCCAATCCCAGCTATCGAAAAAAAAGCTTCATCCACAAGTTTCACGAAATGGGATTCTACAACGACTACGCCAATGCGGTGATGGCTCCGCTGGCGAGCGAGTTCACCCGCAGCGATCTGAACAAAAGCGTGGGCACCGTCCGCCATGAGAACCAGCCGTGCACGGTGGACCTCCAGCGCACGCTCGAATGCATCCAGTGGCTGGCCGACTCGAATTATGAAATCCGCTTTTCCTCCAAACTCGGAATGAGCGAGCGGATTATTTTCCCGGTCTCCGCCAACGAGAGCAACGGCATCGAGGACGCGCGCTTCGTGCGCTTCACCGAAGATGACGGCTCTATCATGTATTACGCCACCTACACCGCGTATAACGGCCGGGCCATCCTCCCGCAGTTCATCGAGACCGAGGATTTCCTGCACTTCCGCGTGCTCACCCTCAACGGCGGCGCGGTGCAGAACAAGGGCATGGCTCTCTTCCCGAGGCGCATCGATGGCCGCTACGCGATGCTGTCGCGGCAGGACGACGAGAACCTCTTCATCATGTTTTCCGACAACCCGCACTTTTGGAATGACGCCCAGATCCTGATGCGTCCCGCCGAAGTCTGGGAGTCGGTGAAAGTCGGCAACTGCGGCTCGCCCATCGAAACCGAGGCCGGCTGGCTGGTCATCACCCACGGCGTCGGGCCGATGCGCAAATATTGCATCGGTGCGGCCTTGCTCGACCTCCACGATCCCACGAAGCTGATAGGAAGGCTCCGCGAACCCCTTCTCTCGGCGGAGGGCAACGAGCGCGAAGGCTATGTGCCCAACGTGGTCTATAGCTGCGGCTCGCTGCTGCACGATGGGAAAATCATCCTGCCGTATGCCATGAGCGACATCGCCACGGCCATCGTAAGCGTTTCCCTGAACGAGATCCTCGCGGAGTTGACGGCAGGGAAATAAAATTCTATCCGAGCCGCGGGCAACCGCCATGGATGCCTTGTTTCGAAAGCGTCCACTGCCAGAGCTGCAGGTCGCGCGCGCGGAAGGCGCCGGCGCAGGAGAGGAGGTAATAGCGCCACCGACGGTGGAAGCGCTCGCCCAGTGCATCCGCGAAGCGCGACCAGGCGGCCTCGAAATTCGAGTGCCACGCCATCAGCGTTTTGTCGTAGTCCGCGCCGAAGTTGTGGAGATCCTCGGTGACCAGCAGTCCGTCCATGGCGTCGCTGATGTGGTTGATGGCGGGGATCTCGCCGTTGGGGAAAACATACTTTTCGATCCACGGGTCGGTGATGCCGGCGCGCTCGTTCTTGCCGATCGTCTGAAGGAGGAAGACGCCGTCATCCGCCAGACAGCTCCGGACCACCCGCATGAAGGTCCGGTAGTTCTTTTTTCCGACATGTTCGAACATGCCGATGCTGGCAATCGCGTCGAATTGTCCTTCGATCCCGCGGTAGTCCTGCAAGCGGAACTCAAGCCGCGGATCGGGGTGGCGTTGCCGGGCGAACGCGGCTTGTTCTCTTGAAACAGTGACTCCGACGCATTCCACGCCGTGACGGGCGGCCGCGTAAGCCATGAATCCGCCCCAGCCGCAGCCGATGTCGAGCAGCCGCATGCCGGGCTTGAGACGGAGTTTCTGGCAGATCAACTCCAGCTTGGCCTCCTGCGCCTGGTCCAGCGTGTCCGCGTTTTTCCAGTAGCCGCAGGTGTAAGTCATGCTCGGGCCGAGCATGGATTGATAGAAATCGTTGCCCAGGTCGTAGTGCCGCTCGCCCACCTGCCAGGCGCGCCTGGGGTTCTGGCGGTTGAAGACCCGCTCGCGCAGCACCGGAAGAAGCAGGCTCAGCGGCTTCACTTCCCGATCCAGTCTCGCTCGCAGGAGATAGGTGAAAAATTCGTCGAGCCGTTCCGCGTCCCAGTCGCCGTCCATGTAGGATTCGCCCAAGCCGAGGCTGCCGCGCGAGACGATCCGCTCCAGCACGTCCGGTGAATGAAGCTGGATGTCCCATGACCGCGGTCCGTCGAGCCGGATGTTGGCCTTGGCTAACATTCTACCGATCTTTCCGCGAAGGGATGATGCGCCCGCGATCGACGACGGATCGAGCAATGTGACGGTGTGGCTCATGGTTTTCTATGCCAGGCAGGGTGGAAGGGGGGAATCACTGACCGTAAAAAATCGCATGGATCGCCGCTTTTTTCAAGAAATCATTGGAATGCCGCCGGGGCGCGTGCATCCGCGGTTGGGGCTGGCTATTTCAGCGGGTGTTCCTTGAGCAGTTCTTCGGCGATGTAGAAGCTCTTACGGTCGGCGGTGGCCGCGCGGACGGCGGTGACCTGTGCGGGCTGGACGGCGGGCGCCTGGTTGCCGAAATGGTTGCGGACATAGGTGAGTACGGCGGCGACTTCCGCATCGTCGAGCATTCCGCCGAAGGGTGTCATGGGAACAAGCCCGTTGTATTTTTTCCCGTTCAGGTCGAAGGGCCCCATCAGGCCGTGCAAAGTGAGCTTGATGAGTCGGTCCGAGTCGCCGGTGGTCCAGGCGCTGTTAGCGAGGGGCGGGAAGGCGGGGTCGAGGCCTTTGCCGTCCGGCAGGTGGCAGGTGGCGCAGTGGGCGTCGCGGAAATAGATTTCATGGCCGGCGATGAATTGTTGTTTTTCCGAACCGGTGAGGTGGGCGGGGACGGGTGGCAGCGGATGCTCGTCCTCGACGGTCTCCTGCACGCCTTCGAGGCGGGACATGGCGGTGGTGGCGGCACCTTTACTCCAGACGTCCAGCGGTTGTTTGGCGGCGGTGGCGACGACTTTTATTCCAATTGAGTTGTCCAGCCAGGAGCCGGCGATGATCGCTTCAAGTCGCACGCGGCCATGGGAATCGCTGGCGGCCTTTTCCAGCAGGGCTGCGTGGTCGGAGATGGCGTGGCTGTTATAACGAAGCACCCGCACGGCGGCGGCACGAACGTGGAAATCCTTGGCTTCGAGAAGCTGGCGGAGCAGCGGCTCATCGACCTGATTGAGGCCCCATGTGGTCCAGAGTGCTTCGAGCAGATGATGCTCATGGCGCGGGTCCTTGGGGTCGAGTTTGGCGACCCAGTTCTTGAGGACGGGCAGCACTTCTGTTGTTGGACGGGAGCGGATTTCCCGGCGGCTGCGGTAGCGGGTGCGGTATTCGGGCTGCTTGAGATTCTCCAACAGGGTGGCGACGGGCGCCTTTTCGACGATGGCGGGCGTGACGAGCGGGCGTGACGGACAGGTGATCCGATAGATCCTGCCGTGGACGTGGTCGCGCAGCGGGTCGCGCGCGTTGTGCTGCATGTGGCCGATGAGGGTGTTGTGCCAGTCAATGACGTAGAGCGAGCCGTCGGGCGCGAATTCGAGATCGGCGGGGCGGAAATTTCCATCGGCGGATTTCAGCAGATCCTGGCGGAATTTGGTTTTATAACCGGTGCCGTCATCGACGATCGAGTGCTGCTTGATTCCAAGGAACCCGATGTTGTTGCAGAGCAACATGTCACCTTGAACCTCGTCGGGGAAATGGCGGGACGAAACGAACTCGAGGCCGGAGGTGGGGCGCACGGCGTTGCCTTTGGGAGCGAGGTCGGGCCCGGTGGGTGCCTGCTTGCCATAGCTGGGCTTGACGGAGCCGGGAAGCATCCAGTTGATGTCTGGGCTCGAGGTGTGGAGGAAAAAATCCTGTCCCCAGTCGTCGAAGGCGATGCCCCAGGGATTCGGGATGCTGAGCTGGGCGGTTCGCTCGAGCTGGCTGCGCTGCGGGCTGAAGCGGAAAAAGCCACCGTTGATGCCGCGGACGGGACCGTAGGCGCTTTCCACGTTGGAGTGGAGGAATATGCCCTCGCCTATCAGAAAGGCACCGGAAGGATCGGCGCAAAAGGCGCTGATGGCGTGGTGGGTGTCATGGGTGTCGAAACCGCCCAACACGATTTCACGGACGTCGGCGCGGTCGTCGCCATCGGTGTCGCGGAGCAGGACGAGGTTGGGTGCCTGGGAGACATAGACGCCCTCCGGGGCGAATTCGAAACCGATCGGCAGGCTGAGCTTGTCGGCGAAGACGGTTTCCTTGTCGGCGCGGCCGTCGTTGTTAATGTCCTCGTAAATGAGGATCTTGTCGTCGGGGAGCGGGTCGCCGGGACGATAGGCTGGGTAGGTGGGCATAGTGGCGACCCACAGGCGGCCACTGACGTCGAAGGAAAGCTGCATCGGGTTGGCAAGGTTGGGGAACTCCTTCTCCGAGGCGAACAACCGCACCTTGTAGCCATCCGGGACGGTTAGTGATTTTTCCGCCTCATCACCGTAGAGGTAGGTGGCGGTGCTGTTTTTGCCACTCGGGCGGTAGTTGCTGGCGACGGGGGGGAGTGGATGTGTATTGGAATCATCGACGTTGACAGTGGTGGTTTTTCCGGAGGCGACAGCATGGACGAGATTGTCGCGAAGAACCATCATCTCGCGGGTTTTCTGGACCTCGTCCGGGTAGTTCTGCGGGCCGAAAGGATTGTAGCGCCCGCCGTGGCTGTGGACGCCGTTGGTGATGTGATAGTCATGCTGCCAGAACCAGTTTTTCTGTTTGACCGCGGTGAGGACTTTGGCCGGATCGGCTTTGGAGCTGAGCGGCTGTGGACCATAAACACCATCGGCGAGGATCGTCGCGAGTTGTTGGTATCCGGCCTCAGTGGGAATGAAGCCGCTGGTGGTGAACGGCACTTTGGCCTTGGCGTAGAGCTCCTGGGTGGGGGTGAAGAGGTCGATGAACGTCAGAGAGCGCTTCTTCGCCACGCGCTCCATCGCGGCGGTGTAGAGCTTGAGGTTGGCGTTTTCCTTGGTGCCATCCGGAATGTCGCGGCCTTTCGACAGGTTTTCGTAAGCGATGGGGGAAACCAGCACCAGTCGCGGGGCGGCGACGCCGTTGTAGGCCTTGCTCAAGGTGTGGACGGCGAAGGCGTCGAGTTCCGCCTCGTAGTTTGCCACGGCCTCGGGTCCGTCGAAGGATTCGTTATAACCGAAGAAGGCGACGATGGTGTCGGCCTTCAGATGGGTGAGCCATTGATCGGGCGTTGAGAAAAACCCATTGCCGCGGTGCGGGGCGTTTTGCGGGCGGAATTTCTCCGCGCCGGGGAAGGCCCACTGTGATTTGCGGGCCGGATGGGGACGAAAACCGGGCGTGTCGCCGGGACGGCCCATGTTGCGGATGACGAGCTGCTTGTCGGGATGGCGGAGATGAAATTCCGTTTCCAGACGGCTGTAATAAAGGTCCCGTTCCGCGAGGCCGTTACCGATGAGCACAAGGCGCTCGCCGGGTGATGGCGGGGCTACGGCTTGGGGACGGGCCGCTGAGGCGGCGGCTGGCTCGTCGTGCGGGGCGTGGCGCTCGGGGTTAGGTTTTTTTTTTGAGCGTCCTCGGTTTCAGTCTTTGGCGGATTGCCGGGAAGCCCGGTGGAGGGACTCTGACCCAAGCCGTAGTCGGCAGGCTTGAGATTGATGTTCTTGTAGTAGTCTTTCTCGCCGACGGCGCTGTAGTTGGTCGGTTGGAACCGGTCGATGTAGGCGACGTCCGATTTGTCCGGGACTTTCAAGCCGGTGAGGTGGAGCGCGGCGTTGACGACGAGGCGGCGGAGGCTTTCATCGGCGAAGTCGGTGCTGGCGCCGAGGGTGGTGCAGAAGGCCTTGCCCCTGGCCGTGCCGTTAGGGGCGGTGTATTCGCGGAGCCAGGCAAGCGGCATCATCGGGTTGTTTTTCGGTCCTTCCAGGTTTTTGGAGGTCGGGTCGAGAGTCTTGGTGACGGCGCCGCGGAGGAGGATGATGGCGGCGTTTTGATCGAGATTCTTAATGCCGTAAACATCGGTGGTGGCGAAAATTTCACCGACTCCGTTGAGGGTCTCGTGTTTGGCATTGGCGGCTTCGATCTCGCTGCGCGTCCCTTCCACCTTGTGGTTGCCGTGGTGGTTGACCCATTTTTCGCCGAGGATTTTCAGCCCGAAGTCCGCCCATTTGAAATCGCCGGTCTTGGCCGGGCCCGTGAAGGCATGGGTGGCGGTGCGGAAGCCGATGACCGGCTTGCCGGCGTTCAGATAGTTGGCGAAGCGCGCGATCTGGTCATCGGGCAGCTGACGGAAGCGGCTGCCGATGATCATCAGGTCGGCAGAGTCGAGCGCCTCGGTGCCGGGGAGGTTCTTTTGGAAATTCGGGTCGATGTATCCACCATCCGGGTTGATGGCGAAAAGCACCACACAGTCGAATCCGTGTTTCTGGCTGAGGATCTTGGCCAGCATCGGGCAGGATTCCTCGCTGCGGTATTCCTCGTCACCGGAGATAAGGACGATTTTTTTACCGTTGGCGGTGCCAGCTTTGGCAGGGAGGGTCAACCAGTCGGCGGCGTGGCCGGCGGTGCTTCCGAAAAGAAAAGCGGCAAGCGGCACGAGAATGGATTTTGTGGCTTTGATCATGTGACTCGTCCGAATACGCGGCTGGTGGCGCGGTCTTTCGTTTCCCCCAAAAAACCCACTCACGGAGACAGCCTCTCGATTTTCCATCCGGCCGCTTGCTTGCGGTAGAGAAACCGGTCGTGCAGCCGCGCGGGACCTCCCTGCCAGAATTCGATCATCTGCGGGACCACGCGGTATCCGCCCCAGAAAGAGGGCAGGGGAATCTCGCCGTGGCTGAATTTTTCGCGGATCTCGGCAAGTTTCTGCATCAGGAATTTCCGTGAGGTGATGACTTCGCTCTGGTTGGAAACCCACGCGCCGATCTGCGATTCGCGCGGGCGGGAGGCGAAATACTTGAGCGACTCGGCGGTGCTGATTTTCTCCACCTTGCCTTGGACAATCACCTGCCGCTCCAGCGTGATCCACGGGAAGAGCAGGCTGACGCGCGGGTTCTGTGCCATTTGCATGGCCTTGCGGCTGCCATAGTTGGTGAAGAACACGAAGCCGTCCTGGTCGTAGTATTTCAGCAGGACCGTGCGCTGACAGGGCATGCCGGTCTCATCGACCGTGGCGAGTGTCATCGCGTTCGGCTCATGCAGGTGGAGTTCGGTGGCTTGGGAAAACCAGGTGGAAAACTGGGCGACCGGGTCGGCGAGCATTTCCTCACGCCTCAGGCCACGGTCGGAGTATTCTTTGCGGAAATCGGCAAGGTCCATGGCGGAGTCGTAACCGCGCGGCCCGCTCCGTGCAAGGATCAGAAATCGGCACCGAAGCAGCGCCGTGCGTTTCGGCGAGTGAGCTCCGCGAGCGTTTCCGGGGGCATGCCCAGCGCGGCGGCGAGGGCGTGGCCGATGGCGGGCAAATTCGCGGGGTGGTTGTGATTTTCCGGCAGGGGACGGGTGATGATTTCAGGCGGCGGGAGCATGTCGGGCGCGTCGGTTTCCAGCAGGATGCGGCCGGGCGGGAGCTCGCGGAAGACGTCGAGCACGGCGGATTTCCGCGGATGGAGAAAGTGCCCGGAAAACGAGAAGTAAGCGCCGAGCGGGATCAACCGGCGGGCGGTCTCGATGGAGCCGCTGAAGGAGTGCATGAGAAAGCGCGACGGCGGCGGTGCCTTAGCGAAGGCGTCGAACAGCGCGCCCCAGGCTTTGAGGCAATGGATGGTGAGCGGGCGGTCCAGCCTGCGGGCGAACCGGAGGTGGTCGATGAACACGGGGCGCTGGATTTCCAACGGAGGGGAGGTGATCCATTGGTCTAGCCCGCACTCGCCGATGGAGGCTTGCGGGTGTTTTTCCAACAACGAGACGAGCCTGTCCTGCCAGCCGGCTTCGGCAGTGTGGGCGTGCCACGGATGGATGCCGAAGGCGGGCACCACGAAACCTGGCTCTGCATCTGCTAGCTTTTCCACCGCCTGCCAGTCCGCCTCGCGGGTCGCGTTGACCACGCAGCGGGCGACGCCGGCCTGTTTCATCGCGGCGATGAGCGGGCCGGGATCTCCGAGCCGCGGGTCTTGGAGATGGTTGTGGGAGTCGGTCCAGCGGAGCATGAGGCGGGGCTAGCGGATGCCGCGCGGGCCGGCTTTTTTCGGGCTGTCGAAGGTGACGTCGGTGATGGAAACGCGGCGGCCGCTCGCGGGGTCGCAGGTGGCGACTTGCATTTTGCGCAGCGTCCAGACCTTGTCGGCGACTTTCATGATGTCCTCGACTTGGAATTCCTTCACCAGCCCGCCGTTTTTGTCGTGGCCGCGGATGCGCATGAACGCGCCGAACTTGGTGTGGATCCACACGTAAACGACCTCGTAGCGGCCGGTGGAGCCTTTGGGTTTTTCGATCCGGAGCTTATAACAGGACTGCCCGCCGACATCTTCGGTGGCTTCGAGCTTGGGATCGGGCCAGTAGAAGAAGCGCAGGGCGAGGTCCTCGTAGGTGAGGTCGGTGCCGGCGATGGGTTCGACGATTTTCTCAGCGGGAAATTTCGCGGTCTTGCCGTCGGCGATTTCAAACAGGTTGAAGGCCTCGTCGCCGATGCGCATGTGGAAGATCCGCCACGGGCCCTTGTTTTCGGAGAACTGGAACTGGATGTCCTTGCCCTTGAGGAAGAGTGTGATGGGCGTGTTGCTGTTGCCCTTGCGGAGGTTGCCGCTGAGCCCCTCGTCGAGCCGGGTGAGGGTGGCGGAAATGCGTGCGCCTTCGAGGATTTGTTGGGCGCTGGGCTGCTGGGCGTGAGCGCTGGCAATCAGGGCGACGGCGAGGATAGTTGATTTGAAATTCATGGGCGCAGGATGGAGAAATCGCCGCATTGGACAAGCTTTGCGGTGGATTCCTTCAAAAAAGCGCCGCCGCGCACGGTTAATTTTTAAAATGGATTTTTTGGGGCTTGATGATCCGGGGGCGGGTGAATTGGATGGTCACCACGCATGAGTCGTTGCAACCCCCTATGAGTCTCCGCAAGCAGCTGTCAGACATTCTCCCCGCCTTACTTCCGGGAAATCCCTCCGATTCGATCAAGGGGACCGAGTTGATCCGGCTGACCCGCTTGCAGCTGACCGGCAACTACTCCGACGCCTCGCTGCGCTATCATTTCTCGATCATGTCGTGCGACCCGGCCTCGCCGATCGCGAAGGTCGAGAAAGGCCAGGGCTACTACCGCCGCAGCGCGCCGCTGCCGGCGCTTTCCGGGGCGCAGGAACTCATGGCGCTGACCCAGGGACGGCTCGACGATTTGACGACGGCTGACCAGGACATGGTCGATGGCACGATGCTGCGGATTCGCAAGTTCCGGGCGGTGGTGACGCGCTATTTTGAAATCAACGGCCGTTTTCCTTTCGCGTTCCGGCAGGCCTTCGGCATCGAATCTCCGATTAGCAACCTGTGGAAATATCCCGAGCTGGTGCTGGTCGATTGGGAAACCGGCGGCACGGCGGACGAGGAAATGACGCTGGATGAAACGATGCTTTCCTTCAAGCAGCGGCTGGGGATTGCGCCCTTCCGGCTGCACGCGGCGCGCTTGAGAATCCAGCCTTCGCTGCAGACTTACCGCGAGGATTTTTTCCAAACCCTGGCCGTCTCGATGTGGGCGCAGGGCGGCGAACTGGTTTACGCGGCACCCATCGAGGACGAGGCTCTGGCTGAGAGTTTGCGCCGCCTCGGCGCGACTTTCGGAGTGGGCGTAACGTCGTTCGGCCTGACGGCGAACGACCTCGACGAACTCCCGCGGCCGGCGAACATTCTCAACGCCCACCCCCGCGAAACCGAGGCGATCATGGCGAAACTCGACATCAACCGGATCGCCGCGCCCAAGTCCCGGCCGCATCTCGACTGGGCGGCGCTCAGCTCGATGCGCCATGAGTCCGAGGAAGCCGAGAAACTCGTGCTGTGGCTGACCCGCTGCATCGACGGGCGGCGGGCGGAGGCCTTCAAGGACGATTGATCCGTTCAACCGAAGAGCGCCCGCATGAGCCCGCGCAGGATGCGGAAAATCACGAAAACGATCCCGAGGGCCAGCCCGACGGTGAGGAGCAGCACGACCGCCGCCGCTCCGAGCAACACCCACAGCGGCCACCAGCGGCTGTTGAGCTTGAGGGCGCGGTCCTGCCAGTTCGTCTGCCAGAATTGACGCGGCGCGGATGCCTCCGGAGTTTCAAATTTCGCGGGCGGCGCGGCTCCATCGATCTCGACGACTTCGACTTCGATGGCTTGAGATGGGGTGGTCATGATGCGAATGCTTATGACCGAAAATTTCACGGCAAATGGGCGGGAATCAACGCGAATGCTGTGGATTGGAAAAAATCCCCCGATTTCAAAGGCGGCTGGCCGGCCTGACATTTCATCGTTCGTTCTGGCAGGGGATCGGCCGCGCGTGTAGCTTCCGGCCATGGACGCCTTGATTCACCATCTCGAAGAAAAGCAGGAGCTCAGTTCGCGGGAGATCGCCGTGGCTGCCGCGCTCTTGCTCGACCCCGCCGCGCCGGATGCCAAAAAGGCGCGGCTGTTGGAGGCTCTGGCGCTTAAAGGCGAGACTCCGGAGGAAATCGCCGGCTTCGTGGAGGCCTTCCTCGAACACGCGGTCGATCCGCACCTCGGCTTGGCCGAGCTCGACGGCCCCACGCTCGACGTCTGCGGCACCGGCGGCGACCAGCTTGATTTGTTCAACGTTTCCACCACCGCGATGTTTATCGCTGCGGCGGCCGGCGCGGTGGTCGTGAAGCACGGCAACCGCGGCATCACCTCGAAGAGCGGCGGCGCGGACGTGCTCGAGGCGCTGGGCGTGCGCATTGATTTGCCGGCCGATGAATTCCGGGCCTGCGTCGAGAAGGCCGGGCTCGGCTTCATGTTCGCGCCGCTCTATCATCCGGCGTTCAAATCCGTCGCCGCGGTTAGGAAATCCCTCGCGGCCAAGGGCGTGAAGACGATTTTCAACCTCATCGGGCCGCTACTCAATCCCGCACGCCCGCAATGCCAGCTCGTCGGGGTTTTCAACCGCGACCTGTGTCCGGCGTTTTCGGAAATCCTCCAGCGCCTCGGCCGCGAGAGCGCATGGGTCGTCCACGGCACCACCGGCGACGGCCGCTCGGTGGATGAAGTCAGTCTGATGGGCTCGACGCGGATTTGTAAGTCCGGGCTGTTCCAAGACCAGGAAGACGAGGAGGTCCGGCCGCGCGATTTCGGGCTCAAGCACTGCGAGGTGGAGGATCTCCAGGGCGGCGACGCCATCGTGAACGCCGCGATCCTCGAAGCCATCCTCGCCGGCCGCGAAACCGGGCCGAAGCGCGACATGGTGCTCATGAACGCCGGGGCCGCGCTGGCTTGCGCCGGTCTTGCCGACGACATGGGCGACGGCATCGGGATCGCCCGGGAAATGATCTCTAGCGGCGCCGCGCTCGAGCGTCTCCGGTTGCTGCAAAAGGCGTCACAAGTCTGATACCCGTAACCCATGAACATCGTTTTCCGCCTGAATTATCACACCGTTCCCGGTCAGTCGCTTTGGTTGAAATACTCGGCCGTACTGGATGAAAAGGGCGTTCGTTTTGACCAGGTCGTGCCGCTGCACTGGGTCAACGATCGGCAATGGGAAGTGCGCGTGGAAGTTCACGGGGCGGGCCGTTTCCTGTTGGAATACGACTATCAGCTCCGCCAGTCCTCCAACCGCGTGAAGCTCGAAGAGTGGCACGGACCACGGACCGCCGTGGTGGATCTCGACGCTTACGACGCCTTGTTGCTGCTCGATTCGTGGTGCTCGGCCGGCACGGTGGATTACGCGTTCGAGACCAACGCCCTTCTCGCGGTGCTTCCCGCCCGCGGGCCGTTCCCGGAACTCGAAACCCCGGAAAACGCCAACCATTGGTTCCAGCTGCGGATGGCGGCGGTACCGGCCGGGCAGGTGCCTTGCCTGATTGGAAGTGTCGATGAGATCGGCGGCTGGGGCTGGCACGCCGCGGTCCCGCTGGTGGAAACGGCACCCAATGTCTGGCGGAAAAACCTCTATCTGCCTGTGGACTGGCACATCGAATACAAATACGGCTTGTTCGATCTCGCGTTGCAATGCGCCGTGAGTCTCGAGTCCGGCGAAAACCGGATTCTGCCTTCCCGCTTTATTGGCACCCCCCAACGGACCAAGGTGAGCGATGAATGCTACCGCCGCGACGTCGGCGGGCTGTTTCGCGGCGCGGGCGTCGCAGTGCCGGTCTTCTCGCTGCGCGGCGCGAAAAGCCTCGGCGTCGGCGAGTTCGCGGACCTCAAGCCGCTGGCGGACTGGGCGCAGGGCGTGGGTCTCAAGTTGATCCAAATCCTGCCGATCAACGACACCACCTCGTCGCACGACTGGAGGGATTCCTATCCGTATTCGGCCATCAGCGTGTTCGCGTTGCATCCGCTCTATCTGCGGATCGACGATTTGAACTACGCGATGCCGGCGGGTTTCGGCAAGGAGCTCGGCGCGGCGCGGGACCAGCTTAACCCGCTCGAACAGGTCGATTACGAGGCGGTGATGCAGGTGAAAACCCGGCTCACCCGCCAGATCTTCGACAAGCACCGCGCGGCGATCCTGGCCGGCGCGGCGTTCAGGAAATTTCTGGAAGCCAACGGCGAGTGGGCGATTTCCTACGCGGTGTTCTGCGTGAAGCGCGACCACTACGGCACGGCCGATTTCAGCCGTTGGGAGGAGTGGGCGGCATTCGACCGGCAGCGGGTGATCGCGTTGACCGACCCGAGCCAGCCGGAGTGGCTGGAGATCGCCTATCACCTCTGGCTGCAATCCGAGCTCGACCAACAGCTCGCCGATGCCGTGCGCCATTTGCACGAGCACGGACTCGCGCTCAAGGGCGACCTGCCGATCGGCATCGACCGCCAATCCGCGGACGCATGGTCCGCGCCGCACTTGTTCAAGATGGACGCGCAGGCCGGCGCGCCGCCGGACGCCTTCGCGGTGAAAGGCCAGAACTGGGGCTTTCCCACCTATGACTGGGAGGTCATGCAGAAGGACGACTACGCCTGGTGGCGTTCCCGGTTCGCACAACTCAGCCGCTATTTCGACGCCTATCGGATCGACCACATCCTCGGCTTCTTCCGGATCTGGCAGGTGCCGCACGATCACGTCGAGGGCATCATGGGTCACTTCGACCCGGCGCTGCCCATCCACATCGACGAGATCCGCGAGCGGGGGATTGATTTCAATTACAACCGCTTCTGCCGCCCCTACATCCGTGAGCATTTCCTGTGGGAGCGCTTCGGCGACGGCGCGGAGCATGTCAAAAGCCGCTTTCTCAACGATTGCGGCGATGGCTATTTCCAACTGCGCGAGCAGGTCTCCACCCAGCGCCGGATCGCCGATTACTTCGCCGACGAGCCGGCCGACGACTGGATCCAGGGCGGTCTGCTGGATTGCGCGAGCGACGTGCTGTTCTTCGAAGTGCCCGACTCGAACGGCAAGCTGTTCCACCCGCGCTGCTCGATGCAGACGACTTTTTCCTATCGGGAGCTCGGCTCGGAAGACCGCCGGCGCGTGGAGGATTTATACAACGACTATTTCTATCGGCGGCAGGAGGATTTCTGGCAGGTCCGCGGCTACGAGAAGCTGCCCGCGATGCGGAAGGCCAGCCCGATGCTGCTGTGCGGCGAGGACCTCGGCATGGTTCCCGCCTGCGTGCCGGCGGTGCTCAAGGAGCTCGGCATCCTCTCGTTGGAAATCCAGCGCATGCCGAAGACCCACGAAACGGAGTTTTTCAATCCGCAGGACGCGCCTTACATGAGCGTCGTGAGTCCGTCCACTCACGACATGTCCACGCTGCGCGCCTGGTGGCGGGAGGATTTGCAGGTGACATCGAGATTCGCCTGGCAGTCGTTCGGCATCGCCTTTCCGGACGCCGAACTCTCGGGAGATCTTGCCAGCCGTATCCTCTGGCAGCACCTGCAATCCCCGGCGATGTGGGCGATTTTCCCGCTGCAGGATCTGCTGGCCATCGACGAATCCATCCGCCACCCGGACCCGGACGCCGAGCGGATCAACGTCCCGGCGATCATGCCGTTCTACTGGCGCTACCGGATGCACCTCGGGCTCGATCAACTCGCCGCCGCGGGCGACTTCAACCGCAACCTGAGCCGCCTGATCGACGCGTCCGGCCGCTGAGGCTGGATTTCCACCATGAGGCCACGCCCCCAAGTGGCTGCGGCGTCTCGCCGCAGACCGTCCAAGGAGCGTCTCGCTCCGAGTCTTCCCCGGTAGGGCGGCTCCGGCCCGGTCCGCCGTAAGTCCCGTTCTCCCGCCGGGAGGCTTCCTCTCTTGCGTCTGGAATCTTGAGTCTCTCGTCTTCATCGTATCCATCCGCGAGCTTCTCATCGCCTCCCATATTCTGCCGTGGAGCGGTCACGAAGCGGAACTCCTCAACGTCCGCATCGGCATCGCACTCAACCGGCTTCTTTCGAAAACCATCAGGCCTTTGCAAGTTTCGGTGCCGGAAGGATTTCCCTCTGGATCTGGGGCCCTTTGTCCGCGACCGCTTTGCTCAGATCATACTCGGCCTGAAGGCGGATCAAAAGACCGGCGGAGATGCCAAGGTAGCGCTCGAAACGCAGCGCTGTATCGGCGGAAACGCCTTTCCTTCCGTTGAAAATATCGCTGAGACGGCTGCGAGGAATGGCCATGTCCCTGGCGGCCTTGGCTGCCGGGATTTCGCGTGCTTCCAGTTCATCGTGGATCAGACCGGCGGCGGGATTGGTATGGAGTTTCATGGGATCAGTGGGTGTCTTCGATTGTAACGAGGGAAACATCGGTGAGCTCTTGATCGGCCCACACGAAAGTGATGCGCCATTTGGAAGCCCGGGAATTGGCATCGATGGAATATCTCCCGGTGCCGCGGGCCGCGCAAATTTTTTTCTGTAAAAGCGGCTGATGACTTTTTTTGAAGGTGGTTGGTTTTGTTTTTTCGGCTTGGTTTATGTTAGCTGAGAGTGAGGTAGGTTTTGCCGGTTTCCCATGACTCGGAGATATCGAAGATGGACCGCTTCAGCGCCAAGCTCCGCAAACTCGGCCTCCGCGAGGAAACCATCGGCTACGGGCCATCGAAGGAAAAGTGGGAGGAGTTTGTCAAATTGGAGCGCGGGATTCATCCCGCCAGTCAATGAACTTCTCCCCGCCACCGATCAACCTGTTGCCAGTTTCACGCCCCCTTGCCGTTGTCGCAATCAAGCGACCATCCGAGCGACTCTGCAACATGCGTGGCGAACGCCGGAGCACTTCGCCCGAGCTTTTCCAGATTGAGTCTCGGTTCCAGTTTTCTATCGCGAGCCATATCGCCGAGTTTCGCAACCACTACGTCCGGCGCGATCGTGTATAAGGTGATCAGGTAATCGGCCGGATGCACCGCTTGAATCTCCCACGGGGCCAGAGCTGTCGCACTGAAGTCACGAAGGTTGAACGTCACGATGGTCGTTGCACCGGCACGAATGGCTGTCGCCAGCACATGGCGATCCTTGACGTCGTTGATCAGCACAGGTTCTAGGCAGGATGCATCCTCTATCAGAGCTTCTGCAAAGTGTTTTTGAACCTCGTTTCGCCAGTGATCCGCTAGATCTTGCGGCCAGTTCAACTTGGTGACGTGAGTCCGGGTTGTTTCGGCCAGAATCTCATTGGACCAGATCGGCGAATAAAGACGCGGGCGTTCGGCGAGGCGTAGAAACAGGTCGCAGATGCCATGGTTGGCCAGCACACAAGCGTCGAGCACGACTCTGTGATTCGCGCCTTTCATTCACCCGTGTAACTTGCGTCATCGAGTCCGGCAGCTTGGACTTTCTGGAAGAGGCTGCTCATGCCTTCCCGGCGGTCGGCGTCTCTCTTGTTCTCGTAGTTCATCAATTCACGAAACAGCACCCGGCGGTGACTGCCCACGTAATGGAAGGGAATCTCTCCCTTTTCGAGAAGTCCGACGAGAAAGGGCCGCGACATCCCCAAGTAATCTGCCGCGGCTTGCGTAGTAAATGCCTCATCCTCCGGCAGCATGACGATGGCACGGCGCTCTCGGATCGAGCGAAGCACATGGATCAAAAGGTCAAATACGGGTTGTGGCAGCTCCAACTGCTCTCCACTCGCGCTGACCAACGCGGGACGGCGTTGTCCGAAGACCTCCGCCAACAGGCGATCCACCTCCTTGAAGTCCTCAGGAGTGAGTTCGCTCGGATCGAGTCGGTTTTGGGTGAGTTTCATAGGAATGGTGTTTCAGGGCGCTCGGAATGAGAGGGTAATTGCCTCCCCGCCGTCAATGTAATATACGCAATATCCGAAATAATCGAATAAGATTTCACCTCAAACTCAGAATCCTCCCCGCCACCGCCTCCCAATTTACCTCCGAGGTCAAGTGACACCAACTCAGGCGGATCGCCTCATTTGCCTCGTCGTCGCTGTAGCCCATCGCCTTGATCACATGGCTGGGCGTGTAGCTGCTGGAGGTGCAGGCGGAGCCGTTGAAGATTCGGTAGGGTCCGACCGCCGGGCGCGCCCACTTCACTTCTCCCGCCGGAGGCTCTATTCAAGAAAAGCTAACCGCGGAGCAGCAAAGGCCGCCAAGGGACGCAAAGCCGGGACGATGGGTTTTTGAGGCGAAGATGAAGCGAGCCGCGGATCGCGGGGAAGCAGTCTGGACTGCCCCGACATGTCGGCCAGTGGTAAGCGGGGACATGTCCCGCTCACTCCGCAAAGCACCGTCCCAAGTGGCTGCGGCGTCTCGCCGCATCATCCCCGGTAGGGCGGATCCGGCCCGGTCCGCCCTAACTCCCCGCGAGGGCGAATCAGCCAATGCTTCGCGCCTTGAATGCATCTCACTCCGCCACCGTCCGCCCATGCGGTTTGATTGACGATTGATGAACTCCGATTGTTGATTTTTGATCGGATACTGAAAAGCCGTTCCGTCACTTCCAAAATCCAAAATCCAAAATCAACAATCGTCATTCGTCAATCAACTCGCGCTGCGCCACGAGCATCCCGATGATCCGGCCATAGGTCGCCGCCATTCCCTCCGCTTCGTCCTCGTCGCTGCATTCCTCGATCATGAAAAGCTCTCCATCCGGCATGTCTCCCGCCCGCAGGTATTCCGCAGTGCGCTTCCATGAGTCCGCGCGGATCTCCAATCCGTCGAGAATCTGCCCCAAGTCATGTTCATCTAGCTCGATCCTGTATGTTTTCACCATGGCTGGCAAAAATACCTGGCCAGGTTGGACGCCGGAAGCAAGGGTAATTTTCTGCTTCTGTCCTGACACAAAAGGTTGATAGGTTCATTCATGGCAAGTGGCAAACGATGGACTCGGGACCAACTCCTCATCGTCCTCAATCTCTACCACAAGCTCCGCTTCGCGCAGTTCGACGAGAAGCAGCCCGTCATTGTCGATCTCGCCAAGCGCATCGGCCGCACGCCAGGTGCGGTGGCGATGGAGCTCAGCAACGGCATCTCCGCGAGGAAACCATCGGCTACGGGCCGTTCAATGCAAAGTGGGAGGATTGGCAGCGAGAACGGTCGTGAAACCATCGCGTTCCCGATCTGGACAAAATCCGGCCGCAGACTACGATGCTCCTATGACCGTCACCCTTCCGCCCGCGCTGCACCAGCTTGTGGATCGTCTCGTCCACACCGGTCGTTATGCCGACGAAGGGGATGTGGTCCGTGAGGCCTTGCGTGTTCTCGAACGGCAGGAGTTCGACGAATCTCCTGCACTTGAAGCGGCCATCCTCGAAGGGGTTCATTCTCCGCATCAGCGTTATGATGCCTCTGTCATGGATCGCATCCGCCAGAACGCCCGCTCCATCGCATGAGCCTGGAAGTATCGATTGCCCTGCGGGCGGAGCAGGACATGACCCTGCAATACCGTTGGTATCTGGAAAATGCCGACCTCGACGTGGCCGAGCGCTATCTGCTGGCCGTGCATGAAACCGTTCTCCGGATCGCCGAGTGGCCCGGCTTGGGGCACCGCCGCCACTTTCAGGCCCCCGAACTCATTCACATTCGCAGTATCCAAGTGAAAAGACCTTTCGACTGCCACCTGCTATTTTACATGCAAAGCGATACCCTTCGTATCGAACGCGTCATGCACGGAGCGCGCGATCTTCCAAATCGCTTGCTGGAAGATCCTGAAGGATAAGCGGCTTTTCCACCTCATCGCCGCATGAAACAGCGCTTCCCCGATCCACGCGATGTCGCCGCTGGAAAGGCACTCGCAGCCAGGCCGCCTCGCCCAAGTGGCTCCGGCGTCTCGCCGCAGGCCGTCCCAAGGAGCGTCTCGCTCCGAGTCCCCCCGGTAGGGCGCGAGCCGGCCCGGTCCGCCCTGACTCCCCGCGAGGGCGGAAACGCCAATGCTTCACGCCTGAGGTTGTCCATCCCCGGACGCCGATCCAAAGTTGGGCGTTCGATGTTCTCCCTCTCGGTCTCTTCCTCGTCGCTGCATTCCTCGCAGACCGACGGGGCGCCCGGTTCCTCGCCAACTCATCCATTCACCCAAAGCAGTTGCCATCCGCATCGACAATCCGTCCATCAGGAAACACGTCAACCTCGACCACATACTCCTGGACGATGACAGCATCTTCAAATTCACGTTCTCCATCGAGAAACTGCTGAAGCCGAGTCATCATCTCATCGGCAATCTCGCGCTGGGCTTCCAGTTCTGTCGGAAAGACGCAAATCTGTTCGGCGGCATTGGCCGGAGCGGCCGGGTGGATCTCGGTGATGGATGGAACTGGCCCCTGAAAGAGCGTGTCGATGAAAATGCAATAGCCACGCCGGTTCATGGCTGCGCCTCCATTTGGCTTTGGATGTTTTTGATGATCGCTTCGAAATGGGCCGCAAGTCCCTCCGCCTCTTCCTCGTCGCTGCATTCCTCGATGATGAAAAACTCTCCATCCGGCATGTCTCCCGCCCGCAGGTATTCCGCAGTGCGTCTCCATGAGTCCGCGCGGATCTCCAATCCGTCGAGAAGCTGCCCCAAGTGATGTTCATCTAGCTCGATCCTGTATGTTTTTGCCATGGTTGGCAAAAATACCTGGCCAGGTTGGTCGCCGGAAGCAAGGGCAATTTTCTACTTCTGTCCGGACACAAAAGGTTGATAGGTTCATTCATGGCAGCCGGAAACCGCTGGACGCGGGACCAGCTCCTCATCGTCCTCAATCTCTACCACAAGCTCCGCTTCGGGCAGTTCGATGAGAAGCAGCCCGTCATTGTCGATCTCGCCAAGCGCAT
This sequence comes from Akkermansia muciniphila, assembly GCA_945879075.1. Lineage (GTDB taxonomy): Bacteria > Verrucomicrobiota > Verrucomicrobiia > Verrucomicrobiales > Akkermansiaceae > Luteolibacter > Luteolibacter muciniphilus_C. The sequence goes on along the minus strand of CAMCUY010000008.1, from coordinate 20,396 downwards.
CGGTCGCACGCCGGGCGCGGTGGCGATGAAGCTCAGCAACCTCGCCTCGTTGGATCCGGCCCTGAAACTTCGCGGCATCCGGGGGCTTGAAGGCGCGAGCAATCTGGACCGCGCCATGTGGGAGGAGTTCCACGACAACCCCGCCGATCTCGTTCCACTCAGCCAGGAGCGCTTCGACGCGTTGTTCACCGAATCCGAAAACGAATCCACCGAAGTCATCCCCGGCGCCGGCATCCGCCGGATCAAACGCCCGCCAAGCGGCGAAACCGAAATCACCCGGCCCACCAAGCAGCGCCGTGGTCAGGATTACTTCCGCGAGATCGTCCTGAACAACTACGGCAACCGCTGCGCCGTCACCGGCCTTCCCATCCGCGAGCTCCTCATCGCCTCCCACATCCTGCCGTGGAGCAGCAACGAAGGCCAACGCCTCGACGTCCGCAACGGAATCTGCCTCAACCGGCTCCACGATGCAGCCTTCGACCAAGGACTGATCAGCTTCGATAATGAACTGCGGATGATTCTTTCTACCAAGATCCGCAGCTATCTTCCTCACACCGCAATCCACGAGCAATTTGAAGCGTTTGAGAATTGCCATCTTTCTCTCCCGGATGACGGACAAGCGCCAAGCGATGAGAATCTTGCGTGGCATCGGGCAAGCCTATTTCTCTCCTGACAGTATTTTGATCTGTCGCCGTCAACTCATCCGCCAACCCTTGCAGCCTGATATAAATCCCAAGGCATTGGGACCGCCAGTTTCCAGTGGCAGGTGATCGGTCGCTCTCCATGAAAATCGATAATATCCGAAGGGCCGAGATAAACAAAAGGCATCGTGACTCCAAATTCCTGTTTCACCAAACGGGCGAAGACAAGGATCGTATAACCGGCTTCATCGTGTCCGATCAGATGACGACCTGCCTGTGAATCCAGCGTCGTGTTGTTTTGGGACTGCCAATGGATCAATTCCCGGCTGACCGGATAATCCTGATACATTGTGGAAGGTGAAAAATCCTTCTCTGATTTTTGAAACGTCATCAACAAGGCATAAGTCTTCTGTTCCCTGAAATGCACCACACCAACTCCAATTTGACCTGGGCTGGTGAACGACGCGCTGCCCAGAATCACATTGATGTCCACGGTGGTGTAAGTCCCGTGAAGTTCAAAAGCCCAGCACTTCGTTTCGGGCGTCACTCCTCCTCGTGCGGAAGTGGTCTCTTTCGCCCAGCTGCCCACTTCCCGAAGATCTGCCAGAACGTTGGGGTGTCGACCGACCTCCCTGAGAGATTCATCAACATTTTGATGGGGGCCGCCAGTTCCGCTCTTTTGTCTCAGCAAGTAATGCAAGCGGAGCTTTTCAATCTCCGAGAAGCCATCGGGATTTCCTTCGGCATCCGCGAACGAACGAATCGTTTCAAGGAAGCGGGGCGCAGTCAGGAGCGCGGTGCGGGTAATGCCGTAGCCAAGCGCTCCGGGCTCTTCCCGCAGTGTGTTGCCCGAGACTCCCGCGTCCTGCTTCCACTCGGACCAAGACTTTTTCCCGAGCAACTGATGTGGCTGATATCCGGTCTCTTTGATGAAGTTTCCGAAAGTCAGAGGAAGGCGGGTCTCGTGCTCGAAGGTGGTGATGTCCTCCACGACCGCAGCTTGGAGGTTGGCGTAGTGACGCTCGATACTGGCAATCACATGTTTCCTCGCGTGTTTTTCCAAAATGATCGAGCTGCCTGCGGGCAGGTGGGGGAAATCCGCCGCCACCTCTCGATCAATCCGAAACCGACGGTTCGGCAAAAGCGCCGCGAACTTACGATCGATCCGGTAGCGCTGATGCATCTGGCCTACCAAGTCGATCACGGTCAGGCAGTCCTTTTCCGGCGCATGCCGAAGACCTCGCCCCAATTGCTGGAGAAATATCGTAAGGCTCTCGGTCGGACGCAGGAACAGGACCGTATCGATGTCGGGAATATCGACACCTTCGTTGAAGATATCGACCACAAACAAGAAGGCGAAATCACCGGCGCGAAACTGACCGACGATCTCAGCCCGCTGATCCGAATCCGTCTGCCCGGTAAGCGCCCGGCTGGGAATTCCAACCTGACTAAAACAATCCGCCATGTATTCGGCGTGTTTTACCGACACACAAAATCCAACAGCTCGCGCGTTCCGATGATCGCCATGATAGCGATCCAGTGCGGTGAGGACTGCATCGACCCGTTGCTTCGCCAATAGGTCGTGGCCGATGTAAACATTCTCAAGCTCACGGATCTCATACTTACCCGAACTCCAGAATCGATTGTCCGCCAGCGACACCGGATCACTCACCGCAAAGTAATGAAACGGACAAAGAAGCTTCTCCTCCAAGGCATCCGGTAGTCGGATCTCGGCCGCGAATCGCCCGCCGAAGTCATCGAGAATGCTTTTGCCATCCATCCGTTCGGGCGTTGCAGTCAGGCCGAGGAGAACTTTCGGACGGAACTGCTCAAAGATGTCACGGTAGCTTTCGGCAGCTCCGTGATGAACTTCATCAACGATGATGAAATCAAAGAAATCCTGCCCGAGCTTTTCCCATAGCCGAAGATTTCGAAGGCTCAGATTGGAACAGAACAAATGATCGTAGTTCGCCGCTTGGTATTGATCCACCTGCAGCTCACCGAAATTGATATCGCGCAAAACCGCCCGAAAGCAGCCGACGCTCTGTTCCAGGATTTCCTTCCGGTGAGCCACGAAAAGCAGCCGCGCCGCTCGACCTTCTTTCTCAGCCTCTCGACGGAACCTCGCATAGTCGAATGCGGAAATAACCGTCTTTCCCGTTCCTGTCGCAGCGACAATCAAATTCTTGAAATGACCATGAACCTCGCGCTCCACTTTCAATGATTCCAGGATACGCTCCTGAAACGGATGCGGCCTAAGGTCGGCGAAAAATGTCATGCCCGGCGACTCACGACGCCGTTTAGCGGAACTGATGGCTTCGCGAAAGCGACCCGGCTCATTGGGATCGAACGGAACGAACTCGTGCGAGTTCCAATATGTTTCAAATTCGGCCAGAAACTTCTCCAAGATGTGGGGGAGATCCTGATTCGTAATCTTGAGATTCCACTCCAACCCGCTCGTCAGCGCGGGCTCGGAAAGATTTGCCGACCCGATGTAAGCCGTCGAAAATCCGGACTCGCGATGAAAGTGATAAGCCTTGGCGTGCAGCCGCGTCCGGTCGGTGTCGTAGGAAACCTTGATCTCGACGTTAGGAAGTGAAGCCAACCATTCAACCGCCCGCGATTCCGAGGCACCCATGTAAGAGGTGGTGATGACGCGGACTCGAATTCCCCGTTTCACAGCATCTTCGAGAGCCTGCCTCAGAAGCCGCAAACCTGACCATCGGATGAAGGCCACCAGAAAGTCGATCCGGTCCGCAGAGTGAATTTCCTGAACCAACTCGTGATCCAGTCGTGGATCAGTCGTCGCACCGGTGAAGAGGGAGCTTTCCCAAATCGGCGTGGCGGGTCGCGGATACATCGCAGTCCCGAAAGCAGCTGGAGTCACTTCGGCTAGCACATTCTTGACCTCGCTGCTCAAGTGTCTGCCATCGAGATGTGCAGTAGCCTCGGAAGCACTGAGGTGACCAATGATCTCGTTGCACAACTTCAGGCGGTCCTCCGTTGACTCGTGAAGCTGAAGCGCCTTTTCCACCACGTCGGCGACGAATGCGGCAAAGCGCGCGGGCACCTCCTCCGCGTCGATTTTCTTCAGAACAGATCGTAGTTCAGGATGCGCCTCCAACAGTTTCCGGGTGTCGCGGTCGATGAGCCGGTCGTAGATTCCAGCGGGAAGAGGCTTCATGCGATGAAGTATTCAATGGCGGCAGCGAGGAGCACGGGGTTAGGCAAGCGGGACGTTTGATAGATGGCGAGGAGAAAGTGGCGAGGAAATTGGGATGATGGATTTTGAATTTTGAATTTTGAATTCTGGATGGGGAGACGGGGATTTTTTAACCGCGGAGAGGCGAAGGTCGCAGAGGGACGCGGAGCCGGGACGACGGGTGGTTTGCGGGTTGGAAAGCGGCGGCGCGGTGTCGGAGTTCTCGGGTTTGCGGGGAATTTGGAAGAATGAGCCTCCGGCGATAGGGGGGGAGTGGGCGGCGCGGAGCCGCCTTTCCGGCGGACGGGGAGCGGGCTCGGAGCGAGACGCGCCAGCCACTTACAGGAGCCGCAGGTCGGCATCGGTCTGGAGCGCGCCGAGGAAGGATACCTGATCGCCGAAGAGTTGGTTGTGCAGGTGCCAGCGCTCCAGATAGGCGATGGGCGAGGCCTTCTGCTCCTCATGGGGCCGGTGGATGACCAGCAGGCCGAAGAAATCCGGCCAAGTGGCTTTGAGGAAGGCTTCCGCTTCGGGAAGATACCAGACTTGGTGCTCGTTGCCCTCGTCGTCGGGCGGGCGGCTCAGCTCGGCCGGTGGCTCGGTGAGGAAGAGGCCGTTTTCCGAGGCGTAGCTGCGGAAAATTCCGAGTTCCTCGCGGTAATAGGTAGAACCGCCTTGAAGGCGCGAAGCTGCTTCGAAGCGGCTTCGGAGTTCTTCAACGTGTGCTTGGAGCGGGATTCCCGCAGCAGCGTGGCCAGGTTCATGAGGGGACATTAGCGGTGAGAGAGCGTTGGATCAACTGGAAAACCGGAGCGGATCTACGGACGGCGCAGCCGGAACAAGAGTCAATAGGAGCGGGACGTCTGATAAGTGGCGAGGGGAAAAAGCGCGGGTCTGGGTTTACCAAGGTGTAAATTCCGCAAAGGCTGCGGAGCGTAGCTGCGATCACCGGTCGCCGCGAAGGAGAGATGATGGAGAAGATGCGAAGTGACGGCCGGGGAGCTTTGAGGCGTGTCGGCGTCTCTCGTCCAATCCTTTCAGGATAAGGGTTTCTGAAGATTTTCCGGCCGCAAAGAGGAGCAAGAAAACGCAAAAATGAGAGACGGCGGTTTTGGATTCGGAATCAATCGGTTCCGCCTCCGGTCGGCACTTGGAGTGATGTTTCCCGGCCATGAAGCGGAAGGGTCCGCTTTTTTTACGCCCGTATCGCGCCTCTTTGCGGTGGAGTTCTTCATGGGATTTCCCCCGTTTCCAAATTCGCGTCGATTCGCGTCGATTCGCGGTTGGATCTTTCTGAACGAGGTGGCTTGGGGAAGAGGAAGAAGTCGTGAGACATTCCTGACACGTTCTGGTGCTCCGCGCAAGCCAGTGGCGGGAGTTAGAGTTCATCGCGTCTGGACAACTTCGGGCGGAATTTTCCAAGACGATGCCTTGACCCTGCAAGGGAAGGGGGAATAGGGTCCGCGCGATTCTCCGTTTGAGCGCACGATTCCCGCCGCCACCATGAATATTCACGAATACCAAGCCAAAGAGCTTTTCGACCGTTTCCAAGTCCCCAGTCCGATTGGCCGGGTTGCCAGCACCCCCGAGGAAGCCGCTGCGGCCGCCCGGGAATTCGCCGGCGCCAAGCTGGTGATCAAGGCGCAGGTCCACGCCGGTGGTCGCGGAAAAGGTCATTTCAAAAACGGCTTCCAAGGCGGCGTCCACCTCATCGAGTCGCCCGAGCAAGCTGCCGAGTTCGCCGGGAAAATGCTTAATGAAACCCTCGTCACCATCCAGACGGGCGAGGCCGGCAAGCTGGTCAGCAAGGTGATGATCGCCGAAGCGGTGGACATCACCCACGAATATTACCTCGCGATCCTGATGGACCGCGCCACCTGCCGCCCGGTCATCGTCGTTTCCACCGAGGGCGGCATGAGCATCGAGGACGTCGCCCACAACACGCCGGAAAAAATCATCCGCCAGTTCGTCCACCCGCTGCTCGGTCTCCAGGCATACGAAACCCGCAAGCTCGTCGCCGCCCTCGGCCTCACCGGCGACAACGCCAAGCAGTTCTCCAAACTCCTCGCCAACCTCTACAAGCTCTTCGTTTCCTGCGACTGTGCGATGGTGGAAATCAACCCGCTTGTCACCACACCGGACGGCCGCGTGCTCGCGCTCGACGCCAAGTTCGGCTTCGACGACAACGCGCTTTACCGCCACCCGGATATCGTCGCCATGCGCGACAAGTCCGAGGAAGATCCTCGCGAGGTCGCCGCTTCTGAGTATGATTTGAACTACATCGGCCTGGATGGAAACATCGCCTGCCTTGTCAATGGTGCCGGTCTCGCGATGGCGACCATGGACATCATCAAGCACTTCGGCGGCGATCCGGCGAACTTCCTCGACGTGGGGGGCGGCGCTTCCAAGGAGCAGGTGACGGCTGCGTTCAAGATCATCCTCGGCGATCCTAACGTGAAGGGCATCCTCATCAACATTTTCGGCGGCATCATGGACTGCAACATCATCGCCGAGGGCGTGATCGCCGCAGCCAAGGAAACCGGCCTGCCGATCCCGCTCGTCGTCCGCCTGGAAGGCAACAACGTCGAGCTGGGCAAAGCCACCCTGGCAGCTTCGGGCCTCGACATCGTCGCGGCCAGCGACATGTCCGACGCCGCCCGCAAGATCGTCGCCGCCGTCCAATAACTCCTCACCGGCCACTCACTTCTTTTTCCCATGTCCATTCTCATTGACGAAAACACCAAGCTCCTGATCCAAGGCATCACCGGCAGCTTCGGAGCGCGCCATGCTTCCCTCTCCCTCGCCTACGGCACCAAGGTCGTCGCCGGCGTCACTCCCGGCAAAGGCGGCCAGAAATTTGAAAACGTGGTTCCCATTTTCGACACCGTCAGCCAGGCGGTCAACGAAACCGGAGCCACCGCCACCGCCATCTTCGTGCCGCCGCCCTTCGCCGCGGACGCCATCCTCGAAGCCGCGGATGCCGGCATGGAGCTCATCGTCTGCATCACGGAAGGCATCCCGGTCATGGACATGATGCGCGTCAAGGAAGCGCTGCGCGGTTCCAAGTCGCGCCTCGTCGGGCCTAACTGCCCCGGCATCGTCACTCCCGGCCGCGGCGAGAAGTCGCACGGCGGCTGCCGCATCGGCATCGCGCCCGGCTACATCCACAAGCGCGGCAACGTCGGCGTGGTTTCCCGCTCGGGCACGCTCACTTACGAGGCGGTCTTCCAGCTCACCCAGCTCGGCTACGGCCAGAGCACCTGCGTGGGCATCGGCGGCGACCCGATCAACGGCACCAACCATCTCGACGTGTTGGAAATGTTCAACAACGACCCGGAAACCGAGGCCATCATCATGATTGGCGAGATCGGCGGCAACGCCGAGGTGGACGCCGCCCGCTGGGCACAGCAGAATTGCAAGAAGCCGATCGCCGGATTCATCGCCGGAGCGACCGCGCCTCCAGGACGCCGGATGGGCCACGCCGGCGCCATCGTCGGCGGCGAGGAAGACACCGCCCAGGCCAAGAAGCGCATTCTCGCCGAGTGCGGCATCGCCGTCTCCGAGACTCCCTCGGACATGGCGAAGACGCTGCTCGAGCGCTGGGGCAAGTAGGCCGGAATCGTTTTTCAAATGTAAAACATCGGCGCGCCCTGGTTGCTGGCGAGGCTCTCCACCGTGATCTGATCCAGCGACTGCTGGAGTCCGCTGGAAACCTGTTCCCACGCGCGTCTCACCGCCTGGCCGGAGTCGCCTTCCCGGGCCACGGAGCACTGCAACAGCGCGGGATCGACCGCTTCGACCACCTGCCGCAGGGTGATCTGGTCCGCACCGCGTCCCAGCAAGTAGCCGCCGGCCTTGCCGCGGCGGCTTTCGATGAGTCCGGCGCGGCGCAGGTCGTTGAGGATTTGCACCAAAAAGTTCCCGGACACTGCTTCGCGTTGCGCGAGGTCCTCAAGCCGTGTAAGAGTCCGCCCGTCATGGTATTTCGCCAGCTGGGTCATCGCCCGGCAGGCGTATTCCAATTTCTGTGAAATCTTCATGAGCGAATCTCAACAGGCCGGAACTCTCCCGGCGAGCAAGAATCCCGCCAAGCTTTGCGCGGGGAAAGTCGCGGACCTCCGCAACGTCTGGGAAACCCTCCGCAGCGAGGCCGCCCGCGTGGCCGAGGAAGAGCCGACGCTTCATCACCTCGTCGATGACGTGATCCTCTCCCGCGAGACACTGGCCGCCGCCCTCGGTGCCCGGTTGGCCCGCCGCTTGGCCCGCGAGGACATGCCGCGGGTGGTGATGGAGCCGCTGCTCACTGGCGTTTTCGAGGAGCAGCCCCACATCGTCCACTCGGCGTCGCGCGATTTGCTCGCCATGTTCGAGCGTGATCCCGCGTGCTTCTCGCCGCTGGAGCCGCTGCTTTTCTTCAAGGGCTTCCTCGCTCTAACGACCTATCGGGTCTCGCACCAGCTCTGGCAGGACGGCCGCCGCTGGCTTGCCCTGTATTTCCAAAGCGTCGCCAGCGAGGCCTTCTCCGTAGACATCCATCCCGCCGCCCGCATCGGCTGCGGCATTCTGTTGGATCACGCCACCTCGTTCGTGGTCGGGGAGACGGCCATCATCGAGGACGACGTGTCGATTCTTCATGAAGTCACGCTCGGCGGCACCGGCAAGGCGACCGGCGACCGCCACCCGATCATCCGCTCCGGCGTCCTGCTAGGCGCGGGCGCGAAAATCCTCGGACGCGTGGAAATAGGCGCCGGCGCCAAGGTCGGTGCCGGCAGCGTCGTCCTCAACGACGTGCCGCCGCACAAGACGGTCGCCGGAGTGCCTGCCATCGTGGTGGGCGTGACCAGCGGGGAAATGCCCGCCATTGAAATGAACCAGAGCCTTGACGGAGGCTTCCAAATTTGAACCCATGAAACTCAAGGTCCTAACGACCGTCCTGCTTGGCCTTGTCTAATCGTCCTGCGACAAGTCCAAGCAACCCGCCCGGTCTTCGAATCGCGCCTCGAGCCCTCTGGTTCGGTAAGCGGCGTTTGAGGATCGGCGACACTCTAGCGGTTTCCGCCGCGTCCCTGCCGATGCTGGTCACGGGAGACGCCAAGGGCTCCCTCAATCTGACATTTGAATCCGTTGAGGCGGTCAAGGGGCATCCCTGCGGCGTCTTCGCCGTCACCGGGCATGTCAGCCGCCGATGTCGGTGCGGCCGGAGAGCTGGGCGCCTTCTTCCATCGAGAAAACCTTGGATTTGATGTCGCCGTTGATCTTCGACTTGTCCTTCAATTCGCAGCGCTGGGAGGTGATTTTACCTTCGACCTTGCCGTAAATCTTCACTTCGCCGGCGGTCACGTCGCCTTTGATCACGGCGTTTTCGCCGATGGTCACGCGGCCCTTGTCCGAAGTGATCTCACCGTCGATTTTGCCATCGATGATCATGTCGTTGGAGAAGCGGATGGAACCGGTGATTTCGATTCCGCTGGAGAGCACGTTAGTCGGATTGGCCATGGGGCGATTAAATGAGCAAAGCCCCGGCGGGTTGGCAATGGCAAAGATTTGCCGATTTTGGTCCTTGGAATCGGAGGTGGAGGATGATTTTGGCAGGGCGGCGCTTTTCCTCTCGTCAGCGGCGCGTGCGATGGGTAAGTTCGGTGCGGAAAATAAATGAAAGAGGCAGCGATTTGGCATGCCCTTTGCTACCACCTAATCACCAATCCTGCCCAACTATGAAAAAAATCGAAGCGATCATCAAACCGTTCAAGCTTGAAGAAGTTAAAGAGGCCCTCGCTGAAGTGGGTGTGCAAGGTATGACAGTTACCGAGGTCAAGGGCTTCGGTCGTCAAAAAGGCCACACGGAAATCTACCGTGGATCCGAATACACCGTGGATTTCCTGCCGAAAGTGAAAATCGAGATCGTGGTGGACGACGCGCAGGCGGACGGCGTGGCCGGAGCCATCGTGAAGAGCGCGAACACCGGCAAGATTGGTGACGGCAAGGTTTTCATTTCCAACGTGGAAGAGGCGATCCGCATCCGCACGGGTGAGACCGGCACTTCGGCCGTGGCAGTCAACTGATTGCAGACCATTCCCAACTCAACGACCCATGGTTTTCCACGCGAAGACCATGGTTTTTTTTGCAAGATGCCGAATTGGAAAACCACGGTCGGGCGGGTGAGGATTTGCGGTGCGTTCGAAGGCGTTTCGTTCGTGCTGCTGATGGGCGTGGCCATGCCGCTGAAGTATCTGGCAGGCATGCCGACGGCGGTGAAATGGCCCGGATGGATTCACGGGATTTTGTTCATGGTTTATTGCGTGGCGATCTTGATGGCGCTGGTGAACGGACGGCTCTCGTTCGGGAAATCGGTGCTCGCCTTCGTGGCTTCATTGCTGCCGTTCGGGCCGTTTCTGATCGACCGGGTTCTCGTCAAGGACGAGGCGAAGGAAATCTCAGACGGCGGGATTTCCTAGCGGCGGGAGGATTTCCAATCCCGGAAGGCTGCTCCGAGGAAATGCAGGACATCGCTTGGCGCGAGTGATTCCTCGGACAGGTATTCCTGGTTCAAGCCGACCTCGGCAGCGCGCCCGCAGAGCCATGCGCCGAGCGCGGCCGCGGGCACGGGGGAGTCGCCGCTGGCCAGGCGGGCACCGATGACTCCGGCCAGCAAGTCGCCTTGGCCGCCGGTCGCCATGCCGGGTGTGCCGGTGGAGTTGCACCAAAGCGGCTGGCCTTGGCGGGTGACGATGGTGCGGCAGCCTTTCAATAAAAGGGTGGCGGGGATACGGTCGGCAAATCGCCGCGCCGCTTCTTCCCGCGGCAAATCGCGCAGATCCGGGGCGAGTCTCGCGAATTCTCCCGAGTGCGGAGTGAGAAGGTGGTTTTCCCTGAAAATCCCGGTTCTCCCGGATTTGGCGATGAGGTTCAGGGCGTCCGCGTCGAGCACGGCCGGAGCAGGGGAGTTTGAAATCAAATCCAGCAGGCCTTCGGACATTGGCGCGTCCATTTCGCCCAATCCACAGCCGATGACCCAGGAGTCGAAGGTGAGTGCGAGCAATTCCCGTGGATCGTGAAAGCCGCGGACGATGATTTCAGGCGGGCATTTGGCAGAGATGGTGTCCCGGGCGGCATCGGGAACGAAAAGGGTGACCAGCCCGCCGCCACCGCGCAGCGCTCCGGTGGCGGCGAGGACCGCGGCTCCGGTGTAGGACGCGGAACCCGCCAGAATCGCCACTCGCCCGGCCTGGCCTTTGTGAAAATCGAAGGGGCGCGGCGACTTCCCGCAATCGAGCGTTTGTGGCGAAATGAGTTCGTAGTCGCCCGAGCGGGTGACGGTGAGTGGCTCGACAGGCACCAAGGCCAGCGCCCCGGTAGCAGTTGCGGCATGGCCGTAGAGCAGCCCGCGCTTGGCGTTGCCGATCATGAAGGTGACATCCGCGATGACGGTATCCTGGGAAATCCGGCCGCAATCCGGATCGATTCCCGAGGGCAAATCGACAGCCGCGACGCGAGCTCCCGCATGCTGCCGGAGCGCCGCCATTTCCCCGGCGAGTTGGACGAGCGGCGCGCGCAACGCCCCGCTCGTTCCGCTGCCGAGAAGCCCGTCTAATAAGAGCAGCGGCGTTGCGAGGTCACGCCAGCCGGGTGCTTGATCCAAAGGAGCCGCGATGCCGAGTTCCGCCCACTTTTTGCGGGTGAGGGGAGCGCATTCCTCGATCGGACAGGCGTTGCGGGCTGCTATTTTCCAGCCGAACTCGTCGCGTAGGATCCGCAGCGCCACCAAGCTGTCTCCGGCATTGTGGCCTTTTCCAAGATAGCCGACGACGTTGCCGGGCTTGGGGAAATAACGGCCGATCGCGCGTCCGAGCCGTTCGCCGGCCAGATTGAGAAGTTGTTCCTCCGACCAGCCTGCGGCCATGGATGAGGCCTCAATGGCCCTTGTTTCAGCAATCGTGATTGCGGCCATGGGGAAATCTACACCGCTTTCCCGGCAGTGTCGTCAAATTTCAATAGCCGCGGCGGTAGCGCTGGATGCCGTCCGCGATTCCCTGGGCGATCGATTCGCGGAACCAACCGGACTTCATGCGGTCGCGTTCCTCGGCGTTGCTGACGAAGCCACCCTCGACGAGGATGGAAGGCAGCTTCGTGTGTCGGATCACGTAGAAGCGCGCGTATTTCGCGCTGCGGTCCACCGTCCGCGTGCGCCGGATCAGGCTGCTTTGGACGAGTTGGGCGAGGCGTTTACCTTCCTCGGTGGAGTAGAAGGTTTCCAGTCCGCTGACCTGTTGCTTCCAAGTGTAGTTGTAGTGGATGCTGACGAAGATCGCGTTCTTGTAGCGGTTGGCCGTGCTGACGCGCTGGGGCAGCGAGATGAAATAATCGCTGCGGCGGGTCATCACTGTCTGATAGCCCAGACTTTTCAGCTTGGTCTCCAGCCGGGCGGCGGTGTCGAGGGCGAGGTGTTTTTCATAAACCCGGCCCCACTGGCCGCCGTTGTCGTGGCCGCCGTGGCCCGCGTCGATCACCACGGTGCGGAAATTCGCGCCGTTCGCCGCGCCGCCGAGGGCGCACAAAGCCGTCAGTGCGAGAAATTGAAAGATAGCTTTCATGGAGTAAAAAGGTTAAGCACGTAAAACAATTAGGATATATTGATATTTTTTGAAAATTGTAAAGTCAATTTCTGATTTTTGGTGAAATTCAGCGAAACCAAGGGCGGTCAGTAGCCGACGGGCGGACGATCCGATGCCTTGCGGATCTTTGCTTTGGCTTCGGCGGCGGCCTTTGGATCGAAGGGAATGCTGTTGGCGACACGAACGGTCCCGTCCGCGAAGGTTAGCAATTGCGGGTCTCCCTGGCTGCCGCGCTGATGGATCTGCCGCTCCGCGACCTTGCCGTCGGTATCGATTTGGTAGTGGACCCACATCGTCGGCGTGGCGAGGAACATGACGTGCATGCGTTGTTGGCGATCCACGGTGGCGAGGGGTTTGCGGAGCATGAGGACGTCGCCGAGAAGGAAAGTCCTGACATTCTGGCCGGTCCGTCCATCGATGATTTGGGCGTAGACCTGGGCTTTTTCGTCGCCGCTGAAATTGAGGATGCGGAACTCCCGTGTCATCCCGGATTTGCCGGGAATGCCGACCTTTTGGGACCAGTAAGGCACGCCGGGACTTTGTGTGAACAATACCCGGTTGGTGGAGGAACCTTCGACCTTGCTGCCGGGCATGTGGACCAGTGCTCCGACCGAGAAATTTCCCGGTTCGCTCAGTTGGAAATGTTGGGCCAGATCGACTTCACGCGCCATGGATTCACCCGCACGGATCGTCATTTTTCCAAACAAAGTGCGTCCCTTGGACGTGACGGATTCTCCGTGGCTGTCTTTCAGCATGAAATCGAGCCATTGCGTGCGCCCGTCACTGGCAAAGGTGAGCTCCCGGCCGGCGTGATTGGTGATGGTGACGACGGCGATGACGGGTTCGCCAGCCAGATATTGTTTTTTCGAGAGCTTGAGGGATGTCGAGAGCTGGGCGTTTGCCAAGCCGGGGAAGGCGATGAAGAGGACCAATAAACTCCGGATGATAATCACGTCGCACTAATAGCGCACCCGTGCGGAGGCGTCAACCTAACGAAACTATCGGCCGGATTTCCAGGGAATCCTGCACGATCGGGCCACCGGGGATTCTTAGCTGTCCCCGTCCGGGTATAGCTGGTGGAACTTGATGGCCTCCACCGCGATGGCGGCGGCGGTGCCGAAAATCGTCTCCACCGTTGCCGTCCGCGGCACTTGCGCCGCCGGGCGGGACAGGCCGAGGATGAGCTGGCCGTAGTTTTGCGCTCCGGCGACGTGTTGGAGCAGCTTCAGCGAAATGTGAGCCGCATCCAAATTGGGGAAAACCAACACATCCGCCGTCGGGCGCGCCTCCGCGGCGGGAAGCTTCGTTTCCGCCGCCGCAGGGTCGAGCGCAACATCCGCTTGGAGCTCGCCCTCGATGCCGATGTCCAGACATTGCTTCAGCGCCTCATCCCGTGCGAGTGAGGCGGCGGCGGCCATGCGCTGGGCGTCCGGGGTGTTGGCGGAACCTTTCGTCGAGTGGCTGAGCATGGCCACGAAGGCTTTGCGTCCGAGGAAATGGTGCGCCAGTTTGCCGGTTTCCAGGGCGATCGCCGCGAGTTCGGCGACGTCGGGATTCGGGTTCAGCCCACAGTCGGCGAGAAACAAAATTCCGCTTCCGCCCAGATGTTTGAGGTGATCGCCGGTCAAAATCGTCACGCCGAAGATTTTCGGGACGTTCGGCAATGGTTTGATCGTTTGCAGCAGCGCACGGAAATAGGCCGCGGGAAGCGCTTGGTTGCCGCCGACCAGCGCGTCTGCCTGGCCGTATTGGACCATCAGCGCGCCGAAATAATGCGGGCGGGCGACGATTTCCGCCGGATCGCCGATCTGCAGGGTCCGGTAGCGGGCCATGTTTTCCACCCGCTGGCAAAACAGCCCGAAGTCCGAGGCGAGCGGTGGATCGATGATGTGGACGAATTTCAGCGAGACGGAATGTTTCGCGGCAAGGGCGCGGATGCGATCGCGGTTGCCCAGCAGGATCGGCGCGACCACTTCTTCCGCCACCAACCGGGCGGCGGCGCGGATGACGCGGATGTCCTCGCCTTCGGTGAAAACCACTCGCTTCGGATGGCGGCGGAGTTGGTCGAGGAGGTAGTGGGTGACGCAATTGCCCGTGGCGGGCTCTGGGGAAATGTCGGACATGGAAACTCTGGCGCTTGCAGCGTGCCGCAACTCTAGTATGGCTTCTGCCGTCGCTTCAATCCGATTCATCCTGAAATACGCAAGTGCCCGCCGACTATCACACCCACACGCCGCTTTGCCGCCATGCCGAGGGCGAACCGGAGGCCTTCATCGAGGCTGCGGTGAAGGCCGGACTGACCGAATACGGGATTTCCGATCACGCGCCGCAGATCCCCGAACCCTTCGATGATTGGCGGATGACCGAGGCGGAACTTCCCGAATATTTCCGCTGGATCGAACGCGCCCGTGCCCACGCGGCGGGCCGGATTCCCGTCCGCGCCGGTTTGGAATGCGACTGGCTGGCTGGCTGCGAGCCATGGATCGCCAGGCTCGCTTCCCGTTACGACTGGGACTATCTGATCGGCTCCGTCCACTACCTCGGCGACTGGGATTTCGACAATCCGAAGTGGCTTGGCCGCTGGGCGGCGAGCGATGTGGACGCCGTCTGGACGCATTATTGGGAAACTTATGCGAAAATGGCGGACAGCGGCATCTTCGATATTCTCGCCCACCCGGACCTGGTGAAAAAATTCGCCCACGTCCCTGCCGGCGATCTCGACCGCTTTTACGAACCGGTCATCGACGCCATCGCCGCGGCCGGCAGCGTCATCGAAATCAACAGCGCCGGGTGGCACAAGCCGTGTGGCGAAGCCTATCCGACGCCACGCTTCCTCGAACTCGCGTGCTCCGCCGGCGTCGGGCTGGTGATTTCCTCGGACGCGCATGCGCCCGGCGAGGTCGCCCGGGATTTTCCGAGAGCCATCAGCATCGCCAAGGCGGCAGGCTACCGTGAGACCGTGCTTTTCGAAAAGCGGCAGCGCCGCACCGAGCCTCTGATCTAGCAAAATTGGTCCCTGCGCCGCGATGACATGAGCTAAGGCCGGGTGCAATCCACCAGCTCTCGCGACGCAGGGAACTTTCGCGCGGGGGCTGCGAAATTATTTCACGTCCTTGCGTTCTTCCTCCTCACGCAGGGATTCCAAAGGAGCGGCGGCATCGTGGACCGTGGCGGCGTCGTTATCGCCCCGGCTGCTGCGGCGGAAGGCGCTCATTTTCCGGCTGAGCGCTCCTTTGGACGAGGTGTAAGAATGTTCGTTCATCGCAAAGTTCGTGGTGTTGTTAGCCTGGATGCTCATCCGTCCCGCCGTGGCGATGGCGTCCTGGTTGGCTCCCAGGAAAAGGAACTGCCATTGGTATTTCTCCGACCGATGACGGATGCGTTTCGCCACGGCCTCCCATGTGTAGCGGGTGGAGGCGTTCTCCTCGCCGTCCGTTAAAATCGCGATGATGACCTGGTTCGGGTGATCCTTCTCGGGCGTTGCCGCGAGCTTGCTGCCGAGGTCGTCGATGGTCCGGCCGATGGCGTCGAGCAGCGCCGTGCTGCCGCGCGGGACGAAGGTGGAGGTGTCGAGCTCCACGACCTCTGCGATCGGGACCGAATGGAACGGCAGCTCGTATTGATCGTCGAACAGCACCAGCGTGAACCGCGCGTGGCCGGGGACTTGTTGTTGTTCGCGGAGCAGGCGGTTGAAGCCGCTGATGGCGGGCTCAACCATTGCTTGCATGGAGCCGGAGCGGTCGAGGACGAAGACGATTTCAGTGTGGGCGTTGTTCATATAACACCATCATTCAAACACAGGGGGTGGGACAAATGGCGGGGCTCCCTCGGGAAAAGTTGAGAAATTTTTGATTTATGGTGCAATATGGTGCATATCCTTTGCGGCAAGTGGCCGGGGCGTCGAGACTTTTCCTGATGAAAAGCACCGATTTTTACCGTCAGATTCTTGGGATCTCCGCTCCGTGGAAGATCGTGAATGGAACTCAAGATGGAGGCCAAACGGGTTGTTATCACGGCGGAGGTGGACCGGGCGACCCGGTGGGGACATCCCGAGACCAAGCAGGCGGCATCCCTGCACCAGTGGACGGAGAGGACTTGGCGGCACTTGGACACCTGCCAGTTTGAAACGGTCATCAAGGCAAATGTCCCCAGTGTGAAGCATCGAGACGGGAGCATCGAGGAGGTCGCGGTGCCTTGGGCGGACCGTTACCAGCGCATTACCCAATTGCTGGCACAGGCGGTCATCATCTGGCTGCAGGCTTGCGGCAATGTTGCCATCGAAAATCCGCGGTGCCGAGCTCACTTCACCTCGATGACGCGGGGCTTGGCTTCCTCGCTGGCTGGCACTTTGAGCGTCAGGATACCCTCCTCGAACGAGGCGGTGGTCTTGGTGCCGTCGAGGCTGGAAGTGAGGCGGATGTTGAGGCCGTAGTAATTGGCCGGGTTGGTGTCGCGCAGGGTTTTCCAGTTTTCGGGAACCCCGTCGCTGCGTTTCCCTTCCATCACCAGGCTGGATTCGTGGAACGTGAGTTTCAAATCCTCCTTGCGCACTCCGGGCAAGGCGACTTGCAGGCTCGCGCCGTTTTCGTCCTCCTCCGCATGGAAATACGGACGTTGGACGATTTCCTTCTGCTCCGCGGTGGGGGCGTTGTCGCTGGGGGTCATGCAGGCATTCATGATTTTAGGGAGTTGGGGTTCGGATTTATTGGATCGGGATGAAGGTGGGCGCGGCGATGGTCGGCGGTTTTTTCGGCAGGGTCAGTTCGAGCACGCCGTTTTCCAAGTGGGCGGCGATGGCTGCGGCATCAACCTCGTCGCCGAGCCGCCATTGGCCTTCGAATTTCCCGCTGAAAGGCCGGGCGGCAGGGGATTCCGCGGCGACTTGAAGTGTGTGGTCGTTGATCGTCAGTTTGATGTCTTCCTTGCGGAAACCGGGAAGGTCCAAGCGCAGAATCCAGGCGTTGTCGGACTCATGGAATGCCTCGCGCGGACCGAGCGTGAAAGCTGGGTTGCGGAAGCTTTGGTCAAAGAGCCGGTCCAGCTCGCTGACCCACGACAAGGTGGGTTGGTATTTTTGGATGAAGTTCATGATGGTGGATTGGTTGTTGATTGGGTTGCTTTGATGACGCGGATCCCACCTTGCGGGATGGAGGGGTGGATTTCCAAAGCTCCCCTCGCAGGATTCATGCAAAGCGGCTGGCGATTGATCCAAGCGCCTCAAAATCAATGGAAAATGGTATTTTTCGGGCTGCGATCCGTTGGTTGAGATCCTCCCGAAACGGGAACTATTGTCGCGCTTGGGACGCTTTGGCTGGATCAATCTGGCGCGGATGGTCGTGGCGGGCAGCTCGCTCCCGCATCTCATGCTAGACCTGCGGTCCGGTCGCGGCTTTACTCCCGCGAAACCTCCTCATGAGCCTCCTTTTCTTCAAGCGCGTCCTGGCGAACCCGATTCGCGTCGGCTACCTCATCCCGAGTTCCGGGTTTCTGACCCGCAAAACCGCGAGGCGCATTGATTTCTCCAAGCCGCGGGTGGTCATTGAACTTGGTCCCGGTGAGGGTTGTCACACCCGCCAGATCGTCCGGCGGATGAGCCCGGAGTCGCAGCTGGTGCTCATCGAGCTGGACGACCATTTCGCCGAGCATTTGGAAAAGCAGTTCGTTCACGACGAGCGGGTGACCGTGGTGCACAGTGATGCCCTGCATCTGGCCGAAACCTTGACGCAGATGGGCATTTCCAATCCCGACTACATCGTCTCGGGCATTCCGTTCACCATCATGGCGCGCGAACTGCGCGAAAAGTTGCTTGCCAACATCTCGCTGGCGATGGGTCCCGACAGCGTATTCATCACCTATCAGTTCTCGCTGCAAATCTCCGAACACGAGCTATTCGATCTCTCGCGCAGCGACCTCTGCCTGCTCAACGTCCCGCCGCTCATGGTGATGGAGCTGCGCAAATCCGCCATGGCCAGGAGGGGCTGAGCGGGGAGCAGCGGCGGAGCCGTCCCGGGGATTCCGAGAAAATCTCCCGCCTGGGCGAAATTCCTCTTGTCAGATCCGGCATCGATCCTCATACATCCGCCCCGCGCAAGCGGAATGGGTAGATGCCCGAGTGGCTAAAGGGGGCAGACTGTAAATCTGCTAGCGTAAGCTTACGTTGGTTCGAATCCATCTCTACCCACCATTTTCAAAAGTAACGACTTAGGGGGGGCGAAGGGCTCCCTTCATGTCGGGCCGGTGAAAGCCTCTCCCGGCACGATTGAGCCGGACCCAATCGGTACGGATCTCCGGATGGGATCTCCGGACACTCCAGAGCCACTTGGCAGGCAGCTGTGGCTTCTTTTCCAAGTGTTCCCTCACAGTCGACATCTGTGTCAGTGTTGGGCTTTGTTGCTGTTACAATTGGGCTCCCCGCCCGGGGGAGAAGAGCAGTTGAACAGATTCATTTCGGCGCCACCGGTCGGCCGTGGCGGCTGCTTCTTAGGCCTCTTCCATTCGCCGAGCGTTCGTGTCGAGATGCCGAGCTCGCGGGAGACTTGGCCCATGCCGTCGCCGGCGGAGATGAGCATCAAGGCATTGGGCGAGCCCCGGAAAACCCAATAACTGGAGACCGTCCTGAATTGCATTCCTCCAAAGTGGATGAAGTTGGAAGGAGTGGGTTTTGAGGTTGGCAGCGGAGAAAGAAAAGCAGCCGAGGATGCTCCTCGGGTCCCTTTCGTTTTTTAGCCGGAATCACCGTTTGCGACGCAGCAGAGCGAGCACTCCGGGTAGCGCCGCGAAATTGGGCTCGGGGATGGGGGTGATGGTGTCGAAGGTCTTGCTTGCGCTCGTGCCTCCATTTGCCCCGGGAGGGCGGCCGGGCCATGCAAGAGCCGATGTCGCGGCGATCACCGGGCGCCGCCGTGATGAGTAAATTCGCGCCGCATCGCCCTGGCTCTAACCTCAGTAAGAAGGTTTTGTCTTCTTGTTCGCTGCGAGCGGCGTCTTTGCGGCCTCGGCCCCTTCGTCCGCTGTTGGACAACGCGCTACGGGGAAGGGGAAATTAGTGAAATCGACGGGCAGGATAATCTTGCCGCCGTTGAGTTCGACGTATTCCGCCAAGGCCTGCAAGGCCCAGCGCAAGATGGTCGCCGAACTCACATGGAAACGCGCCGCAAGCTCTTCAAGCTTTGCCATTTCATGATCCTCAAAGCGGACCGTGATGCCTCTCTTGTTTTTTGCAGCTGCCATAACCTCCAGAATAAATCCATTTCAAAACAACTCAATAATTTTCTTGTCCTTGGTGTGTAACGGTGCAGAACGGTGAGTATGCAAACGGTTCGCTTGCCTCTAACTGAGAATGAGATTCAGCTTCTTGAGAAGGCTCGGTTGTTGGGCTTCCACTCCGCGCCCGAGGTGGTGAGGTGCGCGGCGCTCTCGCTGATCCGCTCCAGCGGCATGGAGCTCATGACGGACTCCGATCCATGCCCGCCTGCTGCGCTCCCCCTCGAGCCGATCACAAAGCCTCACGAAGCGTGAGAAATCCAGCGGCGAGCCGAGTCGGAATGGCTCCGGGCCGCCCGCGCGAACTCCAACCGACAGCTCCTCCATATGGATACCATCCCACCCAGACGCGTTTGGGCGGCGGGCAAACCAACCTCGAAACATCCTAACAATCCGCCTGCGTCCGCCACCCCTTCCCATGAAAACTCTTTTCCGTCTATCCGCCTTGTGGTCGTTGTTCGCGCCTGGCCCGCTCGCCCAGGCGCAGCCGGTGACATCGTAGTCGATGTCGACCAGCCCGCGCACCTTGGATCCGCTGCGGCCTGAGCGTCACATCCGTTCCGGCACGTCGATGCCGAGCAGGTTGAGTCCCTGCTTGAGCGTGCGGGAGGTCAGCTCGCAGAGCGCGAGGCGGCTTGAGCGGATCGGCTCCTCGGCCTTGAGCACCGGGCAGGCTTC
>CAMCUY010000007.1 GCA_945879075.1 Akkermansia muciniphila | reverse complement strand
GGCGGGATTTGGCGTTTCAGACGAGCTATCGGAATCCACGGACGGGCTTTGTGGTGGACGAGCTTTCGCCGAAGCATTTTTCCTTCAACTCGCACCTCGGCGCCTGCGAGGCGTGCGAGGGGCTGGGAACGGAGCTGTTTTGTGATCCGGCGCTGCTGGGCGAGGGGGAGGATGCGGAGAAGACGTTGAAGCGGTATCGCGAGGCGAAGTCGGAGATCACGCGGCGGAAGCTGGCGAAGTTCATGGCGCACCGGGCTTGCGGGGTTTGTCGGGGGAAGAGGTTGAAGCCGGAGTGGCTGGCGGTGAAGATTTTTGGAGGGAAAGAGTTTACCGCAGAGGCGCAGAAGTCGCAAAGGGACGCGGAGGAAGAGGGTGGAAAGTGGTTGGGGATTCAGGATTTTTGTGAGATGGGCGTGGCGGATGCGATGCGGTGGATGGAGGGGATTGAATTTGAGGCGGGGAAGGCGGAGGTTTGCAAGCGGCTGGCAAGTGATGTGCGGACGCGCTTGGCGTTTCTGATGGAGGTGGGGCTGGATTATCTGACGCTGCAACGGACGAGCGGGACGCTTTCCGGCGGCGAGGCGCAACGCATCCGGCTGGCGACGCAGCTGGGCGCGGGTCTGTCAGGGGTGATTTATGTGCTGGATGAGCCGAGCATCGGGCTGCACGCGGCGGACACGGCGCGGTTGATCGGCGCGCTGACGCGGTTGCGGGATTTGGGAAATACGGTGGTGGTGGTGGAGCACGATGAGGAGATCATCCGGGCGGCGGATTGGTTGATTGATATCGGGCCGGGTGCGGGCGCGGCGGGTGGGGAGCTGCTGGCGGCGGGGGTACCGGGGGAGATTGATTCGCCGACGGGGGAGTGGTTGAGGGGGAAGAAGACGGGGGAGACGCGGCGACCGGTGATCGCCGCTACGGCGGGTGAGTTGGTGATTCGTGGAGCGCGGGAGCATAACTTACGAAATCTGGATGTGGCGATTCCGCTGGGGCGGCTGGTTTGTTTGAGCGGGCCGAGCGGGAGCGGGAAATCGACGCTGGCAGATGACATTTTGCGGCGGGTTCTGGCGCGCCATTTTCATGGCTCGGGCGAGGCACCCGGGGCCCATGACGGGATCGAGGGGCTGGAGTTGATCGAGAAATTCGTGGTCGCGGACCAGTCGCCGATAGGGAGAAGCCCGCGCTCGAATCCGGCGACGTTCACCGGGGTGTTCGATCTGGTGCGGGATCTTTTCACGAAGCTGAATTTGTCGAAACAACGCGGCTACGGTCCGGGGCGCTTCAGTTTCAACGCGGCGGGCGGGCGCTGCGAGCGCTGCCAGGGGAACGGGCGGCTGAAGATCGAGATGCATTTCCTGCCGGACGCCTGGGTGCCCTGCCCGGCGTGCAATGGCAGGCGCTTCAATCGCGAGACGTTGGAAGTGACTTATAAAGGCAAATCCATCGCGGAGGTGCTGGCGCTTTCCGTGAGCGAGGCGCGGGCGTTTTTCCGGCCGATCCCGAAAATCCACCGGATTTTGGAAACGCTGGAGGACCTCGGGCTCGGGTATTTGCAGCTCGGCCAGCCGGCGAACACGCTTTCCGGCGGCGAGGCGCAGCGGTTGAAGTTGGCGGTGGAGTTGGCGAAACCGCAGGCACCGCACACGTTGTATTTGTTCGATGAGCCGACGACCGGACTGCACTTCGGCGATGTCGAGAAGCTGCTGGCGGCGTTTCTCAAACTGCGCGACGCGGGCCACAGCGTGCTGGTGGTGGAGCACCATTTGGACGTGATCGCCGCATCCGACTGGGTGATCGAGCTCGGGCCGGGCGGGGGAATCCACGGCGGATTGCTTGTCGCGGAAGGACCTCCGGACGCGATCCGGAGGAATAAGAAGTCGCCCACGGGACGGGCTTTGGCCGCGCGCCATTGACTGCGGATGATTTTTCAAATTTCCGGTGGACAATTCCCGGGATGACCGTTACCGACCTCGTCCTCTGACGGGGCATCCGCCTCTGAAGAACTTGGGCAGCGTAGCTCAGCGGTAGAGTAGGGGACTCATAAGCCCTTGGTCGGCGGTTCGAATCCGCCCGCTGCCACCAGGTTTTTCAATCAATCGCCGCTTCTGATGTGAAATTAGAAGAAAATTTCAAAATAGGGCTTGTCAGGTTGGCTTCGGCTCCTAGAGTCGCCGCCCCCACAGCGAGAGCCGCTGACGAATAGGATTCGAAGCGGCTCAAATTACAGGGAAAATTTATCGGGTCCAGCTCCGGAAAAAAGCTACTACAAGGTCGCCTTGTCGTCGCTCCGGTTTGTCCCCATGGGAAAATCAGAACCACCGCAAGGAAATCATGCCGACCATTAATCAGCTCGTTCGCAAGGGACGCCTCACTCCGGCCGAAAAGTCGAAGTCACCCGCTCTTGTCAACTGCCCACAGCGCCGCGGAGTATGTCTTCAAGTCATGACTCGGACGCCCAAGAAGCCTAACTCGGCTCTCCGTAAAGTGGCCAAAGTGCGCCTCACCAACGGATTCGAAGTCATCGCCTACATCGGCGGTGAAGGCCACAACCTCCAGGAACACTCCATCGTCCTCGTTCGCGGCGGACGGGTGAAGGACCTTCCGGGTGTGCGCTACCACATCGTCCGTGGTTCGCTCGATACCCTCGGTGTCGATAAGCGCCGCCAAAGCCGCTCCAAGTATGGCGCCAAGCGTCCGAAGCCCGGTGCCGTCGCCGCTCCTGCCAAAAAAGGCGGGAAGAAGTAATTCTCAATTCAACTAACCAACCATCCCAACGCCATGCCACGCCGCAAGCGCATCTTCACCAAGCCCGACCGTCGCGATCCTCGCTACGACAGCGCTCTCGTTGGTCACCTTATTACCAAGGTGATGGAATCTGGAAAACGCTCGCTCGCCCAGCGCATCGTTTACGCCGCAATCGACCGCGCCAATGAAGGCGTGGATACGATCGATCCTCTCGAAGTGATCACCCGCGCCGTTGAAAACACCAAACCACGCGTGGAAGTGAAATCCCGCCGCGTCGGTGGTGCCACCTATCAAGTGCCGCTCGAAGTGGCTGCAGATCGTTCCGAGTCGCTTTCCATGCGCTGGCTTGTCAACTACGCCCGCAACCGCAAGGGCACTCCGATGCACGTCGCTCTCGCCAACGAAATCAAAGACGCCGCGAACAACCAAGGCAGTGCCGTCCGCAAACGCGACGACGTGCACAAGATGGCGCAAGCCAACCGCGCCTTCGCTCACTTCCGCTTCTAATTCCCGATACGCGCTCCAGCAATTTCCGTCCGTGAATCCGAATAGTCCAAACCGCCAATACGTGCTCGAGCGCACCCGAAATATCGGGATCGCCGCGCACATTGACGCGGGCAAGACGACCCTCACCGAGCGGATCCTGTTCTATACAGGGATGATTCACAAAATCGGCGAAGTCCACGATGGTGGCGCGACGACCGACTGGATGGAGCAAGAGCGCGAGCGTGGCATCACGATCACTTCCGCCGCCGTCACCACCGAGTGGTGGCAGCATGAGGAAGAGGGGATGACCAAGCTTTTCCCAGGCGAAAAGAATCGCATCAACATCATTGATACTCCGGGACACGTTGACTTCACTGCTGAAGTTGAGCGGTCCCTTCGCGTGCTTGATGGTTGCATCGTGGTTTTCTGCGGTGTCGCCGGCGTCCAGCCGCAAACCGAAACCGTCTGGCGGCAAGCTTCGAAATACCACGTTCCGCGGATCGTGTTCGTCAACAAGATGGACCGCACCGGCGCTGATTTCCAAAGTGTGTTCGACGAGGTGAAGGAAAAGTTAGGCGCGAATGCCGTTCGCATCCTGATCCCGATCGGTTCCGAAGACCAGTTGATCGGCCAGATCGACGTGGTCAACCAGAAGGCGATCTATTACTCCGACGACGACAAGTTCGGCTCCACCTACACGGTGACGGAACTTGAAGGCAATCTCATCGATCTCTGCAAACAGGCTCACGACGAACTCGTCAACGCCGTCGCCGACGTGGACGAGGCCGTAGGCGAAAAATTCCTCAACGAAGAGCCGATCACTCTCGAAGAGCTCAAGCAGGGCATCCGCCGCGCTACGATCAACAACCTGCTGGTGCCCGTCGCCGGTGGTTCCGCTTTTAAAAACAAAGGTGTCCAGTATCTGCTTGATGCGGTGATCGACTACCTCCCAAGCCCGCTCGACATTCCTGCGGCGATTGGTATGGACCCCGACGACCACGAGAAACACATCGAAGTCGTCACCTCGGATAACGAAAAGTTCGTTTCCCTCGCATTCAAACTCTGGGCCGACAAGTTCGTTGGCAAACTGGTTTTCTTCCGCGTCTATTCCGGCGTCATCCGCAAGGGTGACACGGTTTACAATCCCCGCACCCGCCGCTCTGAGCGCGTCGGCCGCTTGATTCAAATCCAGGCGAACGAGCACAAGGACATCGACGCCTGCTACTCCGGCGACATCGCCGCCATGGTCGGCATCAAGAATGTCACCACCGGCGACACGCTCGCCGCCGAAAACCACGACGTGGTTCTCGAGCCCCCGACTTTCCCGGAACCGGTCATCTCGATGGCCGTCGAACCCCGCACCAAAGCCGACCAGGAAAAACTGGGCATGGCACTCGGCCGTCTCTCCGAAGAGGATCCGACCTTCATGGTCAAGACCGACGAGGAAACCGGCCAGACGATCATTTCCGGCATGGGTGAGCTTCACTTGGAGATCATCATCGACCGCATCCGCCGCGAGTTCAAAGTCGAGGCGAACACCGGCGCTCCTCAAATCGCCTACCGCGAGACCATTACCCAAGCCGCTGGCGGCGAAGGCAAGCTGATCAAGCAATCCGGCGGCCGCGGCCAATACGGCCACGTCATTCTCTCCGTAAAGCCTAACGAAAAAGGCAAAGGACTCACCATCGAGAACAAAGTGATCGGTGGCACGATCCCGAAGGAATACATCAATGCGGTTTACAAAGGCATCAACGAGTCGATGACCAACGGCATCGTCGCCGGTTATCCCGTCATCGATGTGCATGTTGAAATCCTCGACGGTTCCTACCACGACGTTGATTCCAACGAAAATGCTTTCACCATGGCGGCCATTTTCGCCATGAAGGACGGCTTCAAGAAAGCCAAGTCCATCCTCCTCGAGCCGATCATGGCCGTGGAAGTTTCCACCCCTGACGATTACCAAGGTGATGTCATGGGCGATCTGAGCCGCCGCCGCGGACAGATCCAGAACACCGAGTCCAAAGGCAAGCTCTCCATCGTGCATGCCAATGTCCCTCTCAAAGAAATGTTCGGCTACTCCACCGCCGTCCGCACCCTCTCCTCGGGGCGTGCTTCGTATGCGATGACTCCATCGCACTTCGAGCAAGTCCCAACCAATATCGTCGAAGAAATCGTCAGTGACCGTATCGGCTAACTGATCCTGATTACTCGCCCTGTAGCCAACCACGTAAACCGTCAAACAACTTCTCCACCATGGAAAATCAGAAAATCCGCATCCGCCTGCGCGCCTTCGACCATCGCGCCATCGACCGTTCCGCCCAAGAAATCGTGGAGACCGCAAAACGCACGGGAGCCCGTGTCGCCGGCCCGATCCCGCTTCCGACCCGTATTGAAAAGTTCACGGTCAACCGCTCGGTTCACGTGAACAAAAAGTCGATGGAGCAGTTCGAAATCCGCACTCACAAGCGCCTTCTCGACATCGTCGATCCAACCGCCCGCACCGTGGACGAGCTCAAGAAGCTCAACCTCCCGGCCGGTGTCGATATCACCATCCGTATCTGACAGAGCTATTCAGGAACGTATCACTTTTAACTTTTAACTCTATTCTTCCCATGTCACTCGGCCTCCTCGGCAAAAAAATCGGTATGACCCGCCTGTTCGACCAACAGGCCGGTATCATGATCCCTGTTACGGTTATCGACGTTTCCGGTAACACGATTCTCCAATCGAAGACCCCTGAAACCGACGGTTACACCGCGGTCCAAGTCGGCTACAGCGATCAAAAGGAACAACGCGCCAGCAAGCCCGCTCTCGGCATCGCCAAGAAGGCAGGTTGCGCACCCAAGCGTTTCATCCAGGAATTCCGCGTCGAAAACGGCGTTGAGCTTCCAGCAGTTCATCCGGGTCTCGACACCTTCACGGAAGGCCAGTGGGTTGACGTGATCGGCGAATCCAAGGGCCGCGGTTTCCAAGGTGCGGTCAAGCGCCACGGATTCGGTGGTTTGAAGATGACTCACGGCTCCATGATGCACCGCCGGACTGGCGCCATCGGTTGCCGCTCGACCCCGGGTCGTGTTTGGAAAAACCAAAAGATGCCCGGTCACATGGGAACCACCCGTGCCACCGTGCAAAATCTCAAGATCGTCGCCGTTCGCAAAGAAGACGGCGTGATCCTCGTCTCTGGTGCGGTTCCCGGTTCCAACGGCAACTACGTCACCGTCCGCCCAGCCAAGAAGAAGTCCGCCTGATCCGGTGGCATTTTTGAAACCTCTCACGATTCCCAGTCATGTCCGCTAAGACTTTCACCGCAGAAGACGCTCAAGCCGCCAACCTCGTGTTGGTAGGTGCTGAGAAAGGTCGCCAAGCCGTCCACGATCTCGTGGTCGCCTATCGCGCCAACCGCCGCACCGGCTCCGCTTGCACCAAGACCCGGGGCGAGGTCTCCGGCAGCAACCGCAAGATCTACAAACAAAAAGGCACCGGTGGTGCCCGTCACGGCGACAAGCGCGCTCCGATCTTCGTCGGTGGTGGTGTTGTCTTCGGACCACGCCCTCGCGACTATTCCAAGAAGGTCCCGAAGACCGTCCGCAAGCTCGCTCTTCGCCGCACCTTGGGTGACCTCGTCAGCGCCGGCAAGGTTTTGACCCTGCCATCGTTCTCCGTCGCCGATGGCAAGACCAAGTCCTTCGTGGCCGCTCTCGATGCCATCGCACCTCTCGGCAAGATCCTCGTGGTCGGAAATTCCTTCGACGACTCGACCTACCTCGCCGCCCGCAACGTCGCTTACGCCCAACTCGTCACGGGTTCGGATGTCAACGTCGAGCAACTCCTCCTCGCCAACACCATCATCCTCGTGGGTGATGCCGTTCAAACCCTCGCGGCTCGCACCGCCTGAACCCCGGACCTAACACCGAGATCATGAAAGACATTTACCAGGTCATTAAAAACGTCCGCCTCTCCGAGAAAGCCACCATGCTTCAGGAGAATAACAACGAGGTCACCCTCGAAGTGGACCGCAAGGCCAACAAGCTTGAAATCAAGCAGGCCGTGGAACAACTCTTCGGAAAAACCGTTCTGGCAGTCCGCACTGCCAATTACGACGGCAAACTCAAGCGCCAGCGTCGTGCCGACGCCGGTCGCACCAACCACTGGAAAAAAGCCATCGTCCGCCTCAAGGAAGGCGAATCGCTTGATCTCGTCTAAGCGATATACCGCAGCCCCAAACGTAACACTTTAACGTTCCGATTGTCATGCCCCTGAAAACTTTCAAGCCAATCACCCCGTCCGCTCGCTACAAGCAACTCCCGTCCTTCGACGAGATCACCAAGAGCAAGCCTGAGAAGAGTCTTCTCACGCCTCTCAAGCGCAGCGGCGGCCGTAACAACACTGGTCGCATCACCACCCGTCACATCGGCGGTGGCCACAAGCGCCACTATCGTCTGATCGACTTCCGTCGTGGCAAGCACGATGCACCCGCAACCGTCGTCGGCATCGAATACGATCCGAACCGCACCTGCCGCATCGCGCTCATCCAGTATGAAGACGGCCAGAAGTCCTACATCCTCGCCCCACTCGGCCTGGAAGTCGGAACCACCGTCGTCGCCGGTGCCAACGTCGCTCCTAAAACCGGCAACGCGATGCCACTCAGCGCCGTGCCGCTCGGCACCTCAATCCACAACATCGAGCTCATCCCTGGCAACGGTGGCAAAGTCGCCCGCGCCGCCGGACAGCTCGCCGTGCTTTCTAACCGCGATGGCGGCTGGGCGCTCGTGAAAATGCCTTCCGGTGAAATCCGCCGCTTCAACGACCGCTGCTTCTGCACGATCGGCCAAGTCGGAAATCGCGACCACATGAACGAGACCTCGGGCAAAGCCGGCCGCACCCGCTGGCAGGGCGTTCGCCCGACCGTCCGCGGCATGACGATGAACCCAGTTGACCACCCGAACGGTGGTGGCGAAGGCAAGTCGAAGTCCGGTGGTGGTCGCCAGCACCTTACCAGCCCATGGGGCCACGCGAAGGGGCAGAAGACTCGTAACAAGCGCAAGACCACCAGCGTCTTCATCGTCGAGTCCCGTCACAAAGCGAAGAAGAAGTAATCCACTTTTAGCGAACCATCCAACTCACTGATTTCATGCCACGCTCACTCAAAAAAGGCCCATACGTCGATCAAAAGCTTCTCGCCAAGATCGACGCCGTCGCCGAAGCCGGATCCGACCGCAAGCCCATCAAGACATGGAGCCGCAAGTCGATGATCACGCCGGATTTCGTCAGCCACAACTTCGCCGTTCACAACGGCAAGACCTTCGTTCCCGTTTACGTGACCGAAAACATGGTTGGCCACAAACTCGGCGAATTTTCCCCGACCCGGATCTTCAAGACCCACGGCGGCATCGGTAAGAAATAATTCAACCAGGTTCATTCCCCGCGTCCATGCGTTCCACCTTTCATCTCCAAGCATTTGCCGCCACCTTTGGGTCGCTGGCCCTTGCAGGGATGTGTGCGGGCCAGGCGCCAAACGCCGGGGAGCTTCAGGAAATCATCGTCGATCTCCAAGAGCAGAACCGCTCCCTCCAGCGCAGCCTCGCCGAGGCTAACAGCGGCGAGAAGCAAGCGTCCGGCCAATTGGCCCAGGTCCGCGAGCGTCTCGAAGCACTCGGCAAGAACCTGCTTGACGGAGGGGACGATCGCCTCGTCCAGGCTGCCGCCGACTTGCAACTCGCAAGCGAGCGCACCACCAATCTTGAAAATTCCGTCACACGTCTTTCCGCCGCGGTCAATGATTACCTCCGCCTGGCGGTGGTTTCCGATCCGGATGCAAGACTTCGTGTAGAAACTTCACTAAGAGAGCTTGACGCTGTCCTCGGACTGCGCCAGAAGCCCCGCCCCGACATTCGGACCGGCTCATTGCAGCAGGCTCGGATTGTCAGTCTCGATCAAGAAAGTGGCATGATGGTTTTGAATCTTGGCGAAAGCCAAGGCGCTAAAATCGGCATGACCTTTCGCCTCACCCGCGGGCAACAGCCCTACGGTAACGCCATTCTCGCTGACGTCCGCAAGGGCGTCAGTGGCGCCTTTGTCGATCACCTCGACAACGTCGCCGAATCCCCACGCCCCGGCGACCTCGCCGTTCTCGAAACACAAGCATCCGCGCAGTAACCACTCACGTCCGACGTTCCATGGAAGTCAAAAGCACCACTAAATTCGTTCGCCTCTCGCCTAAAAAGGCGCGTGACGTCGCCCGCGAAATTCAAGGCCTCGCCGTGTCGAGCGCCCTTGATATCCTGACCTTCACTCCCAAAAAAGCCGCACAGCTGATTGGCAAGACGCTCAAGACCGCCATCGCGGATGCCGAAAACAATTTCTCGCTCGATGCCTCGACGCTGGTG
Organism: Akkermansia muciniphila; assembly: GCA_945879075.1. Taxonomy (GTDB): domain Bacteria; phylum Verrucomicrobiota; class Verrucomicrobiia; order Verrucomicrobiales; family Akkermansiaceae; genus Luteolibacter; species Luteolibacter muciniphilus_C. The sequence goes on along the minus strand of CAMCUY010000007.1, from coordinate 51,539 downwards.
ATCAAGGAAGCCGTTATCGGCGCCGGTCCGACGCTTCGCCGCTTCAAGCCGCGCGCCAAGGGTTCTGCCGGTCCTATCCTCAAGCGCACCAGCCACATCTCCATCACTCTCGTCGGCTCCGCTCCCGAGAAGAAAAAGAAGGTCGCCCGCAAGGCCGCTGCCAAAAAAACCGAAGAAGCTCCCGTTGCAGCCGCTGCAACTGAAGAAGCCTGAAATCCTCTCATTTAATCTCATCCCTCACCGACCATGGGCCAAAAAGTAAATCCGATCGCATTCCGCCTCGCCGTCAACAAGGACTGGCGCTCCAAGTGGTATGCCAAAGGCAAAGACTACACCGATAAGCTCCACGAAGATCTCGCGATCCGTGGCTACCTGAAGAACAAGCTCGTGAATGCTGGTTTGGCCCGTGTGGTCATCGAGCGTGCATGGAACAGCGTTCGCGTCACTCTTCACACCTCACGCCCAGGCCTGATCATCGGTCGGCAAGGCAAGGAAATCGAAGTGATGACCAAGGAGATCGGCGACCTCTGCAAAGGTGCCCAGGTCAAGATCGACATCATCGAAATCCGCAAGCCCGAGCTGGATGCACAATTGGTCGCCGAGCAAATCGCTGTGCAACTTGAGCGCCGGATTTCGTTCCGCCGCGCCATGAAACGCGCGCTGCAAACCGCCATGGAATTCGGTGCCGAAGGCATCCGTCTCCGTTGTGCCGGCCGCCTCGGCGGTGCCGACATCGCCCGTGCTGAAGGCTACCGCGAAGGCAAAGTGCCTCTCCAAACTCTCCGTGTTCCTCTCGACTACGGCTTTGCCGAAGCCCGCACCTTGTATGGCATCATCGGCATCAAGTGCTGGGTCAACAAGAAGGAAGACGATGGCACCGGCAAGCAACCTCAAGGTCGCAACGACCGCGGCGATCGCGGTGACCGCGGTGGTGACCGCCGTGGCAACGGTGGTGGAGATCGCGGAGGCGATCGTCGCCCGAATCCACGCAACTGATATTTAACCTCTCAATTCCCAAACAACACTTTTCATAGAAGGACCGAGTTATGCCTTTGATGCCCAAACGAACCAAGTTCCGCAAAAGCCACCGCGGAAGCCGCTCCGGTAATGCCCAGCGCGGAACCACTGTCGCCTTCGGTGACTTCGGTCTGCAAACCCTCGACCGCGGATGGATGACCAACCGCCAGATCGAAGCCTGCCGGATCGCTATCAACCGTTCCCTCAAGCGGAAAGGAAAAGTCTGGATCCGGATTTTCCCGCACAAGTCGATCACCTCGCGTCCTCCTGAAACACGGATGGGTAAAGGTAAAGGCGCTGTTGAAGGTTGGGTGGCCGTCATCCGTCCGGGCAACATGCTTTTCGAAATCGGTGGTGTTCCTGAATCCGCAGCAAAGGAGGCCATGCGTCTCGCATCCTACAAGCTCGGCATCCGCACCCGCCTCGTCGCCCGCAATCCGCACGCCTGATCCGTTCGATCAAACCATCCAACATCCGTCTGAACCATGGCCAAAGCCAAAACCACCAGCGAGCTTACTCCCGCCGAACTTCAGGTTCGTCTCCGGGAGCTTAAACAGGAAGCTCTCAACCTTCGTCTCCAACGCGCCACCGGCACTTTGGAAAATCCCGCCCGCATCCGCCAGGTGCGTCGCGAAACCGCGCAAGTGCTCACGGCGGTTACCGCCAAGTCGCTCGCCTAATCCAAGTTCCAACCTATTCTTACCATGAGCGAGTCTCCTTCGGACGCACAAGTCCACCTCCGTAAAACACGCGTCGGCGTGGTCATTTCCAACAAAATGGACAAGACCCTCGTCGTCGAACACGTCGCCCGTGTTCCCCATCCGAAATTCAACAAGATCGTCAAGCGCTCCAAGAAATACTACGTGCATGACGAGAGCAACCAAGGCCAGATCGGCGACCGCGTCCGCATCGTCGAGACCCGCCCGCTTTCGAAACTGAAGTGCTGGACGCTCGCCGAAGTCATCTCGCACTAATCCATTTCAGCTTCCCCGTTTTTCAGCTTTTACCCAATTTATTGTCATGATCCAGATGGAAACAATGCTCGTCGTCGCCGACAACACCGGCGCGCGCAGCGCAAAAATGATCGGCGTGCTCGGCAAGCGCAGCCGCACCGCTTGCATCGGTGACGTGATCACCTGCCACATCCGCGACTCGATCCCGACCGCCGCCGTCAAAAAGGGCAGCGTCGTCAAGGCCGTGGTCGTCCGCACCGCCTATCCGATCCGCCGCGCCGACGGTTCGATCCTTCGCTTTGACTCCAACGCGGTCGTCATCATCGACAAGGACAACAACCCGCGCGGCACCCGGATCTTCGGACCCGTCGCCCGTGAACTCCGCGAGCGCGCGTTCATGAAAATCGTATCTCTCGCACCCGAAGTTCTCTGAACCTCGGCCTCAACTCCTCAATCATTCCAATTTCATGAGCCGCATCAAGACCCACGTCAAAAAAGGCGATCAAGTCGAAATCATCGCAGGCAATCACAAAGGCAAGCGCGGCACCGTGCTGCTTGTGAACGCCGCCAAGGGCAAGGTCACCGTCGAAGGTGGTCGCCCGATCATCAAGGCGACCAAAGCCACCGAAGCCGACTCCGGCGGTCTCAAGACCATCGACGGCCCGATCCATATCTCCAACGTCAAAAAAGTGGGCTGAAGCATTCCGCTTCCGCCCGCGCTTAAGCGCCTGAGCAATCAGCGCTGACCCGCAAAAAAATGAGCACATCAGCACTACAACAACACTACAAGGACAAGGTCGTCCCCGCTCTCAAGAAGAGCCAGGGATACACCAACCTCCATCAGGTTCCACGTCTTGAAAAGATCGTGGTCACTTCTTGCATGGGCAAGGCAGCGGACCGCAAGGTCGCCGTTGACGACGCCGTCAACGAGATCCAAAAGATCACCGGCCAGCGCCCGTCCATCACGTTCTCGAAGAAGGCCGTCGCCAACTTCAAGCTCCGCGAAGGAGAAGCCCTCGGCGCCCGCGTCACCCTCCGTGGCCCGCGCATGTGGGAATTCCTTCATCGTTTCATCAACGTCACCGCTCCGAACATCCGCGACTTCCGCGGGATTTCCTCGAAGTCGTTTGACGGTCGCGGCAACTACGCCTGCGGCATCAGTGATCAATCCATCTTCCCGGAAATCGAAATCGACCAGATCAAGCGCACTATCGGCTTCGACCTGATCTTCGTGACCTCCGCACCGACCGACGCCGAAGGCCGCGCCCTGCTCATGGAGCTTGGCCTGCCTTTCCGCGACATGAAAAAGGCCAACGAGCTCGAGCCCGTCGCTGCCAACTAAACACCGGACCCACACTTTAAAAGGAATCCTATTATGGCAGTTCTCACCGATCCAATTTCCGACTTCCTCACGCGTTTCAAAAACGCCGCCCGCGCTGGTAATGAGGAATTCTCCGCTCCTTACTCCAAGATCAAGGCCGACATCGCCCGCATTCTTCAGGAAGAAGGCTACCTCTGGAACTATGAAGTCGTCACTGGCGAGCGCACCACGCTCAAAGCCAAGCCGAAGTTCATCGACGGCCGCGCGGTCCTCACCGACCTCAAGCGCGTCTCCACTCCCGGCCGCCGCCACTACGTCGGCGCGGGTGAAGTTCCACGCGTCATGTCCGGCCTCGGCATCTCGATCCTTTCCACTTCGAAAGGCGTCATGTCCGGCGGTTCCGCCAAGAAGCAAAACCTCGGCGGCGAGCTCCTCGCCAACGTCTGGTAAACCCTAACTCGTCAAAGGAAAATACTACCATGTCACGAGTCGGACTCAAACCAATCTCTGTCCCCGCGAAGGTCGCCGTCAAACTTGACGGCCGCACGGTGATCGTCGAAGGCCCGAAGGGCAAACTCGACTTCCCGCTTCCCGAAGGCATCTCGCTCACCAGCGAAGACGGCACCGTCGTCGTCTCCCGCGCCAGCGAACTTCGTCAACATCGCGCCCTCCACGGCACCGCCCGCAGCCTCGTTCAGAACATGATCGTCGGCGTGTCGGAAGGTTTCGTGAAGGATCTTGAAATCATCGGCGTCGGTCTCCGCGCCGCAGTCAAGGGCTCGGAACTCGACCTCTCGCTGGGTCGTTCGCACCCGCTGCTTCACCCCATCCCTTCCGGTCTCAACGTCACGGTCGTCGAGAACACGAAGATCAAGGTCGAGGGCATCGACAAGCAGCTCGTCGGTCAGTTCGCTGCCGAGGTCCGCGGCTTCTATCCACCCGAGCCTTACAAGGGCAAGGGCGTTCGCTACGTCGGTGAGAAAGTTCGCCGCAAGGAAGGCAAGAGCGTCGGCAAATAATCCATTACCGTCGCCCACCACCTCAACACATTTACGGCACCATGAGCACTATCAATCGCAAGTCGATCCGTCGCAAGATCCACAACCGCATCCGCCGGAAGGTTTCCGGCACTGCCGAACGTCCACGTCTGGCCGTTCACTATTCGAACCAACACATCTACGCCCAAGTCATCGACGACGCGGCCGGCAAGACCCTGGTCTCCGCCTCCACGCTCGACAAGTCTTTCGAAAAGGCATCCTCGAATGTCGAGAGCGCCCAGAAAGTCGGAGCACTCCTCGCGGAGCGCGCCAAGGGCTCGAACATCAGCGCCGTCGTCTTCGACCGCGGCGGCCACCTCTACCACGGTAAAGTCAAAGCACTCGCTGACGCGGCGCGTGAAGCCGGCCTCCAATTCTAACGCTCTGACCAGACACACATCATGGTAACAATTCCAGAAAACGAAACGCCGGCAACTCCGGCAGCAGCAACTCCGGCAGCATTGCCTATCGGTCCTGTCGCCGGCTCCGGCTACCAAGGCAACCGCGGCCAAGGCGGTGGCGGCGGTGGCTATCAAGGCGGTGGCGGCCAGGGCGGTCGCGGTCGCGGCGGTCCGCGTCGTGAAGAGCGCGCTGCTCCGACCGATGCCGAAGGCAACGAGCTTTCCGAAAAGGTCGTCTTCATCAACCGTTGCGCCAAGGTCGTCAAAGGCGGCCGCCGTTTCAGCTTCTCCGCTCTTGTCGTCACCGGCAACAAGCTCGGCAAAGTCGGACTCGGCTACGGCAAGGCGAACGAAGTGGCGGACGCCATCAAAAAGGCCAGCGAAGGAGCCCGCAAGGTGCTTGTCTCGATGAGCATCGTCGATGGCACCATCCCTCACGAAATCTACGCCGAGTTCGGCGGTGGCAAGGTCCTCCTCAAGCCCGCCTCTCCGGGAACGGGCATCATCGCCGGTGGCGGTGTGCGCGCCGTTTGCGAAGCCGTCGGCATCCGCGACATCCTCGCGAAATCGATGGGTTCCTCCAATCACGCCAACGTGGTGAAAGCCACGCTCAAGGCGCTCTCCCAGCTCCGCACCCGTGACCAGGTTCTCGGCGCACGCGGTAAGAAAAAGCGGGAAAAAGCTATCTGAGTTAAACGTTAGGAGTTATTTGTTATTTGGAATCAAATGCTCTTCGCTTCTAACTAATAATCTTTAACAAATAACTCTTCAAAAACAATGGAACTTCATTCATTCAGCCCGAATCCGGGATCCAAGCACCGGAACAAGCGTCTCGGTTGCGGCGAAAGCTCCGGCCACGGCAAGACTTCCGGCAAAGGCAACAAGGGCCAGAAGGCCCGCTCCGGTTCCGGCACCCGTGTCGGTTTCGAAGGCGGCCAGATGCCACTTCACCGTCGTCTCCCAAAGCGCGGCTTCAACAACTACGATTTCCGCGACAAGTTCTGCGTCTTCAACGTCGGCGAACTCGACGATCTGTTTGACGCGGGTGCCACCATCGACGAAGCCGCCCTCAAGGGACAAGGTCTCGTCAACGGCACTTACGACAAGATCAAGGTTCTCGGCGTGGGCGAAATCACCAAGGCGTTCCACCTCGTGGTCAACAACGCCAGTGCTTCCGCTCGTGAAAAGATCGAAAAAGCGGGCGGCACGGTTACCGAGCCAACTGCTTGATTACTTCATTTGATCTCTGATTTCCAATGAGGAAGCGCATCCCGCGCTTCCTCATTGTGCTTATAGCCAAGCTCCACTCTTCCCACCACTCAGCCATGATTTCTGCGTTCACCAACACTTGGAAAATCCCCGAACTGCGGGACCGGATTCTTTTCACCCTCGCTCTGATCGTCATCATCCGCCTGGGTGTGCACATCACGCTTCCGGGTGTCGATGCCACCGTCATCAAGGCGTGGATGGACAGCATGAAGAATCAGGACCCGGCTTCAGGCGGTGGCATCACCGCCTTGCTCACAGTGTTCTCCGGTGGTGGCCTCCAACAGGCCGGCATCTTGGCGCTGGGAATCATGCCCTACATTTCGGCGTCGATCATGGTGCAGTTAATGACCGCGGTCGTGCCGAAGCTTTCGCGCCTCGCCCGTGAGGATGGTGGTCGCCAGAAGATCACGCAATACACCCGTTATATCACCATCGGCATTGCCGTCGTCCAAGGGTTCTTCGTCGCGAAGTCCCTAACCAATCCCGAAAACATCCCCTACATGAGCGGGATCGAGAAATTTGGCAATCTGGTTCCGGATCCTTCCTATACTTGGATGGCCCTCACGGTCGTCACCATTGTGGCGGGCACGGTTCTGCTGATGTGGATCGGTGACCAGATCACCGAAAAGGGAATCGGCAACGGCACTTCCATCATCATTACGGTCAACATCATTTCCGCGTTGCCAGGAGCGTTGATCCAAGCATGGAAATACTTCGTGCCTTCCCAAGGAACCGTGGAACCATTCAAAGCCATGTGGATGGTGGTCATGATCGGCCTTCTGCTTGTCGTCATCGCCGCGACCATCGCGATCACCCAGGCCCAGCGCCGGATCGCCGTGCAATACGCCAAGCGCGTCGTTGGGCGCAAACAGTTCGGCGGCCAGACCCAATATCTGCCCCTCAAGGTCAACTATGCCGGGGTCATGCCTATCATTTTCGCCTCCGCGGTGCTGTCGCTTCCGCCGCTGATGCTGCAATGGATTCCCGGAGTCTCCGGCCAGCCATGGGCGGTGAAGCTTTATGGCCAGCTTTCAGAAGGCGGTATGTGGTTCTATATTCTCGGCGGTATCGGCATCTTCCTCTTCTCGTATTTCTGGGTGGCCATGATGTTCCAGCCCTCGCAAATCGCCGAGGATCTCAAGCGCAATGGCGGCTACATCCCCGGCATTCGTCCCGGCAAGCCGACTGCGGATTTCCTCGACTTCACCATGACCCGCCTCACCTTCGCCGGAGCGTTTTTCATGGTCGGGTTGTTCGTGCTGCCAGTGCTAACGGGCAAGGCCGTCGGTCTTCCTCCGAGCTCGCTCGTCCTTCAGTTCTTCGGCGGCACCTCGCTGTTGATCATGGTCGGCGTGGTGCTCGACGTGATGCGCCAGGTCGAAACCCAGCTCCTTCAGAAGCACTATGACGGATTCCTCCGCAAAGGAAAACTCAAGGGTCGCTACGACCGGCTCAGCCAGACCAGCGGCGCGGCTCCCCGCACGGCAATTGTCTATCTGTGGACCGTGATTGGCATCCTGATCGTCATCGGAAGTGCGGCTTATTTTTACAACAGCGGCCGTTGATCGCTTCCGCCGCCAAACCGCTCCGTGTTGTCCTGCTAGGGCCTCCGGCTTCCGGTAAGGGCACCCAAGGGCGGCGGCTCGCCGCGAGTCTCGGCCTCGGCTACCTCAGCACCGGAGCCGTGCTTCGCGAGCAGATGGAGATGGAGACCGACTTGGGAAAACAAGCGGAGCCCATTCTCGCCCGCGGGGAATATTTGCCGGACGACTTGATGTGTCCGATTCTCGCCGACTGGCTTTCACGCCAGACCGGCGGCTGGGTGCTCGATGGCTTTCCCCGCAGCCTGCCACAGGCGGTTTTCCTCGACGACTGGCTGGCGCGTCACGGATTGAAACTCGACGCGGCGGTTTCTTTGGAAGTGCCGTTCGACCAGCTTCTCGCCCGCATCCAGCGGCGCGTGGAGTGTCCGGAATGCCGCTGGTCCGGCCAGCGCGACCAGCTAACCCATGACGGCAAGTGTCCGGTTTGCGGTGGTTCCGCAGGCCCGCGCGCCGACGACAGCGAGGAGAATTTCCGCAGCCGTCATGCCGAGTTTGTGAGCCTCACCCAGCCGGTGATCGGGTATTATCGGGAGGCGGGTCTTCTTTCTCCTTGCGAGGCGACGGCTCCCGAGAGTGAAGTCGCTGCCCGGTTGCTCCAACTTTTCCCGGCCCGCCCCGCTTGAAATCTTCAATTCTCAATTTTTGTTTTAACATCGTGTCCCGCAGAACCCGTATCCCGATCAAATCGCCGCGTGAAATCGAGTTCATGCGCAAGGCCGGTGCCATCGCTTCCACCATTCTGCAGGCGCTCGCCAAGGAGGTCGCGCCCGGCCGCACCACCGGCGAGATCGACCTGTTGGCCGCGGAACTGATGCGCCAGCACGACTGCAAAAGTGCCTTTCTCGGCTACCGCGGCTTTCCCGGCTACACCTGTATTTCCGTCAACGAGGAAGTCGTCCACGGCATCGGCGGAGCCCGCAAGATCTTGCCCGGCGACATCGTGAAGATCGATGTCGGCATCGTGAAAAGCGGCTTCATCGGCGACAACGCGACCACGGTGGCGGCGGGTGATATTCCCCATGAAACGAAGCGGTTGCTCGCCGTCACCGAGCAGTCCCTGTTCGAGGCCATCAGCCACGCCCGCGCTGGCAGAAAGCTCGCCGACCTTTGTGGCTCCGTGGAGGAATTCACCAAACCCCACGGCTTCACCATCGTCCGCGAGTTCGTAGGCCACGGAGTGGGCCGGCGCCTGCACGAGGAACCGCAGGTTCCTAACTACCGCCCGCAAGGCAAGTCCCCAACCCTCATGCCCGGCATGACCCTGGCCATCGAGCCGATGGTCAACGCGGGGGTGCCCTCCGTCCGGATTCTCGACGACGGCTGGACGGTGATCACCGATGACCGCAAGCCCTCCGCCCACTTCGAGCACACCGTCCTGATCACTTCCGGCGATCCCGAGATCCTGACGTGGCGGCCAAGGGAAGCCTTGCCGGAAATGCTGGGTCTGCCAGCTTGGTGAGTCACGAACCCGTTCGACGAGGGGGGATTGAAGCAAGGTCTCCCGAAGCTGACCGGCGGAAATCCGGCAAGGATTTTTCATGAGTGGGCTGAAACGGGCACGCCGGTGAAAGTGACGCGCAGGTGAAGGTGCGCAATTTGTGCTTTCTGCCAGTGCGCGTCGCGGCTACGCAGAAGGGAGCCGACCGAGCCGATATGCCACCTACTTCTCCACTCGACCTTGCCGTGATCGGCGGCGGCGCGTCGGGCTTTTTTACCGCGCTGCAATACGCGGAAATGGCTCCGGGGAGACGCGTGGCGATCTTCGAGAAAGGCCCGCACTTCCTGCAAAAAGTCCGGATCTCCGGCGGCGGGCGTTGCAACGTGACTCACGCGTGTTTCGATCCCCGCGAGCTGGCGAAAAACTATCCGCGCGGCTCGCGCGAGTTGCACGCAGCGTTTCACCGCTGGCAGCCGAGCGACACCGTCGAGTGGTTCGCGCGCTTCGGAGTTGTCCTCAAGACCGAGTCGGACGGGCGGATGTTTCCGGTCACTGACAGCTCGGACACCGTGATCCAGTGCTTTCTCGATCGCACCCGCGAGTGCAATATCCCGCTGTTTCCGAAGTGTCCGCTGGTCGGCATCGAGCGGATGGAAAACGGCGGCTTCTGCCTGCGCTTTGAAAACCTAGCTGATCCTGTCGAGGCGCGCGCAGTCTGCATCGCCACCGGCTCGCTGAAGGACAGCCCGCTGCTGAGTCATTTGAAAAAACTCGAACAGAGCATTGAGCCGCTGGTCCCCTCGTTGTTCGCTTTCAACGTCACCGACCGGCGCATCAGCGGCCTGGCGGGAGTTTCCCATTCCAAAGTCGCGGTCCGCCGGGAAGGTTCCAACGCCGTCCAACAGGGTCCGCTGCTGATCACTCACCGCGGCTTCAGCGGGCCGGCCGTGTTGCGTCTATCCGCTTGGGAGGCGAGGGATTTGGCGGCGACGAACCATCATTTCCCGTTCGTCATCGACTGGCTGCCCGAGATGAATCTGGAAGCGCTCAAATCTCGCTTCGCCGAGATCCGCCAGAGCCAGGGTGCCAAGCTCGTGCGCAACACGCCGATCCCGCCCATTCCCCGGCGTCTGTGGGAGCGCATCGTCGCCTGCTGCGAAATCGAGGACCAGGCGACTTGGGGGCACTTGTCCAAAACGGCGAGCTGCAGCTTGCTAGATGCTTTGAAGTCCGCCCGCTTCGAGGCGCAGGGCAAGATCACGAACAAGGACGAGTTCGTCACCGCCGGCGGCATCAAGCGGCCCAGCATCGACTTCCGGACGATGGAAAGCCGCGTCACGCCCGGACTTTATTTCGCCGGCGAGTGCATCGACATCGACGGCATCACCGGCGGTTTCAATTTCCAGGCTGCCTGGACCACCGCCCACATCGCCGCCACCGCCATCGCGCGGGGAGTGGTTTAAAAAAACGCCCGATCCCCTGTGAAGAGGATCGGGCGTTTTGAGAAAGGTTATGTAGTGAGCGAGGTGGGATTAATCCCAACCGCCGCCGCCGCCGCCACCTTTGTAGCCGCCGCCACCGCCGCCGCCTTTGTAGCCGCCGCCGCCACCACGACGATCACCGCCGCCGCCGCCGTAGCCGCCACCACCACCGCCGCGACGATCACCGCCGCCGCCGTAGCCACCACCGCCGCCGCCGCGGCGTTCACCGCCGTAGCCGCCGCCACCGCCGCCGCCGCTAGGACGACCGCCGCCGGGCTTGAATTCTTTAGGCTCAGAGGCGTTGACGCGAAGCTCGCGGCCCTGATAGTCGTAGCCGTTGAGAGCCTCGATGGAAGCGTTCAGTTGGCTCTGGTCGCCGAGAGTCACGAAAGCAAATCCTTTGGATCTGCCGGTTTCGCGGTCGGTGATGATTTTGACCCGTTCAACAGGTCCGTAAGCGGCGAAGAGGCCTGAAACGTCTTCTTCAGTAGCGGTGTAGGGCAGGTTGCCCACGTAGATGTCCATTTTTGTCTATTCTTATCACGCCATCACATTCAACGCTTCCCGAGACCATGGCGTAAAAGACCGGACGAAGCGCATCCATCTGCGAATTGCAAAATGAACGTAGGGTCTTTACCCGTCGAAATCCGGGTTGGCAAGAAATGATTTTTTGCGGAAATACTCGGAATTTCCCAACTGGTCCCACGAAAAACCCCGCGCGGATCGGGTCCGGGCGGGGGAGTGTGGAAATTAAAATCAGCCGACGATGACTTGCCGATGGAAGCTCTGCCAGTCGTCGAGGTTGTTGAGGTTGATGGCGTCGAGGATTTTTCCTTCGTCGGGAATGCCGCAGGCACCGAGGATGCTGGCGCGGACATCGTCGGCGTGGTTGTAGCCGATGATGGCGGCGTTCAATTTCGCCACGGCGGCGGCATCGAGAGCACCGCCGGATTGGGCGAGCACCCAAGCTTCGAGTTGCGGGTAGGTCGGTTTTTCTTCGGCGATGAAGCTCTCGAACGCGGCCTTGTCGAGGCCGAGGGCGCTGAGGACCATTTGGTCGTAGCCTTGGCCACAGGATGGATAGTCCGAGTGGAGCTTGCCCGCCGCGCCGAGCGAGGCTTTTTGCCAGAGGCGCGGCAGGTGCAGGACGCCGAGGGGGCCGGCGGTGCCGGAGCTGATCAGAGGAATGATTTGGGACATGATTTGGGACATGATTTGAGGTGAGTCGAGGTTGTTTGGCGCTTCAGACACCGCAAATCCTTTAGGTGAATTTGCCGGAATGCAAAGAGAGATCGCCGATTTGCTGAAATTTCGCGTTTCATCCGGCCGCGTTCGGGTTCAAATCCACCGCGCCGCGCAATCTGTGCGGGAAATTTCACCCATCAATCACACCGCCATGTGGAAAGGCCGCTTCTCCCAAGATACTTCGTCACTCGTCCAGCAATTCGGCGAATCTATTTCGTATGACTGGCGATTGTTCCCGCACGACATTGCCGGGTCCATCGCCCACGCGCGGGCGCAGAAAGCCATCGGCCTGCTCACGGAGGACGAGTTTTCCCAGATCGAAAACGGCCTGAAGGAAATCCTCGCGGACATCGAGGCCGGGAAATTCGAGTTCAAGACCTCGCTTGAGGACATCCACATGAACATCGAGTCCGAGCTCACCCGCCGCATCGGCGCGGCGGGCGCGAAACTCCACACCGCCCGCTCGCGCAACGACCAGGTCGCCACCGACACCCGGCTCTACGCCCGCACCGAGATCGACGGCCTGCTTACCGCCATCACCGGCCTGCAGAAGGCGCTGCTCGACCGCGCGGGAAAATACGCCGCCACCGTCATCCCCGGCTACACCCATCTCCAGCGCGGCCAACCGGTCACCGCCGGCCACCATTTCCTTGCCTACGTCGAAATGCTGGAGCGCGACAAGTCCCGCCTCGCCGACGCCCGCAAGCGCCTCAACATTTCCCCGCTCGGCTCCGGTGCGCTCGCCGGCTCCACCATCAACCTCGACCGCCACGCCATCGCTGCGGAACTCGGGTTCGACGGCGTGACTCACAACTCGATGGACGCCATCGCCGACCGCGACTACATCGCCGAGCTGTTATTTGTCATTTCGCTTTGCGGCGTCCACCTCTCGCGCCTCAGCGAGGATCTCATCCTGTGGTGCACCGCCGAATTCGCCTTCGCCTCTCTATCCGACGCGCACACCACCGGCTCCTCGCTGATGCCACAGAAGAAAAACCCGGACGTCTGTGAACTCACCCGCGGCAAGACCGGCCGTCTTGTTGGGAATTTGATGAATCTGCTAGTCGCCGTCAAAGGCCTGCCGCTCACCTACAACCGCGACCTCCAGGAAGACAAGCCGCCGCTGTTCGACTCCGTGGACACGCTCAATCTCATCCTCGCCGTCAACACCGAGATGATTTCCGCCATGGAACTCCGCGAGGAAAACTGCAAGGCCGCCGCTTCCGATCCGATGCTGCTCGCCACCGACCTCGCCGACTATCTGGTGAAAAAAGGCGTGCCCTTCCGCCATGCCCACGAACTCGTCGGCAAAGCCGTCGCCCAAGCCATCGCCACCAAGACCCCGCTCGACCAGCTCGACCTCCCCGCCATCGACCCTGCTTACGGGCCCGACGCCAAGGATGTTTTCTCCCTCGAAACCGCCCTCGCCGCCCGCACCAACCCCGGGGCGCCGTCCATCGCCAATGTCATCGCGGAGATCAGCAAGTGGAAGGCCGCCTTGGCCTGAGGGCGTTTTACACGGTGATCCAACAGCAGGGGGGGCGCGCCCGCCGAACTTGTTTGGTAGGGAATGAGGGATTGTTGGCGCCTTCCCGCAGCCTCCAGTTTTTTTTTGTAGAAATCCCGCAATGGCCGCGTATGACTCATTTCAATCTTATGACTCCCAAATCCATTTCTAACCTAAACGCACTCGCGCTCGCGGTCCTCGTCTCCGGCTCGCTGCACGCCGATGTGAAACCCAACCCGCTGTTCACCGACGGTGCGGTCCTGCAACGCGGCCAGCCGGTTCCGGTCTGGGGCACCGCGCGGGATGGCGAGAAGGTGACTGTCGAATTCAACAACCAGAAAGTCACCACCACCGCCGCCGACGGCAAGTGGAGCCTGAACCTGAAGCCGCTGAAAGAGGGTGGCCCCTTCACCATGACCCTCACCGGCGACAATGCCGTGACCGTGAACAACCTGCTCGTCGGCGAGGTCTGGGTGTGTTCCGGCCAGTCGAACATGGAGTGGGCCTTTTCCAAGGCCCACAATGCCAAAGATGAAGGCCCGAAAGCGGCTTTCCCGAAGATCCGGATGTTCACCGTGAAAAAGAAAATCTCCGTCAAGCCGCTGGCGGAAGCCCAAGGCAACTGGATCGAGTGCTCGCCTGAAAGCGTCGGTGGTTTCTCCGCGGTGGGCTACTTTTTCGCCCGTGACATCTATCAGAAGCTCGGCGTGCCGGTCGGCATGATCCACACCTCGTGGGGTGGCACTCCCGCGCAGGCATGGACAAGCTTGGAAGGATTCGGAAACGATCCGGAACTGAACGGATATGTCGATGCCGCGAACCGGAAGCTTGCCAATTACGATGCTGCGGTCGCCGCCTATCCGGCGAAGTTGGAAGAGTTCAAAGCCAAGGCCGCTGAAAGGAATGAAGCCGGCGACAAGGCCTATCAGGAAGCCCTGAAATCCTGGAAGGAGGCCACCGCACAGGCGAAGCAGGCCGGCCAGCCGCTGCCGCCGAGGCCCGCTCCTCCCAGGCGGCAACCGAAGGCGCCGCCGGGGCCGGACGGTGGACAGAGCGACCCGGCGACTCTCTACAACGGCATGCTGGCCCCGGTCATTCCCTACGCCATCAAGGGAGCCATCTGGTATCAGGGCGAGTCGAATGCCATGCAGTCGAAGCAGTATCGCACGCTGTTCCCGGCGATGATCGCCGACTGGCGGGCGCGCTGGAAACAAGGTGATTTCCCGTTCTTCTTCGTCCAGATCGCGCCTTTCAACGGCCAGCCACCGGAAATCCGCGAGGCGCAGTTTCTCACGCTCGCCAAGGTGAAAAACACCGCCATGGTCGTGACCACCGATGTGGGAGACGCCACCGACATCCACCCGACCCGTAAGGAGCCCGTCGGCCAACGGTTGGCCCTCGCCGCCCGTGCCCTGACTTACGGCGAGAAAACCGAATACTCCGGTCCCCTCTATGAATCGATGACGGCGAAAGGCGGAGAAATCGCCCTCAGTTTCAAGCACGTCGGCGGCGGACTGGTCGCGAAAGACGGCGAGCTCAAAGGCTTCACCATCGCCGGCGAAGACAAGCAATTTGTCCCTGCGCAGGCGAAGATCCAAGGCTCGGCCATCCTCGTCTCCGCCGAGGGCGTGGTCGCTCCCAAAGCCGTCCGCTACGGCTGGGCGAATGTGCCCGATGTGAACCTTTTCAACCAGCAAGGTCTCCCCGCCTCGCCCTTCCGCACGGACGTGGATTGAAGAGAATCGTGCCTCGCCCGGTTCCGGTCTTGCCAAAGCTTCAAAAGCCCGTAGCTTCCCGCCGAGCAGGTAATTCCTTACCTCCCATGCCCGCATCCGGCCGAGTGCCTACAGATTCACCCCATTTCCCCGGGACGTGAAATCGGCCTGCAGCTAGGAACCCGGAACACCTGCCTCAACGGGCGGCGGCGCAAGCCGGCTTGTTCCGACACACGGGTGAAGTCTCCTTCCGCAAGCTGCGGAGCTTCTCCCCGGCACCAAAAAGCCGGATTGTCGGAACCATGTCGGTCAGCACGAGGTCCTTCCAGCATTGCCGGATTCTCCTGAATCCGCCGCGCCGGGCCGCCTGAAACCACAACCCCACTGACACCATGTCAAACGCAACACAAGATTCCCGCAATTCGGGAGGAGACAGCCGTCGCCGCCGCTCACGCGGAGGCCAAAACCGTAATAACAACCAAAACCAAGACCGTCGCGACCGCGGGGGTGACCGGGATTCCCGCGGCGACCGCGGCCAATCCCAAGGCCGTCGCAAGGATGGCAATCGTTCCGAAGAATTCCGTCCTCAAGCTTCCCGTCCGGCGCGCACTTATGCTCCGGCCAAACTGAGCTTCTGGCAGAAAATTCTCAAGGCCGTCGGTCTTTACAAGGAGCCCGCCCGCCCGGCCCGTGCCGAGCGCAAACCCGAGTCCACGCCGTTTCCGAGCGGCGAGCGCGCCCCCAAGTCGAACACCCGCAACGCCCGATCCGGCGAAGGCGAAGCCCGTGCTCCCCGCGAGCCACGCGCACCCCGCGAACCTCGTCCTGAAGGCGAGCGCGAGGAGCGTTCACGCGGTGGCAGCCGTGGCGAACGCAGCGAGCGCGGCGGTGACCGTCCTCGCGGCGGCGATCCGAAAAGCGTCGAGTCCACCCGCGTTTACGTCGGGAACTTGTCGTATGACGTTTCCGAACAAGACCTCCAGGAGCTCTTCAAAGGCATCGGCGGCGTTCGCAACATCGAGATCGTTTACAACCGCAGCACCCACCGCTCCAAAGGCTACGGCTTCGTGGAAATGCTCCGCATGGACGAGGCGATGCGCGCTGTGGAAGTCCTTCACGACCAGCCCTTCATGGGCCGCAAGATGACGGTTTCCGGGGCCAAATCCAAAGGCCAGGACGAGCGTGAGGACATGGAAGGACGTGACGAGCGCGAACCAACCCGCGCCGTTCTCGCCTCCACCGCACCGGCGGTCGCCGCCGCGGTCGTCGCCGAACCGGTCATCGAGACGATCGTTGAAACCGTCGCGGAAGCGGCGGAAGAAACTCCGGTCGCCGCCGCTGAGAATCTCGAAGCCAAGTATGGTTTCGACGAGCCTCAGGAAAAGACCGAGGAAGCCTGATCGGCATCCCGTTTCACAAAAACCCCGTCCGGCTCGCCGGACGGGTTTTTTTTGTGTGAGTTACAAAAATCAGGGAACTCAATTGATGCTGAACGAATCAGCGCTCGCTTTCTTGGCGGGCGCTTGATCCGAAGTCGGTGCAACGGCGGGTTCCGGGGCTTTGAATTGTTTGCCGAAGGCGTTCTGAAGTTTTTGGTTTCTCTGGCCGGTCGTCTTGCCCTCACCGCCCATCGCCTCGGTGGCTTGGTCGATTTGATTGGAACGGGTTGCGATTTCATCAAGAGCGACTTGGTATTTGGCGACCATGGCCGCCACATCGCCGACGGAACGGATGTCGGCCATCGCTTCCCGGAATGCCAGGAGGCGGCTGGGGGATTGGACGAACCCGCCCAGTCCGCCGCCGTTGAGCCCAAGCAAGACGACGAAGGTGCCGATCAATTCGCGCCGCCGCTTGCACTTTTGGCGGTCCATTTGCTCGTCGAGAAGCGCGCCAAGCTTTGCGGACGCTGCCTCATCGGGTCAGGTATTGGCGACCGGAACCGTGCTGGCTGCGAGGGCCGCCGGTGGTTCAGGTGCGAGAACGGCTTCGCTGACGGGGGCGTTGGCAAGCGGAGCCGGGGCGGGGACGCCTGCGCCTGCGTGGCTTTGGATTCCCTCGGGGGAGCTTTAAGAGCGGCTTGAAAAAGTTGCTGGAGCTTTTCGTGGTAGGTCATGAGGAACACAGACTCCCAGATTATCAGGAAAAGTTATTTACGTAATTGCGTAGCTTTCCGGCAAAAGTAAGACCGGCCGGGACTGGACGCGGGCGGTTGCGGTGATTACACGTGCGCATGACCGTTCGCACCCGTTTCGCCCCATCGCCTACCGGCTATTTGCACGTCGGCGGGGCCCGCACCGCTTTGTTCAACTGGTTGTTCGCCCGCAAACATGGCGGCGTTTTCGTGCTGCGGGTCGAGGACACCGACGAGGCGCGCAACACCGAGGAGGCGCGGCAGGCGATTTTCGACGGCATGAACTGGCTCGGTCTCGACTGGGACGAAGGTCCGGAAAATGGCGGGGATTTCGGCCCATACTATCAGAGCCAGCGGAAGGAAATTTACGACACGTGGTTTGCGAAACTGGTGGCGGCGGGGCGCGTTTACGAGGACGGCGGCGCGTGGCGCTTCCGCTTCGAGCGCAAACCGGTGACGATGAACGATCTGGTTTGCGGCGAGGTGACCATCGACTACCGCGACGAGTCGAACACGCCGGACATGGTGGTGAAGCGCTCGGACGGCTCATATGTTTTCCACTTCGTCAACGTGGTGGACGACTTGGAAATGGAGATCACCCACGTCATCCGCGGCGAGGATCATTTGATGAACACGCCGAAGCATTTGCAGTTGATCGAAGCCTTCGGTGGCAAGGCTCCGCAATACGCGCACATCCCGCTGATCCTGAATCCGGACGGCTCGAAGATGTCGAAGCGCGACGCCGGAGCGGCGGTGGGCGACTATCCGCGGCAGGGCTTCCTGCCGGCGGCGGTGGTGAATTTCATCGCGCTGCTCGGCTGGAACCCGAAGACCGAGCAGGAGATTTTCACGCTCGCCGAGTTGGTCGAGCATTTCTCGCTGGAGAACGTCAACCGCTCGCCGGGCCGCTTCGATCTGGAGAAATGCAAGTGGGTCAACCAGCAGCATCTGCTCGGCGTGAGCGTCGAGGATTTCGCCGCGGCGGCGCGGCCGTTCGTGGAAGCGGCGGGCATGCCGGTTTCGGAAAACTATCTGGCGGTGATCGCGGCGGTGAAGGACAAGGTCCGCCTGTTCGGGGACGTGCCGGCGGCGGTGGATTTCCTGCTGAAGGAGGATTTTAAATACGACGAGGAAGCCGTGGCGAAAGTGCGCGGAAACGCGGCGGCGGGCGGGCTCTTGAGCGCGCTGGCAACGGCGTTCGAGTCGGTTCCCGAGTGGTCGGCGGATGCGGCGAAGGCGGCGCTCAATGAAACCGCGACGGCGGCGGGCACTAAGCCGGGGCAGTTGATGTTCCCGCTGCGGGTCGCGCTGTCAGGTCGCGCCCACGGGCCGGATCTCGGGGATGTGTTGAATTTGCTAGGGAAGGATCGTTGCGTGGCGCGCGTCCGTCATTTCGCGGGCATGTTATAAATTTCAAACGATGAAACAGGTTTACACACTGGAAGACTTGGAGTCCCGCGAGCTGTTGGACGCCGGTGCCGACAAGCCGGCGCGGCTGGCGGTGATCGGCCATCCCATCGCGCACTCGGCCTCGCCGCGGATGCACCAGGCGGCGCTCGACGCGGCGGGGATCGACGCGCGTTACATCCGTCTCGACATCGAGCCGGGGCGGGTGGGCGAGGCGTTTTCGCGGATGCGGGCGCTCGGATTCATCGGCTGCAACGTGACCGTGCCGCACAAGCTCGAGGCGATGGCGCATTGCGAGGTGCATCCCGACGCCGAGGCGCTCGGGGCGGTGAACACGATTCGTTTCGATGCGGACGCGACCCGCGGTTTCAACACCGACGGGCCGGGTTTTGCACGTGCGGTGCAAGATGATTTCGATCGGCCGCTGGCAGCGCTCAAGGTCGTCATCGCGGGCGCGGGCGGCGGCGCGGGGCAGGCGATCGCGACGCAGTGCTGCCTGCTCGGGGTGGGAAAACTAGTGGTCGTGAACCGCACGCTGGAGAAGCTCGGGCCGCTGCTCAGGCGGCTGCATTTGCTCGGTCCGCAGACGGAAATCGTCGCGCTGGCCTTCGAGGATCCGGCGCTGGCGGAGCAGTGTTTGGGCTGCGACCTGATCGTGAATACCTCGTCAGTCGGCTTGAAGAGTGGAGACCCGTCGATCCTGCCGGCCAGGTGTTTGAAAAAGGAGCACCTCGTTTATGACACGATTTACCAACCTCCGGCGACGCCTTTGTTAGCGGTGGCGGGCGGTCTGGGCTGCCGCGCGGCGAACGGCCTGTCGATGCTCATTCATCAGGGGGCGCTGGCGTTTCAGCATTGGTTTCCGGGAGCGGATCCGCTGGCGGTGATGCGGGCGGCGATGAGTCGGGTTTGAGCGGTTGCTCCGGGATTTCCACACCGGGCGCATCGTGGGAATACCAGTGGCAGGCGGCCACGTCGTCGAGCTCGAAGCGGCGCTCCCCGGCTTCCTCGATGCGGCGGATTTTCACCCGGACGCGGATGAGCCCCTCGGGAGTGGCGCTGGGAAGGTTCACGCTGAAGACTCGGGTGGCGTCTTTTTCGAGCTTGAACGCGGCATCTAGCAGTCGGCCGTTCTTGCTGTCGCGCTTGATCAGGAACTCGGGCGATTGGGGCCCGGTTTCGGTTCTGGAGCCGAAGCGCGGGGCGTAAAATACGATGCTGATGGTGTCGGCGTTTTTCCGCTCCTCGGCGAGGCGTTCGCGTGCGAGCAGGCGGAATTCGGCTTGCTCCGGCCCGCTGCCTGCCAGAAAAAGCGGCCAAGGATACTCGCTGAAGCGGACGTAATGGTCCCAGTCGAGACGCCACTCGCCGTTTTCCTCCATGAAAACGGCGTCGAACTCGCGGTCGTCGGAGGAGTTCCAGTAAGTTTCGATCGCCCGGCGATCGGGTAGGTGGAGGACCGCGTATTTGGTGAGGGCGAGTTTTTGCGGGTCGATGACGGCCAGCGGATTCAAGCTGAAGAAGCGCGCCATGCGGGCGGCGGTGGTGATGGGCGAGAGGACGAACTGGTTTTGCTGCTCGGGTGTCCCGGCGGCGAGGAAGCCGGAAAAGGCTCGGATGCACAGCGGCGCGGCTTTTTCCAACAGAATGACGTCTGCTTCCGGGACGACGATTTTGGCCGATGCGTGGCTCACGGAATTTTTGTGATCGACCGGTTTTTCGCCCCACTTCCAGCGGGCTCCGTAGATGATGGCGGCAAGCAGCACCGACCAGCCGAGGATGATCTGCAGCATGAGATAGCTGCGTTTCCGTTTCTTGACCGGGCGTTTTTCCCGCGCGCCGGAGTTCCTAACCGGAGTCGGCGCGGGGGCGGTTTGATTCGCGGGCGGCGGCTCGATGCCGAGCGACGGGTTGCGCCCGCACGAGGTGCAAAGGCGGCCATCCACGGCTCCGGGACTGGATTGGAAGAGCGAACCGCATTGTCCGCAGTGAAACCAAGAGGTGTTTTTTTCGCTCACGGGTCAAGATTAGGGCGTGACCGGGCGGATGTGAAGATCTCTCTCAGAAACCTCATGCGTCGGCGAGTTGGCGGTCCAGCGCGGCGTCCATCGCCTGCTCGACGAGGCGGGCGGCGAGCGCTTCGGTGGCGGCGTCGAGGCGTTGGACCGCGGCTTTGAGCGGATTGGCCGCGCCTCCCGCGAGCGCGGCGCGGACGGCGGCGGTGGCGGATTCGATCTCGCCGCGCTCGTCGGCCATCGCGAGGCCTTGGCTCAGGACGGCTTCCACGGCGGGTAGCAGTTCCTCGGCTTTCATTTTCGCCTCGGTGAAAACCCGCTCCGCCATGTCGGTGAAGGCGTGCTCGACCGACTCGCTGACCATCGCCTCGACTGCCGCATCATCGACATTCACGGCCGCGCTTTCGATCCGGATCACCGTGTCGATGCCGGTGGAAACGTCGCGGGCGAGCGCTTCGAGAATGCCGTTTTCATCGATTTTGAATTGCACGCCCACCCGCGCTTGGCCCTTCGGCGACGGGGAAAACGGGACGTCGAAATTGCCCAGTTGCCAGTTGTCCTTGGCCATTTCCCGCTCGCCTTGGAGCACGCGCACGCGCATCGCGGCCTGGCCGTCGGCGGCGTTGGTGAACATTTCGCCGGCCTTGCAGGGGATGGTCGTGTTGCGCGGAATGAGCACGTTCATCAGCCCGCCGAAGGTCTCGATGCCGAGGCTCAGCGGCGTGACATCGAGCAAGATCATCTGCCGCAGCGCGCCGCTCAGCACGCCGCCTTGGATCGTGGCGCCGAGGGCGATCGCTTCGTCCGGGTGCTGCGAAATGTCCGGCTCGCGGCGGAAAAGCTCGGCCACCGCGCGGCGGACCGCAGGCATCCGGGTGCTGCCACCGACGACGACCACGGCGCTCAGGTCCTCCGGTTCGAGCTTGGCGTCCGCAAGCGCCTTGCGGCAGAGGTGCAGGGTTTTCGCAATCCACGGCGCGGCGAGTTTTTCCAAGTCCTTGCGCGTGATCGGTTCTTCCAAACTCCGGCTACCATCATAAAACGGCACCCGGAAAACGGCCTGCGTGTCATCGGATAGAGCGAGTTTCACGCGCTCCGCCTCGGCCATCAGGCGGACCCGCGCGGCGAGATCGATTTCGCCCATCCCGGATTTTTTCATCACGCGGTCGAGAATGAGCGCGTCCAGATCGTCGCCGCCGAGACGGGTGTCGCCGTGGGTGGCGAGCACTTGGAAGACGCCGTCCTGCATTTCCAAAATGGATAGATCGAAGGTTCCGCCGCCGAGATCATAGACCGCGACGCGGGCTTTTTCGCCGAGCTTGTCGAGGCCGTAGGCGAGCGCGGCGGCGGTCGGTTCGTTGAGGATGCGGACCACGTCGAGTCCGGCGAGTTCGCCCGCGCGCTTGGTAGCGGCGCGCTGGGCGTCGTGGAAATACGCGGGCACGGTGATGACCGCCTTGGTGATTTCCGCGCCCATCCGCCACTCGGCGATGCGTTTCATCTCGCGGAGGATTTCCGCGCTGATTTGCTCGGGTGTCATGCCCAGAACACGCGGCAATCCGTCCGCGCCGGCGGTCACCGGCACCGGGAAATTTTCCTCAACTTCGCTCGTCCGGCGGCCCATCAGGCGCTTGATGCTGGTCACCACGCGCTCCGGTTCCAGCGCCCGGCGGCGCAAGGCTTTCGCCCCGACTTCGATCGAGCCATCCGCGCCGATCCACACCGTGCTCGGCGTGATCCGGCGGCCGTCCTCGTTGGCAAGCAGGATCGGGAATCCCGAGTCCACCACGCCCACGGCGGAGTTGGTCGTGCCCAAATCGATTCCCAAGATCAAGTCGCTCATCGCCGCGAGCTTCGTAGCGCGTCGGGACCGCGTCAACGCCGCCTCCCGGAATTTATCATCGATTCCGCCGGTCGCCTGGAAACCGCCGCCCCGGCCTTGCTACGCGATAATCCCCGCCAGCCAGAGCGCGGCGTGGATTTTAAAATCGATGAGTTTTCCCGCAGCTTCCTGTTGGGCGAACCACTGGCGCAATTGGGTAAGCGGGATATGATGGACGACGATGTCTTCGCCCGCGACCCCGCCGCCTTGGTGCTCGCGGACGAGATCGGTGGCGTGGAAAAGGTGGGTGAATTCCGAGGACATCCCTGCCGAAGTCGGGCTGGAAATCAACGGGAATATTGATCCGGCGCGGTAGCCGGTTTCTTCCAGTAGCTCGCGCCGCGCGGTCTCGGCGAGTGATTCGCCGACGTGTTCCGGTTCGTCGCCGACGAGTCCGGCGGGCACCTCGATGACGTGGCGCTGCATCGGAATGCGAAATTGCTCGACGAGGATGATTTCCCGCGCGGGCGTGATGGCGAGGATGCCGACGCACGCGTCCGAGTGCGGGCGGCGGACGAAATCCCAGTGGTCGATGCGATAGAGTCCAAGCCAGCGGCTTTCAAAAAGGGTCTCCGGAGTGGGCATGAGGTGAATTGGGGCAAGAAACGATGGCGTGTCGGCGTAATGGGCGCTACTGCTCTCGCGCGCTGATGTCCCGCTACGATTTCCAAATCCCCGTCACCTTCAAGCACCGTATCGTTTTCACCCGCGATGCGTTCTCCGCTGGAAATCCGGCGCTAGCTGAAATTCTGAGCGAAGGTGGCGGGCGGCGGGCGATGGTTTTGGTGGAGGAAACGGTGGCGGAATTGTGGCCGGGGCTGAAGGACGAGATCCGGAGCTACTTCGCCGGACTCGATTTGGATTTCCGCGGCATCAGGGTTTTGCCCGGCGGTGAATCGGCCAAGGCGGAGGATCATTTGGTCCGCGAGGTCTGGGCGGCGATCAACGCGGCCCATCTCGACCGGCACTCGTACGCGCTGGCCATCGGCGGCGGGGCGTTTCTCGATGCCGTCGGCTATGGAGCGGCCACCGCTCACCGGGGAGTCAGGTTGGTTAGGTTTCCGACCACCACGCTCTCTCAAGACGACAGCGGTGTGGGCGTGAAGTGCGCGATCAATGCCTTCGGCAAGAAAAACTGGGTGGGCACCTTTGTCGTTCCCTTCGCGGTGATCAATGATTTCCGCTTTCTCCAAAGCCAGGATGAGGAGACCCGCCGGGGCGGACTGATCGAGGCGGTCAAGGTCGCCTTGGTGAGGGACCGCGGGTTTTTCGACTGGATCGAGACGAACCTCGCGGCACTCGCCGAGCTTGATCCGGAAACGCTCGAGACCTGCGTCGAAAATTCCGCATTGCTCCACGCCCGGCACATCGCCACCGGCGGGGACCCGTTTGAAACCGGATCGAGTCGACCCTTGGATTTCGGTCACTGGGCGGCCCACAAGCTGGAGGCGATGACCTCTTACCAACTTTCCCACGCGCCGGCCGTTGGGGTCGGGCTGGCACTCGACACGCTCTATTCCGCGCGGGCCGGATTGCTGGACCCCTCCGTCGCCGATCAGATACTGCGGGTGCTCGAGGGCTTGCAGATCGCGATTTACCATCCCGCGCTCGACTGGCTGGATACGGCCGGGAGGCGGCGCGTGCTCGACGGATTGGATGAATTCCGCGAACACCTCGGCGGCCGGCTAACGATCTTGCTGCTGGCGGATTTGGGTCGCGGCGTCGATGTCCACCAGCTCGATGAAGGCTTGCTCGGCGAGTGCGTTGGCGAGCTCAAAGCCCGCTGGGAACACCGCGTTTGAGGATGATTTATCGCGCTTGCGTTCTCGAGGAAATCGCGGCTAGTTTCATGGATGCGTTTGAAATTCATCCCTCAGTTGTTGCTGTTTTCAGTTTTCACTACCTCCCTTCAAGCCGCTGTTTCGCTGCCCTCTGGCAGTTCCTCGGCGCTTCCCGCCGCCCAAGGTCCGGCGAAAGAAGCCATGGAAGCCTTCCAAGCCGGCCGCCACGCCAAGGCCGTGGAGATGGCCAAACCCCTTGCCGAGCAGGGAAACATGGACGCTCTCTATCTCCTCGGTTTCGCCCACGAAGCCGGCAAGGGCGCGGAGGCATCCCGGGACAAGGCGCTCGAATATTACCGCAAGGCGGCCGCGGGAAAACACAAGGACGCGGTTTACCGGCTCTCCTTCATCCTGCTTGCTTCCGAAAAAGAAGAGGAGCGCAACCAGGCGCGCGAAGCGCTCGAATCCGCCGCCAAGGACGATCCGGCGGTGGCTGGGCGCATTTTGGGCGAAGCCTATCTGCGCGGCAAACTCACTCCGACTGCCGATCCTGACAAGGCGATCTTCTGGTGGAACCGCGCGGCTGACGCGGGTGATATTCCGTCGATGTTACTCGTCGCACGGTTTCATGAAGGCCAGTTCGGCTTTCCCGAGTTGAAGGACGTGAAGGCGGCTCTCGCCAGTTACGCCAAGGCCGCGGGCTTGGGCGATGCCGGTGCCATGGCGGCGCTGGGCTCTCGCTTGCTCAGCGGCGATGAAAAAAACCGCGATGAGAAAAAAGGCCGCGAGTGGCTCAAAAAAGCCATCGCCGCCAAAGAATTCAGTGGCTACCTCGCCCTCGGAGATTATGAGGAAAACGTCAAAAAGGATATCAAAGCCGCCCTCACCGAATATGAGCGGGGCAAGGATGTCGGACAAATCGACTGCATCCTCCGCACGGCGGATTTCTACATCCAAGGAAAAGGCGTTGAAAAAGACCCGGTGCGCGGTCTCGCGCTGCTTGAAAAAGCCGCCGAATCCGGCAGCCCTGTCGCGAGCTTCCGCCTCGCCGTGCAATCCCTCTCCAGTGAAAAGCCCGACCTTCTGCTGGGTTACAAGCACCTCACCGCTGCAGCTAACGGCAACCTTCCCGAGGGCCAGAACGAGCTCGGCCTGCTTTACCTCTCCGGCAAACTCGGCTCCGCCGATTCCGTCGCCGGCGTCGCTTGGCTGACGCGCGCCGCCCAAAGCGGATCCGCCCAAGCCCAGAACAACCTGGCCACCCTTTACGAGCGCGGCGCGGGTGGAGTGACCCAGAGCATCGAAAACGCCGGCCAGCTGTATTCCCTCGCCGCCAACCAAGGCCACGGCGCGGCGACTCTTGCGCTGGCTCGCTTGATCAACGAGGGAGTTGGCACCAAGGCGGATCCCGCCAAGGCATGGGCGCTCGCCACCCTCGCCCAGGAACGTGGTGAGGAAACAGCCAAGAAAATGATCGAGGAAATCTCCAGCAAGTTCGACGAAACGCAAAAAGCGGCCGCCAAGAAAGAGCTCGCTGACTTGAAGTCCGGCAAAGCTCCTGAGACGAAGCCAGCGGCAGCCACTCCGGAAACCGCGCCGCAGGCTCCTGTCACACCAAAAAAGGCCAAGTAGGAACCACATCTCCATCAGCCCGCCCCGGTCCTTCCGGCGGCGGGCTTTTTTGTTCTCAAATGCAGCGCCGCCCCTTGCTTCCGCTTGCCTCTTTCCGCCCGCCGATCAGACTCCCGGCGTGAAAGTTCTTGTCACCGCAGGCCCCACTCGCGAACCAATCGATCCGGTTCGTTTCCTGACGAATCGCTCGTCCGGGAAAATGGGCTACGCGCTCGCGGGAGCCTTCGCCCACGAGAGGCACTCGGTGCTGCTCGTCTCCGGCCCGACGCATCTGGACGTGCCCGCCAATGTCGATTTCATCCCGGTCGAAACCGCGGCCGAGATGCACGACGTCGTTTCAAAACACATCGGGCGCATGGACATCGCCGTGTTTGCCGCCGCTGTCGCCGACTACACGCCCGCCACCGTCGAGCCCCGGAAAATTAAAAAATCCGGCGCCACACTCACCCTCGAACTCGTCCGAACCGCCGATATTCTCGGCTCGGCCCGCCAGCCGTTCGGCTTCAGCGGAATCCTCGTCGGCTTCGCGGCGGAAACCGAAAATCTGGAATCCAACGCCCGCGAAAAACTGACTCTCAAACACTGCGATCTCATCATCGCCAACGACGTCTCCCAACCCGGCATCGGCTTTGATTCGAATCAAAACGAAGTCCTTCTCGTTTTCCCCGATCGTACGGAATCCCTGCCAGCCGCCTCCAAATACGAGCTCGCCCTCCAGCTCGTCGATGCCATCGTCCGACTCTCCCAAGCACTAACTAACCGCTGATTTCCCATGACCGATCTCGAACTCGCCACCCAAGCCGCTCTCGAAGCAGGCAAACTCATCCGCCAGAACTTCGGTGGCGATCCCACTGTGGATGAAGCCACCCACCACGACATCAAGCTCGCGCTCGACAAGGAATCCCAGGATCTTATCACCGCCATCCTGCTAGGCGCCCGCCCCGGGGACGCGCTCTACGGTGAGGAAGGCCTCGCCGGGAATCAGAATTCCGAGCGACAGTGGATCGTCGATCCCATCGACGGCACGGTGAATTTCTTCTACGGTATTCCGCATTTCTGCGTTTCCATCGCCCTCCGTGTCGCCGGGGAAATCGTTGTCGGCGTGATTCACGACCCGATGGTTGGCGAAACCTGGACCGTCGGAAAAGGCGGCCCGGCGATGCTCAATGGTCGCCCGATCCAAGTCAGCAAGCGCGATGATCTGGCGGAATCCATCCTCTACGTCGGCTGCGGCAAGGATGAGGAAGCGCTCCGGACCGGCGTCGAGCGGTTTCACCGCGCCTCGCTCCGCGCCCGCAAAATGCGCATGATGGGCTCCGCCGCGCTCGGCATGGCCTACATCGCCAGCGGCCGGATCGATGGCTACATCGAGTCCCGCATTTCCCTCTGGGACATCGCCGCCGGCCAGCTGCTGGTAGAAACCGCCGGCGGCAAGGTGGATCTCGCCGCCGTTCCCGGCCATGCGGACGCCTGGTCGATCGTTGCCAGCAACGGAAAAATCCCGCTTGATGAAATCCTCTAACGTTCAATCTTCATGACCGGCATTGGCTACGACGTTCACCAATTCGCGGAAAACCGTCCGCTCGTCCTCGGCGGCGTGACCATTCCGCACAGCCACGGCCTCGCCGGGCATTCCGACGCGGACGTCCTCTGCCACGCGATTGCCGACGCTGTGCTCGGCGCGATGGGGCAGCCGGACATCGGTTATTTTTTCCCGCCCGATGATCCGGCGTGCAAAGACATTTGTTCGCTGGAAATCCTCGTGAAATGCCGCGAGCTCGCCGCCGCGGCCGGCCTGACCATCGTCAACGTCGACTCCACGCTGATCGCCGAGGCTCCGAAAGTGCTGCCCCACCGCGATGCCATGCGTGCCAACATCGGCACCGCGCTTGGAATCGCTCCAGAGCGCGTCGGTATCAAGGCCACGACTAACGAAACTATGGGTTTCATCGGCCGGAAGGAAGGCATCGCGGCTCTCGCCGTCGCACAGGTGGACATCGGGTGATCGACCCGCGACCGGCTAGCCGATGACGTCGCGGACGCGGCTGGCGATGACTTCTGCCAGTTGCACCTCGCCTTCCTCGCGGAGAAACTCGCAGTAGTTCGAAGCGACGGCTTCGAGATCGGCGGCGTATTCCGAGCCCAGCGCTTCGTAGCCGGTGAGGGCTTTTTCAAAATGCCTGCGCGCCCAGGAGCGATCGCCGGTATTGAGCAAGGCGAGGGCGAGATTATTGTGGGATTGGGCGGTGTCCGGGTGCTCCTCGCCGAGGAGTTTGCGGCGGGTTTCCAGCGCGATCATGTGCATTTCCCGGGATTGCTCGAAGTAGCCGGCGGCCTGGTAGAGAGCTCCGAGATTGCTGGAGACGGTGGCGGTTTGCTCATGCTCCTGGCCGAGTTGCGAGTGGAGGATTTCCAGCGCCCGCAGGAAATGGGCTTCCGCCTTCTCCAGATCCCCCGCGGCCTTGGCGATGAAGCCGAGGTTGTTGGCGATGGCCGCGATATCGAGCAACATGGGTGGCTCGTGGCGTTCGAAGAAATCGATGGAGTTCTGCCAGTGGGCGACGGCTTGTTCTTCCCGGCCGAGTCCGTCATAGGCCGCTCCGAGCCCGGCGTGGAGCCTGCCAATCTGGGCGAAACGATCCGGGCGGTCCTGCAATTGATCGATCGCCTGGCGGTAGTCGTCACGGGCGAGTTCGAAATTTCCCAACTCGCGGTGGATGTCGCCACGGATTTCAAGCGCGGAGGCGAAAGCGTCGATGCTATCGAGATTCGGGCCGAGCGTTTGCTGGGATTTCTCCACGGCTGCGGCTGCGGCATGCAACGCTTCGTTGAGGTTTCCATCAGCGCGCAGGGCCTCGACGCGGTCATGAAGAATTCCAATCAGGGTTGCAGTCGGCGAATTCATAATTTTTGGGCTGAAGTTACTATCGGTGGATTCCGTCCGCTGACGAGCCGAAATCACTCGCCGGGGAAAGTCTTTCGATCAACTCCCGCCGGGAAGCGGGCAAGGCGCCAAGCGCATCGCGGAGGGACAATTCCGCTCGGCTCGGATCTTGCAAGACTCCGAGAAGGCGGGCCAGTTCGGACTCGTAATGGCGGAGTGCCCGCAGGCCGGGTGGCGTGGCGTCAAGGTGGTCGAGCGCCCGCTTGAGCAAGTCGTGCAATTCCGGTTCGGGATGCCCCGGCTCCACCGCCATTTCGATCAATTGGCAGCAGTAGGCGGCCAGCAAGGTCGAGGTGTAGTTCTGGCGCAAGCCCTCGCGCCATTGCCGGATCGCGACCTCCCGCAGCGAGTGAAGGTCACTGCTGCGCGAGAGGCCGAAGCTGATCTCACCGCCGAAAAAAAGGTCCAGCTGACCGTTGAATTTACTTTTCGACCGTCTGGCGCCTTTTGCGACCGTTTTGACCATGCCATAAGCTTCCGTAAACCAGTGAACGATCAGGCTGGTTTCCGTCAGACGGGTGAGGCGGATCACAATGGCTTCCGTGGATTGCACGCCGGAATCTTCGGGCGCGTTTCGTCAAATGGCGATGCCGATTGATCCGCGGGCGGTGATTTTATCCCTTGCCAATCATCGCTCGTCAAATTCTCAAATTGACTGAAAAGCCGCGCAAACTTTTTTCTGTAAAAGTGGCTAATGACTTTTTCTGAAGGTGGTAGATTTTGTCGGTTTACCATGCCTCGGAGATCTCGATGTGGACGCCGGAGACAAGCCTCAGGAGCGATTCCTCGCTCGGGAAGCGTCCGACGACGCGGGTGCGCTTCTTGATCTGGCCGTTGATGTTTTCGCAGGCGTTGGATGTCCGCAGACGCTTCCTGCGGCCTCCGGAAATGCCAAGCCAGAATTTCCTCCGTGAGGCGTGCGAGGCGGCGAACGAAGAGTGACCCTCAAAAAAGCCGGTCAGGTTTCCCTGTCCGGCGTTTTTGTAATGGATGAATTCGCGGCGACTATTGGTCGCCGCCAAGCGTCAATCCTGGACGTCCAGCGCGGCGTATTCGCCGTCTTTGCGGCGGTAAACGATCGTCAGGCAATCGCGGCGGGCGCTCTTGTAGAGCACGAACGGGCGATCCGAGAGTTCAAGCTGCATGATGGCGTCTTCCTTATACATCGTCCGGACCGAGTAGTTCTCGGGGTAAATGATGTAGGGCGCGGGTTCGACATCGGAACCTTCCGGGTGATCGAGGACGGCCTCGGTGAAAAAGCGTTCCTCAAGGTGGCGGATCGACTCGTTGCGATGCGGGCGATGTTTTTTGAGCAAGCGGGTCTTGTGCTTGCGCATCCGGCGGGCGATTTTATCGATGGTTTCATCGAGCGCTGCATACATGTCCTTGCCTTCGGTGTGAGCCTCGATGGTGATGTGGTTCGCACAAAAAAGAATGATTTCAGCAATGTGCCGGTTTTTTTGGACGTCGAGAATGACCTTGGCCTCAATGATTCTCGGGTAATCGAGGTGCAGGCCCTCGATTTTTTTGGTCGCGTGGTCGCGGAGGGCATCGGTCACTTGCTCGTGCCGTACCGTGACGGTGATCGGCAGATTGACGTTGGCAGTTTGCATGATGTTTTTTGGTTGGTTATTTGGGTGAGCGGACGGCGGTTCTAACCGCCCTATCCGTGGATTACCATGAACCAGATTTGACCGTAATGCCACGCCCAACTTTGGAAATTTTCCGCATGCCGTGCCGGGGCGGGGAAGGGGCCTGCCACCCGCGGTGGCTCGTTCACTTGGGCCGGGTGAGATCCTCGAAGCTTGAGCCCTCACTGCCGGTCGGCGCGGGGGTTTTCCGGGGTACTGCGGAGGAGGTGTAGAGTTCCTTGAAATTGTCAGCGGGAGCCGCGGCCCGACCGCTGATTTTCAAGGTGATCCAGCGGAAACCCTCCTTGGCCGGACCAAACATTGAATTCAGGCGTGTGATTTTGGCGGAGTTGATCATGGCTTCGGCGACGCCGAGTTGGAGGGTTCCGGACAAGGTTTGATTGAGAGCCATCGAAATATCGCCCCGCAACGCCATCCGTCCCTTGCTTTCCAAATTGAGTTCCCGGAGCGTGATGCCGTCGCCCACACGGCGGATCAATCCACCGGCGTCACCCTCGAAGACGGGGTGCTCGAACCACGGGTCGTCCAAGCCTTGCGCGAGACCGACGAGGAAGGGAAATCCCTGCACCTCGATTTGCGAGTTGGGACTCGTGCGGAACGCGAGGTCGAGGGTGAGCGATGGATTCTCACTCGGCCGGAAGGAGAGGAAATTCGAAGTGGCGACGGGCAGGGAATCGATTTTACCCGAGAAGATTTTCCCAAGCGAGGGACCGATGATGCCGGACAGTTCGAAGGATTCGAGGCGGACATCGAGCGAGGAAATCCGGGCCGCTTGATAGGGAGTGACCGTGCCGGAAAGCTCGAAGGTGCCATCTTTGTCGGATTCGTGGAGAACCCGCAGGCTGATGATGTCGGCCTCGTCGCCGCGAAACTCGATGAACGCGCGATCCAGCCGGAGCTTCGGCCAGCCGGCGATGGCAATGTCACCCTTGTAGAGGCTGATCTGGGCTCGGCCGTTAGTATCTTCCGGTTTGAGTGAGCCCTCCGACTTGAGGAGCCTGAGGAGCGGGGTTTTCGGGTTCCCAATGGTGAGGTTGAAAATCGGTGTGCGGCAGCGATTGAATCGGATGGGGAGGTCGCCGTCCGGGGCGGGCGAGTTGCGTGAGACTTCGCCGGGTTGCGGGATTTGAAGTGCAAGGCTGGCCTCGGCGATTGAGATTTCCTCGCCGGTCATGGCATTGCCGAGGAAACTCGACGGGAAGATTTCCGCAGCGAGTCCGCGGAGTTTGAGGCTTTCAAGGACATTGCCGGCGGGCCATTTGAGCGAGAGGCTTCCGGCGTTGGCGGTTTTCGGATTCATCCGGAATTGCTCCAACGAGACGGTCGCGCCGCTGGATTGTTCGGTTTTGCGGATGAGGTTCTCGCGGAACGGTTTGCTGTTCGCGTAGATGATCGCACCGCCGATGATTATGGCTGCCAGGAAAACCAGGATCATCGTGGCAGTCACTTGGACGATGCGCGCCCGGCGGGTCCGTTGGTGGCTCTCCTTGAGCGGTTGGCTGGACCGGCGTTTCCGTTTGCGGACCCGGATTGCCTGGCTGCCGTCCGGACGGATGACCAGTTCTCCGTCCTCGGGATTTCCGATGGGAGAATTCTGCAGTCGCTCCATCATCTCTTCAATGGAGTATTTTTCTGGCTCGCTGGGAACGGGTGGCATTTGCGGAAAGTGGGCGGAAATCAGGGATTAGCGGTCCCGGTAGCGGCGTCCTGTTGGATCCATCAGTTCCACATTGATCGTAAACAGAACCATCTTGCTGATAGGCTTTTTGGCGTTGGATTGGAAAAAGCGCCCGATGATGGGGATGCTGCCGAGGACGGGGGTTTTGTCTTCCACGTTTTCGACGGATTCCTGCATCAATCCACCCAGAACGACGGTCGAGCCGTCGGCCACATCGACGGTGGTCGAGAGCTGCTGTTTGCTGAAGATCGGCATGAGAATCGTGTTTTTCGTGAGCTCCACGGTTTCGTCGCCCAGAAGCCCGCTGCTGACGGTGTTGATGGGGCTGCCGTAATTCACGAAGCCGTCGAAGTCGCTGAAGACGGGATTGAGGGTGACGGAGATGTATTGTTTGCCAGTGTCCACCAGGGGAGTTAGTTCCAAGGTGATTCCGACGTCTTGTTTGTCAAAAGCGGTCGGAGTGGCCGGGATAACGGGAGAGGTGCCTGCTCCGCCACTCACGCTGTTGGGGAGTTCGGGCGGTTCGTATTCGGTGGCATAGATGAACTCGCGGACGATGGCGATGGAGGTGGCCTGGCCGCTGCGGGTTACGACGGCAGGCTGGGCCATGATATCGACGCCTTTCTTTTGGTCGAGGCCGCGCATCATTCCCTGGATGAAGGTGTCGTCGAACCTGCCGTAAATACTGAGCACGCCGGGGGCGGGAGCACTGGCTTGGCGGCCGCCTTGATTCGCAATCAGACTATCAATCGAGTTTTCCGAAGTCGCATAGTCCCCGCTGCGGTTTCCGGCGGTGATCGGGTTGAGGACCGAGCCGGCGGTTTGCGGTGTCACATCGCCCGCGTCCCGGCCGTTGCCTTGGGTTCCGCCGCTGAGGATGAGGTCGTCTCCCCCACCGCCTTCGAGAAACCAGTCAAAGCCAAGTTCCTGGAGGCGGGTTTGCTCCACCTTGATCATGGTCACTTTGACGGATACCATGACCGGTTCCGTTTTGGTGAGCGCGTCGATGATCTGGGCGATGTAGTCTTGGTTGGTGGCGGTATTGACGACGCGAAGGGTATTAGTGGCGGCCATGTAGCTCGCGGAGGCCCCTTCGGGGAAAGACACACCTTGCCGGGTGAGCGCTTCCTGCGCGCCGACGCGCTTGGCCAGAAGGCCGCCGTCTGCCGGAGCGGCACCGAACAGATCTTCCGCGGCTGCGGGTTGGGCGGCGACGTTGCTCATGCTGCCGATGAAGTCGGGAGGTACCCGATAGGTCCGGGTCACGAGCTCCTGGGAGGAGGAACCTAGCGGCGAAATGATCACCGAGAAATCGTCCGTCGTGTAGGAGGTCTGGGTGATTTCCGTGAGATACTTGAGGACCTGCGAGACCGGGAGTTGGGCGAGCCGGAGATCGAAGCGCAAGCTGCGGACGCGGGTGGCGGTGGGGGAATCGGCAGGCCCGAGATTGACCGTGAAATTCACGCCGCGGCGGGCCGGGTCGGTTTCCAGAGTGTCGTTCTCACTGGCACGCAGGCGCAGGAAATCGAGCGCTTCATCTAGCGAAGATTGATCCAGCGCGATCTTGGGAATGATGATGCGATCGAGTTTGTTTCTGACAGAAACAAAATTCGCTTCTGAGTCCACCGCGCCGGGATCGACAAGCGCCGCTTCGAGATCCGGCGTGGGAACCTGCAGTTCCCACTGGCTGTCGACCTGGCTGAGCATCTCCGCGCGGGTGTGGTCGTAAGCGGACTTCTGATAGCCGCTTTTCGCGGCGGCGACCTGCTCCATGCCGCGGCGCGCGGCGGAGTTCGTCGGGTCGATGCGCAGCACGTCTTGGTAGGTCGATTTCGCTTGATCGAATTTCCCGAGATTGAAGGCGCCCTCGGCGGTGTAGAGCAGGCGGCGCACGGAATCGACGTCTTTGGCATGCTCCTTGGTGAGCGCGGGATTGGTGCGGATCGGATCGTCGAGTTGTGCCCGGAAGGCGAGAGCGCCTGGGTGGTTAGGGGCGAGGGATTCGACGAGCACCTTGTCCACGGCGGTTTTCGCGGCGGCCACATCGCCATTGCGCGAAAGGACGCGGGCGTGTTCGACGGATGCCTGGGCGTAGCGCTCGGTGGCTGCGGTCCGCAGTTCGACGGAAACGGGGGCGTTTGGAATCAAATCGCGGGCGCCGGCGTAAGCTTCGACGGCTTCCGCATAACGGCCAGCCGTGTAGGCTTCATCGCCTTTCCGGAGGAGTTCCTGCGCTTCGTCAACGGCGGCACTGCGGCGGGAAACTTCGTTGGCGGCAAGGTTTGAGGCTCCCCGAGTTTCGCCAGCCAGCGATGAAACAATCAAGCAGGTGGTTAGCAAGGCGGCGCGGCCGAGGAAATGGTGATTAGGTTTGTAATTCTCCATGGAATGGTCGGCACAACGTATAGAGGGCGGAATTTCCAAAGATAAGCGCAAAATCCATGAAATTCATCTTTTCGAATGCCACGGAAATTCCAGCTGCACCTCGAATTTCCGCCGCCGGACCGGCTGCGGCCTGAAGTAGGGGGAAAGCTTGGTTTCGATCAGTTTGCGGACCTTGATGAAGAGAGGTAATGGAGTGTTCACTCGATGAGTGTTCAATTGAACGGATTGCTGTCAAGCCGATGATTCCGCCTACTCGCTCAAAACCTTTCTCGCCTCATCCGCATCCTGTTGAATTTGAGTGCGAAGCGCGTCGATGGAAGGAAACTTGATTTCGGGTCTGAGATGTTTTTGGAAATGAATTTCAAGCTCCTGGGCGTAGAGATCTCCGGAAAAATCCAGCAGATGCACCTCCAGCGAGTGGCTGTCCCCGCCGACAGTCGGGCGCAGGCCGAGGTTGGCGACCCCGGCCAGATCGCGGCCGTCTGGCAGAAGCACCCGCACCGCCCAGACGCCATCGGGCGGGAGCTGGGCCTCGCCGGTGGCGAGGTTAGCGGTCGGGAAACCGATCGTCCGGCCGAGTTTTTCGCCTTCGATGACTTTGCCGGTGACGGAGTAAGGCCGGCCGAGCATTTGTGCCGCCGCGTGGAGATTTCCGTCGCGGATGGCCTGGCGGATGCGGGTGCTGCTGACGCGCTCGCCGTCGTGCATGACCGGAGCCACGGCTTCGAGATTGAAGCCGCGCCTGACCGCTTCCTGTTGGAGGAAATTGACGTCGCCGCTGCGGTTGTGGCCGAAGCGCCAGTCCTCGCCCACGGCGATGGTTTGGACGGGGGCGGCCGTGAGTTTTTCGATGAATTCGGACGCTTCCATCCGTGCGAATTCGATGTCGAAATGCAAGGGGATGAAAAGCCGCACGCCGAGTCCTTCCATCACCCGCGCCTTGTGCGTGAGTGTTTCTAATAAAGCGGTGGGCGCCTTGCCGGGCGCGATCACGCGGATCGGATGGGGATCGAAAGTCAGTACTCCGGCCAATCCGCCTTCGCGGGCCGCGGCTTCCACCGCGCGCGCGATCACCGCCTGGTGGCCCGTGTGGACGCCGTCGAAAACGCCGAGCGCGAGATGCAGCGGGACGCCGAGCGCGGGCAGGTCTTCAAGGCGGTTTCGAATCAGCACCCGACTGGGATAACCTTGCGCCGATGCCTCTTCAAGGCGGAAGAACGGACTGAAGTCCGGGACTACTTTTTCTTGCAGCCGCAGTCATGGCCGCAGCCGGATTTCTTTTTCGGGCGGGCGAGGCGGACGAGGAAGACCGCTAGGGTGACGGCCACGATTCCCGCAGCGGTGAGTGTTTGCCAGTCCATGTCAGTATCCGAGGAGTTTGCCGGTTTGGAAGACGACGAGGGACGCCACGTAGGCGAATCCGGTCATGAAAACGAACTGCCCGACCGCCCATTTCCACGATCCCGATTCGCGGGCGACCACCGCGCTGGTCGGCAGGCACTGCAGCGCGTAGATGAAAAAAACCAGCAGCGATACGAGCGAGAGCGGCGTGAAAATCGGGCGTCCGTCCGGCCACTTGGACGCGGCGAGCTGGTCGCGCAGGACGTTGCGCGTCTGCTCCTCGTCGTCCGCTTCTTCCACCCGATAGAGAATCGCCATCGAGGAAACGAAAACCTCGCGCGCGGCGAACGAGGTGAGGATCGCGGTGCCCATCCGACCATCGAACCCGAGCGGCTTGACCACCGGCTCGATCACCGCGCCGATGCGGCCCATCGCGCTGTGGGCGAGGGCTTCGGCGGGATCATCGTCCCTGGATTTCGGATAGGTGCTGAGCGCCCAGAGCAGGATGGAGAGGCCGAGGATGATGGTTCCCGCCTTTTTCACGAATGACAACGCACGGTCGGTGACGTGGCGGAAGATGTAGCTCCACAGCGGTTTGCGGTAGGGCGGAAGTTCCAACAGGAAATGACCGGGACTGACGTCCTCGCCGAGCCGTCCGCGCAGCAGGCGGGCGACGACGAAGGCGGTGATCGTGCCGAGCGCGTAGATGGCGAACAGCACCGCCGCTTGTTTCCAAGTGCCTTCCTTTTCATGCAGCAGCAGCGGGATGATCAGGAAATAAACCGGCAGGCGCGCCGAGCAGCTCATCCACGGCGCGACGAAGATGGTGACGATCCGCTCCTTGGCGGAGTCGATGGTGCGGGTGGCCATGATTCCGGGAATCGCGCAGGCGTAGGAGCTGAAAAGCGGCAGGAAGGATTTTCCGCTGAGGCCGGCCTTCGCCATCACGCCGTCCATCAGATAGGCCGCGCGTGCCATGTAGCCGGAGCTTTCCAACAGGCCGATGAACAGGAACAGCAGCACGATTTGTGGCAGGAACATCACCACGCCGCCGACTCCGCCGATGATTCCATCCACGACGAGAGAGCGGAGGTCTCCGTCCGCCATCAGCGATTCGACCCAGGTCCCGAGTGCACCTTGGCCGGACTCGATCCAGCCCATCGGGATTTCCGCGAAGGAGAAGATCGCCCAGAAGACGGTGAAGAAAATGGCGACCAGCGAGATCGAGCCGTAAACCGGATGCAGCAAAACGGAATCGATTCTATCTGAAATGGTTTGTTGGTGCGCGTCCGGGCGGCGTGCCACCAGTTCGCAAAGCCGGGTGACAAAGGCGCGCCTGGCGGTTTCCGGATCGGTTCCGGCCGTGATCCAGCCAGCCTCGGATGCGGCGGGGTGGGGGAATCGCAGCGCTTGCTTCAGCTCGACGACTCCCTTTTTCGCGTTCGCCTGCATCGGCACGACCGGGACGCCGAGTTCTTCGGCGAGTTTTGCGGGGTCGAGCCGCAGGCCGGCGCGCTCGGCGACATCGACCATGTTGAGGGCGATCACGCAGGGCAGGCCGAGCTCGATGACTTGGAGGGCGAGTTGCAGGTGACGTTCGAGATTCGAGGCGTCCAGCACGCAGACGACGAGGTCGGGTTTTTGTTCGCCGGGAAGCAGGCCGCTGAGCGCGTCGAGCGCGACTTTTTCATCCGGGGAATTCGCCCGCAGCGAGTAGCAACCGGGCAGGTCGAGGACGCGCAGCTTGCGGCCGTGGGGAGTGAAGGCCTCGCCGGATTTCACCTCCACGGTGACGCCGGCGTAGTTACCGATGCGCTGGTTCGCGCCGGTCAGCGCATTGAAAAGCGTGGTTTTGCCGGCGTTGGGATTGCCGATCAGCGCGATCGTCGAAGGAGCGTCGGACATGACCATCAGCCCACGGGAGAGACCAAAACCTGCTCCGCCAGTTCGCGGCTGATCGCCATCCGGGTGCCGCAGACCGAGCAGATCAAATTCCTGCCGCCGGCGAGTTTGCGGACTTGGAGCTGCTCGCAAAACCCGAGGTCGCGGAGCCGCTCGCAGCCGGGGCCGCTGAGAACCTGGATTTGTACGTCACAACCGACCCTGACTTGGTTGAGGGTCATTGCGCTGTCGATTTTCAAATCGGCTGCAAGGGCGTGTGGCATCTGCGCTGAAGATCGCCAATTGAGATTGGCTTGCAACAAGAAAAGTGGCCAAAGTGTCCCGCTGGACATTGAAACAAAACGCTCCAGACTCGGCGGCAGCTGAGCCCTCATGAAAAAATGCCCCTTTTGCGCCGAAGAAATCCAGAACGAGGCGATCAAGTGCAAGCACTGCCACGAGTTTCTGGATGAATCGCGGCGCCCGGTTTACGCCGGGCCGCCCGCGCTGCCGGCCGATCAACCGCCGTGGTATTTCAAGCCCGGGTTCATCGTGCTGACCTTCGTTACGCTGCCGCCGGTCGTGCTGCCGCTAGTCTGGCTGCACCCGAAATTGCACCCCGCTTGGAAGGTGGTGATCACTTTGCTCATCGCGGGATTCTGCTGGCTGATGTTCGTCGCCTTCCAAGGCTTCGTCCGCCAATTCGACGAGGCCACGAAGATGTTCAATGAAATGAAAATTTAGTCCGAGCGGCTCAGATGTCGATTTCGCCCTCGAACACGAAATCCGCCGGGCCGGTGAGGGTGACGTTTTTGAACGTCTGGTCGCCGGTTTTCTCGAAGCCGATTTCCAAGGTGTCGCCGCCTTCAACATCGACCTTGATCGGGCTGGCCACGCCGGTGAGCAGGTGATGGACGAGCGCGGAGGCGACCATCCCGGTGCCGCAGGCGAGCGTCTCGTCTTCCACGCCGCGCTCGAAGGTGCGGATGGAAATGTGGTCGGGCGCGAGCACGGCGGCGAAATTCGCGTTGGTGCCGGCGGGGGCGAAGGCCGGGTGATTGCGGATCTTGCCGCCGTAGTTGAAGACGTCAAAGTCATCGAGCGCGTTGGCGCTTTCGAGGAAGGTGATGACGTGTGGGACGCCGGTGTTGACGAAATGGAGCGCGGCGTCGAGGTCGGGGATTTTGGTTTCGAGGTTGAGCTTGAGGTCTTTGGGCTCGGACATCGCGATCCGCACGTCCTCGCCGATCATTTCCGCAGCGAGCGTGCCGGCGATGGTCTCGAAGGTGACTTTCTTGAGGACGATTTCCCCGAGGTGGGCGGTGAAGCGGCCGAAGCAGCGCGCGCCGTTGCCGCACATCTCGGCCTCGCCGCCGTCGGCATTATAATAGCGGAAACGGAAGTCCGCGCCTTTTTGGGCGGGTTCCACGGCGAGCAGTCCATCCGCCCCGATGCCGCGGTTGCGGTCGCAGAGCGCGGCGATGGTGTCGGCGTCGAGGTCGATGGAGAGGTCGCGGTTGTCAATGATGATGAAGTCATTGCCGGCGCCGTTCATTTTGAAGAAGTGGAGGAGCATGGTCGGTTGTAAGTTTGAGATTCGATGGGAAAGATGTCACGGCTATCTCAGGCATGGGATCCGGTTGAGACAAGTGGAACACATTTTGGCAGCGGCGAAGTCGCGGCCAAAATGGTTGATCTTTGCTGATTGCTCAACCTCATTTATCGGGTAACTCCACTCTTTCGCCGCCAGCGGGCGATGTTCCCGGTTCATGCCGGGTCCCTACAGAAGGGATGGTCGAATCGGATTATGGGCGCCTTGGCGGTGAAAACCTCTCCTCTCTCTCTAGTGTCGGTTCAAGTCGTCCTAATTCTTTGACAAGTCGTCTCAATTTGTTATTTTCAATCTTGGCTCAAGCCGAAATCGCTACGATCAATCAACCAATACCATGAAAACCAAACTCTGGATTCCCGTGCTCGCCCTGCCAGTCGTGTTCGCTGCCTGCGAGGCCAAGAAAACCGCCACTGAGAAAATGGAGGCCGGTGCCGAGCAGATGGCTGAAGGCGTGAAGGACATGGCCAAGGAGGCCGACAAAAAGCTGGATGAAGTCAAATCCGACGCCAAAGCGGCGATGGATGAAGCCGGCGAGAAAGCCAAGGAGAAAGCCGCCGAGCTCAAGGACGCCACCAAGGACGCCACCTCGAAAGCCTTGGAAGAAGCCGCCGAAGCCGCGAAGGAGGCGGCGGAACAACTTAAGGACGCCGCTCCTCCCGAGTAGTTTGATCACGCGGTCGCGGCGGACCGCATCGCTCAAAAAAGCGGATTTTCCGAAATGGAAGGTCTGCTTTTTCGTGGGGAAATTCCGCGGAATCCACGAATTTTCATGGTTTTGACCCCGAAGATTGACGCTTGGCGCTCGACATGCACAATCCCGCCGTCGGGCGGAAGAGCCGCATCGGCATTTCATAACACAGTCATGACTACCATCGCCATCAACGGATTCGGCCGCATCGGCCGCCTTGTCTTCCGTGCCCTCGTCGAACAAGGCCACCTCGGAACCACCTTCAACGTCGTCGCCGTCGGTGACATCGTTCCTGCCGACAACCTTGCCTACCTCCTGAAATACGACTCCACGCAAGGTCGCTTCGCAGGCACGGTTTCCTCGAAGAAGTCCTCCCCTGAGCTCGAAGAAGACGACATCATCGTCGTCAACGGCCACGAAATCAAAGTCGTCAGCGCCCGCAGCCCGGAAGGCCTGCCCTGGAAAGAGCTCGGCGTGGAAGTCGTCATCGAGTCCACCGGCCTCTTCACCGAAGCGGAAAAAGCCAAGGGCCACATCACCGCCGGTGCCAAGAAAGTCATCATTTCCGCACCTGCCAAGGGTGAGGACGCGACCTTCGTGGTCGGCGTGAACGACGATCAATACGATCCGTCCAAGCACCACATCATCTCCAACGCGAGCTGCACCACCAACTGCCTTGCGCCGATCGTCCACGTCCTTCTCAAGGAGGGTTTCGGCATCGAGGAAGGTCTGATGACAACCATCCACTCCTACACCGCGACCCAGAAAACGGTCGATGGTCCTTCCAAGAAGGATTGGAAAGGTGGCCGTTCCGCCGCCATCAACATCATCCCTTCGACCACCGGCGCGGCCAAGGCCGTGGCGCTCGTCTGCCCCGCAGTGGCAGGCAAGCTCACCGGCATGTCGTTCCGCGTGCCGACCCCGACCGTCTCCGTCGTGGACCTCACGGTGAAGACCACCAAGCCGACCTCCCTCAAGGAAATCACCGCCGCCCTGCAAAAGGCGTCCGACACCTACCTCAAGGACATCCTCGGTGTCACCGGCGATGAAGTGGTCTCCACCGACTTCATCCACGACAAGCGCTCGTCGATCTTCGACGCTGGCTCCTCGATCGAGCTGAACTCGACGTTTTTCAAGCTCGTCAGCTGGTATGACAACGAGTGGGGCTACTCCAACCGCGTCATCGACCTCCTCACCGACGTGGTGAAAAAGGGAATCTGATTCCTCGCATTAGAAATTGTTTTGAAAACGGCAGTCCGCGAGGGCTGCCGTTTTTTGTGGCGAGTCACCGCGCTCACGCGGTCTCCACCTGCACGATGCTCTCGATTTCCGAGACGGTGAACCGCACGCCCTTGAGCTGGAATTGCGGTGATTTGGGAGTGGCGAGTTTTGGATCTGACACCCATTCGAGAATCCCGGTGAGTGGTTTGACATGATCGCGAAGCGTCACGCAGACGGTGCGGCCGAGAATCACTCCCCAGCGGATCTCGAAGGCGCGCTTTTTCGCGTCGAGCTCTTCGCGCCATTTCCGGTAGCCGTCTTCCGGACCTTTGGCGTTGAAGTTGAATTGCCCCTGGTCGAAATTCATCGGGGTTTGTCGCAGAAGCGAATTTTGGATCAAGGACGATTTCCTGTCTTGAGGCGTGAATTTTAGGAGCCTGAAGGTTTGCCAAGCGGGGAGCGGTTGTTTTAGCGTCGCCCGGATGGTGGTGACAAAAACGTTACGCGCGGCTGCGGGCTGGCTGGAACTCGGGTTGGCGGACGAGGCTCTTTACGAGCTTCAGGCGCTGCCCACGGAGGTCCAACGCTTGCGGGCACCGCTGGAGTTAAAGCTGGCCGCGCAGATGGAGCGCGAGCAGTGGAACGCCGCCTCGGAGACCGCCCGCTTGCTCTGCTTGAAAGCCGAGGACGAGCCGGAGTTCTTCCTGCGGGCGGCGTTCTGCCTCCATGAAACGGGCGACACGCTGGCGGCCTGCAACCAACTGCTCCGCGGCCCGAAGGCGTTGTTTGAAATGCCTGTTTTCCACTACAACTTGGCCTGTTACCTGTGGACGCTCGGCGAGGGGCCGCGCGCCCGCAGCCACCTGAAGCAGGCGATCTCGATGGACGGATCGTTTCTCGAATCCGCGCGCGAGGACCGCGATCTCGTCGGGATCGGGCCGGTGTGATCTTGAATTCCG
The DNA here is from genome assembly GCA_945879075.1 of Akkermansia muciniphila. Lineage (GTDB taxonomy): Bacteria > Verrucomicrobiota > Verrucomicrobiia > Verrucomicrobiales > Akkermansiaceae > Luteolibacter > Luteolibacter muciniphilus_C. The sequence continues at coordinate 9,342 of CAMCUY010000007.1, read as the reverse complement.
ATGACTTATCAACCCATTGACTCGCCAACCGGCATGGACCGCTGGCAACAGGCGCGGCTCAGCCTTGAGTCCGAACTTGGCGAACGCATCACGCTCGACGCGCTGACCGGTCCGAGTGGTCTGACCATGCGTGAACCATGGCAAGACGATGCGGGAAGTCCGGCGGGCTGGTTGATCGCGCAACGATTGAAAGGCCACCGGCATTCGGCCGATGACGTGCTAACGGCATGGTATGCGCTGCAAGTTTCACCGCCGGTTTTAGAGCATCTCGATCTCGGAACCGGGATCGGCACGGTGGGCTTGCTGACGCTTTGGGGCATGGGCGCGGAGGCGCGGCTGACTTGTGTGGAAGCCCAGGAAATCAGCTATCGGCTGCTGCAATCGAACATCGACGGGAACGGGCTCCGGCGGCGGGTGGATTGTTCCCACGGCGATCTCCGGGAGCTTGTGCTGGGCCGGAAGTTTCCGCTCGTTACCGGCAGTCCGCCGTATTTTCCGGCTGGAACGGGCGTGCTCCCGCAGGATTCGCAAAAAGCCCACGCCCGCTTCGAGCTGCGGGGCGATGTGAGCGACTACGCGAAAGCGGCGGTGGCCCATCTCGCCGACGGCGGCTGGTTCGTGCTGTGTTTTCCATCTCCACAGAAACAGCGCGCGCTCGATGGAATCGCCGCGGCGGGCCTCAAGGTCGTGAAGCTGCGAGACGTGATTCCGCGCGAAACCCTGCCGCCGCTGTTCACGCTCTTCGCCTGCCAACACCCGCAGGATTTCTCCGGCGAAGTCACGGGTGAAGAGCCGCTAACCGTGCGTCACGCGGACGGCCGGCTCACCGGGGAAATGGCCGGAGTGCGCCGGGGGTTCGGATTTGCCGACGGCGAGGCACACGGTGGATACGGCAAGTGACGGACTGAGAATCACTTCCCGTGCGCCTTGACGAAATCGATGTTAGCGCGGACCTGGGGAACGCTGTTCTTCCAGTCGTTTTCGTGCTCGATGGAAATGTGACCGTCGAATTTCTGTTTCTTCAACTCCTCCAGGCAGGCGGCGACATCCACCACGCCGGTGCCGGCGACCACCACCGGAGCTTTGCCGTAGGCGGCCTTGTCCTTGAGATGCACGCTGATGACACGGCCTTCGAGGATGCGCAGGCATTCGACCGGCTTGAGATTCGAGGTGCACCAGTGACCGAGATCGGCGCAGGCTCCGACGCGGGGGTCGCGGCTTTCCACCACACCGAGGATATAGAGCGGATTCCAAACTTTGTATTTCGGCTTATCCATCGAGCCGCCGTGCTCGTGGAAAGCGACTTTGATGTCGAACTCTTTGGCACCCGCCTCCCAGGCGGCGATCAGCTCGGTTGACTCGGTGCAAACCGCGTAGAGACCCATTTTTTTGGCGAAGCTCATGATGGCACGGACGTCTTCCGGGCTCTTGGCGGCGATCACCCCGTAGTTCACCGCGTGGACGCCTTGGCGCTTGCACTCGGCTTTGAGTTCTTGCATCGCGGCTTCCGGCATCGTGTGGCCGACCTTGTCCGTCGAGCCGGGTTTGAGGATCTGGCCGGGGAAAAACTCGATCATGTTGCCACCGGCTTCCTTGGTCTTGGCGATCGCTTCGAAGGCGCTGAACTCCTTGAAGGTGTAGGCCTGCGCGCCGATGAACCAGCCGTTCTGACGGAGGTTTTCCGGAATCGGGTCGGCGTGGAGATTCGAGGCGAGAGCCAGGGCGAGGAGCGGGATGTGGCGCATGGAATTTGTGTAGGTTGGCGACAGCTACGTTGTCGAGACTGGAGTTCTTGGAGCCATGGCTGTTTTTCATCGCCCGCTTGCTACTTGGCGGCGGGTGCCTTTTCCACGGACTCCAGGGCTTTCTCGTCGTGGGTGGTGAAGTCGGCTTTCAGAAACGCCTCGTCGCGGGGAAGCAGCAGTTTCAGGTTTTCCAGAACATCCCATTCGGCCGTCGCCCCGGTCACCGCGCAATCGATCACGTGGCCTCCGGATTTGCGGTCCTCGCTGATGAAATGGAAGTGATAACCGGGAACGTTGATGCCCTTCACGAACGGCGGGCAGCGGAATCCGACGAGCGTGCCGCGCACGTTCTCTAACTTGAAGACCGACTGGTGTTTCACGGCTTCCGGCAATGTCACGTAAGGAACCTGCTGTTTTGAAACGCTGCGGAAGCTCATCATCGAGAACTCACCAGTTATCCGGATCGCGTGGAAAAGGTTTTCCGAAGCGGCCTCCGCATCGAGACGCGTCTGCAGTGCGGCCATGGATTCTGTCTTCCCGAGACGCGCCGACTTCTCGCCCTTGAAAAACGTGACCGCAGAGAAAGGTGTCTCCGCCGCGTCGTCGATTTTGTGGGCGGTTCCATCGGCAGTGAATTGATAGAAATTACCGTCGAGCGCCAGCATCTCGCCGTCCAGCTCATCGAGCGTGCCGATCCCAAAGTCGCCGAGCTTCCTGAGCGCGCCGAAGGTGAACGCGCCGTCGTAAATTCCTTTCATCAGCGCGTCGATGGTGGAGACTTGGACCAGGGTGTCGCCCGAGGTGGCCGGCATGGCCGAAAGGACGAGCACCGCAGAGACGACAAGCAAAGGACGATGCGGCTTCATGAGGGTAGGGGGATTGATTCAATCCGATCGTTTACCAGAATTCCCGAAGCCGGTCCAGCCCTCGCTACAGCCCTCGCCGTTCGCGTTGGATCAAGGCCGCTGGCGGAACCAGCCGGTGATGCTGGCGCGCTGTTTGGTGGCGGGCAGCACTTCATGCCAGAAATCCTCCGCCATGAAGCAGACCATCGTTCCCATCCGCGGCTCGATGATTTCGTAGCAGCCATCGCGCCCGTCGGCACTGGTCCAGATTTTCAACTCGCCGCCATCGCCGGTCTGCCAGCCCTCGTTCAGGTAGAGAATGACGGTGATGATCCGGTCTTGAGTGCCGGCATGGCGGTCGAGGTGGGCTTTGTAGAACGCGCCCTGCGGATAGATCGCGAAATGCCCCTCGTAGTTGAACAACCCGAGGAAAAACCGCTCGTTGAGGGCGAGCCGCAGGATTTCCAGGCTGGCGAGAAACAAGGTCTGGTGCGCGGATGCCTCGCCGGGCTCGATCCACATCACTTCATCCCGGCGGATGTCCTCCCGGACTTGCAGCGAGTCTCCGCGACCCACGCCCGCCCGCCGGAACGCGCCGTCCGCATAGGACGCCGAGCATTCGCTTTTCAAATGAAGGCCTTCCTCGTGGCTGATAGACATCGGCATCACCGCCCAGCCGACTCCCGCCATCGCATTGAGAAACTCTTCCACTGATGCCAAGAGCACGATTCAAGGAAGCAACGCGAGAAATTTCCGAGCTGCCGGAGGCGAACGCGGAAGGTTTTTGGTTCAGGCCGCCAGTCAGCGCACGCCGCGGATCGGGGCGGCGTGATTTTTCAACGCCTCGCGGCAGCTTTCCGGCATTTCAAGAGCGATGAACAATCGCTTGGCCATTTGCCAGAATAGCTCCGGTTGATGCGGAGGCATATGGGAGTTCAGGGCCGCGTGAATCCCGGGAAACAGCGGGCCGGTACCCGCCATTCCTTTGGGGTTCCCAGCTTATGCCGGGACGTAAACCTCAGCTCCCGCCTCGGCAAATTCCTTGGATTTCTCCTCCATGCCTTTCGCCAGCGCTTCTTCCTCGGCGATGCCTTGTTCCGCAGCGTATTGTCGCACGTCCTCGCTGATTTTCATCGAGCAGAAGTGCGGGCCGCACATGGAGCAGAAGTGGGCGGTTTTGGCGCCGTCCTGCGGCAGGGTTTCGTCGTGATAGAGGCGGGCGGTGATTGGATCAAGACCGAGATTGAACTGGTCTTCCCAACGGAATTCGAAGCGGGCTTTGGATAGGGCGTTGTCGCGGTATTGGGCACCGGGGTGGCCTTTGGCGAGGTCGGCAGCGTGGGCGGCGAGCTTGTAGGTGATGACTCCGACCTTGACGTCGTCCTTGTTAGGAAGGCCGAGGTGTTCCTTGGGGGTGACGTAGCAGAGCATCGCGCAGCCATACCAGCCGATCATGGCGGCACCGATGCCGCTGGTGATATGGTCGTAGCCGGGGGCGATGTCGGTGGTCAACGGTCCGAGGGTGTAAAAGGGGGCTTCGTGGCACCATTCGAGTTGCTTGGCCATGTTTTCCTCGATCATGTGCATGGGTACGTGGCCGGGGCCTTCGTTCATGACTTGGCAGCCCTTGGCCCACGCGCGGGTGGTGAGTTCGCCCTGCACCTCTAACTCGCCGAACTGGGCTTTGTCATTCGCGTCGGCGATGGAGCCGGGGCGGAGGCCGTCGCCGATGGAGAAGCTGACATCGTAGGCGGCGCAGATGTCGCAGATTTCATCCCAGTGGGTGTAGAGGAAGTTCTCCTTGTGATGGGAAAGGCACCACTTGGCCATGATCGAGCCTCCGCGGCTTACGATGCCGGTCATGCGGCTGGCGGTCATGGGGACGAAGCGCAGCAGGACGCCGGCGTGGATGGTGAAGTAATCAACGCCTTGCTCGGCCTGCTCGATGAGGGTGTCGCGGTAGATTTCCCAGGTGAGGTCCTCGGCCTTGCCATTCACTTTTTCGAGCGCTTGATAGATTGGGACGGTGCCGATGGGGACGGGGGAGTTCCGCAGGATCCACTCGCGGGTGGCGTGGATGTTCTTGCCGGTGGAAAGGTCCATCACGGTGTCGGCGCCCCACTTGGTGGACCAGCGCATTTTCTCGACCTCCTCTTCGATGGAGGAGGCGACGGCGGAGTTGCCGATGTTGGCGTTGATTTTAACCAGGAAATTGCGGCCGATGATCATCGGTTCGCATTCCGGGTGGTTGACGTTGAGAGGGATGATGGCGCGGCCGGCGGCGACCTCCGAGCGGACGAACTCGGGGGTGATTTCCTTGGGGATGCGCTGCGGGAAGCGTTTGAAAATGCCGGGGGCGTAGGGGCTGTCCGGATTCTGGGTGGAGCCTTCGTGTTGTTTGTCGAGATGGTTGCGGACGATGTCGTCGGTCATGTCCGCGATCTTGGCGCGGCGCATGTTCTCGCGGATGGCGATGAATTCCATCTCGGCGGTGATGATGCCCTGGCGGGCATAATGGAGTTGGGTGACGGGGGAAGATACAGGCGAGACGCCTGTGCCCCATTCTTTGGCGCGCAGCGGTTGCCGGCGGTCGGCGGTCAGGCCGGGGAATTCAATGAATTTGTTAGCACGCTCGGACTTCGAGGCGAACTCGACGTGTTTCTCGGTGAGGTAGCCGTTGTCCTGCGGCTGGACTTCGCGGCCGTCGTAGGCTTCGACATCGCCGCGGGCGAGAATCCAGTCGCGGCGGAGGGCGGGGAGGCCTTCTTCGGAAGTGCCTTTGAAATCCGGGTCGCCCCACGGGCCGGAGCAGTCATAGACGCGGACGGCTTCGTTTTTCTCGATGCGGCCGTTGAACGACTTGGTGTCGGAGAGGGAAATCTCGCGCATCGGCACGCGGATCTGCGGGTGGAGTTGGCCCTGGACGTAAACGCGGGTGGAGGCGGGGAGCGGGGCGAGGGACGCGTCGTGGGTTTCGGCAGCGCCGGTGGTTTCGTCGGTGGAGATCATGGTGGCTGGAGTGATGGATAATGCAAAAAGGCCGTGCGGATGAGGAACGGCCGGGAGAAGGGGAAACTTGCGGGGTTTCGACTTCCTACGGCGGTACGACCCGCATCAGGTTCGGAGGGTCTTTTCCGCGCGATGGAAAATCTCGGCTCTGCGATCGAAGAGCACCCCTGTCGGCGAGCAGGATGTCGCGTCCGGCCGGAAAGTCAAGGAGCTGGCGTGGCGGGGCTTTTTCGTGCTTGATGGGAGGGGCGCGATGCGGCGGAGAATTTTTGTTAAGGAATTTCTTGATTCGCCTGCGGGAATCCCCAAGGGTCCGCCCGTGCACCGGGGCGTAGCTCAGCCTGGTAGAGCGCCGCGTTTGGGACGCGGATGTCGTCAGTTCGAATCTGGCCGCCCCGACCACTCCATTTCATGGAGTTTTGTCTTTTCCGGTGCACGCGGCCTGCTACGCATTTTCCGCGGTTGACGGCTTAAGTTTTAGGCAAGTGCCTCTTGAAAATTCGTTTCCCGCCCGCCAAGGTCCGCCGCGTGATCCCCAACGTCCTCGCCGAACGCTACGCCTCGCCCGCCCTTCAAGCCATCTGGTCCGCCGAGGGCCGGATCGTTTTAGAGCGCGAGTTCTGGATCGCCGTGATGAAGGCCCAGCGCGACCTAGGTCTCGACGTCCCGGCCGAAGCGATCGCCGCCTACGAGTCGGTCAAAAACAGCGTCGATCCCGCATCGATCATGGCGCGGGAAAAAATCACCCGTCACGACGTGAAGGCGCGCATCGAGGAATTCAACGACCTCGCCGGCCACGAGCAGGTCCACAAGGGTATGACCTCGCGCGACCTCACGGAGAATGTCGAGCAGCTTCAGGTTTACCGCTCGCTGCTCATCATCCGCGACAAGACCGTCGCCACGCTGCGCCGGTTCCGCGAGCGTTCGGAACAGTGGAGCGAGCTCATCCTCACCGCCCGCACCCACAACGTCGCCGCCCAGCCGACTACGCTCGGCAAGCGCATCGCGATGTTCGGCGAGGAGCTGCTCAGCAGCCTGCAAGCGCTCGACGCCGTCATCGCTAACTATTCCGTCCGCGGCCTCAAGGGCGCCGTCGGCACCCAGATGGACCAGCTTTCCTTGTTCGAGGGCGATGCTGCCAAAGTCGCCGATCTCGAAAAGCGCGTGGTCGCCCACCTCGGCATGCCCGCCGTGTGGACCAACGTCGGCCAGGTCTATCCGCGCTCGCTGGATTTCCGGGTGGTCGCCGCGCTAACGGATCTTTGCTCCGGTCCGTCGTCCTTTTGTAAAACCCTGCGGCTGATGGCCGGCAACGAGACCGCCAGCGAGGGTTTCGCCCCCGGCCAGACCGGTTCCAGCGCCATGCCGCACAAGATGAACTCCCGCTCGTGCGAGCGAGTCAACGGCTTCCATGTCATTCTCAAAGGCTACCTCGCCATGGCCGCCGGGCTCGCCGGCGACCAGTGGAACGAGGGCGACGTCTCCTGCTCCGTCGTCCGCCGCATCTTCCTGCCGGACTCGTTCTATACCATCGACGGGATGTTCGAAACCTTCCTCACCGTGCTCGACCAGATGGACGCCTACGAAGCCGTCATCGGCGCGGAAACCGCCCACTATCTGCCGTTCCTGATGACCACCACCATCATGATGGAAGCGGTGAAAGCCGGCGTCGGCCGCGAGACCGCGCACCATGCCATCAAGGAGCACGCCGTAGCGACCGTGAACGATCTCCGTGCCGGAAACATCGACCGCAATAACCTCGTCGAGCGTTTAGCCGGCGACTCCCGCCTCGGGCTTTCCCGCGATTTCCTCGACGCCATCCTCGCCAAGGGCGACCAGGAATCCGGTGCCGCTAAGGCCCAGATCGCCGCCTTCGCCGCTGCGGTTAGAAAAATCGAGGCGGCCAGTCCTCAAGCCGCCGCTTACGGTCCCGGCTCGATTTTGTGAGCTTGCGGGTTACCGACGCCTGGGCGCCAGCAGGCCGTATTTCGGGCTGAAAAGATACGCCGCGATAAATAACAGCCCGAGCACGATCACGATCGCCGGACCCGGCGCGATCCCGAATGTCCCGGACAGCAGCACCGCGACCACCGAGCCGATCCCGCCGATCAGGCCGCCGCCCCAGAACAGCGCGGAGGTCCGGTCGGTGAGCAGTGAAACCGTCGCCGCCGGGGTGACCAGCAAGCCCACGGAAAGCACGCAGCCCACGGCTTGCAGGGACGAGACCAGTGCGAGGACTAACAGCGTGAAGACGAGATACTGCATTGAGCGGACCGGCACGCCCTGCGCCGCCGCCACGTTCGGCTCGAACAAGGTGAGCAGGATCGGGCGCATCAGCAGGTTGGTGATGAGCAGCGTGAACGCGCCGATGCCGTAGGCGATCCAGATGTCGGCATTTCCCACGGCGATGATGTCGCCGAAAAGCCAGTGTTCCAGCTCTTGGCGGGTGTCGAGTTTGGGCAGCAGCGCGATCCCCGCGGCGAAGGCGGCGGTGTAAAGCACGGCCAGTGCGGTGCCTTGTTCGACCCGGTTGCCGCGCGCCACCGCCACCGAGCCGAGTCCGACTAACAATGCGGCGAACATCGCCCCGAGAAACGCGTTCCACTGGCTCAGCGCGCCGGTGAGGAATATCCCCAGCGCGATGCCCGGCAGCATCGTGTGCGACAGCGCGGAGACGGAAAGCGCGTTGCGGCGCAGGACTACGAAGCCGCTGAAGAAGCCGTTGGCAAAGCCGATGAAGCCCGCGGTGGCGAGCGCGCGCTGATAGAACGGGTTGGTGAGCAGTTCAAAGTCCATGGGTCATGCGCGGGCGGCCGGCTCGTGGAAGGTGCGCTCGATCAGCTCGGGAGTGAGGATTTCCGCCACCGGGCCGAATGCCAGCGGCCGGGTGGCGAGCACCAGCGCCTCGTCGAAAAGCCGCGGCACCGTGTTGAGGTCGTGATGGGAGGCGATGACCAGCCGCCCTTCGTGGGCGAGCTTGGCCAGCAAATCGCCGAGCAGTTGCGACGCGTTGCGGTCCAGGCCGGTGAACGGTTCGTCGAGCAAAAGCACGTGCGCCTCCTGCGCCAGCGCGCGGGCGAGGAAGGCCCGCTGCTGCTGGCCGCCGGAGAGCTCGCGGATCTGGCGGTTTTGCAAATCCATCAGCGCCAGCGACTCCAGCGCGCGGTCCACCGCGGCGTTATCCTCAGGCGAAAACTTTCGCCACCAGCCGGTTTGCGGGTAGCGGCCCATTTCCACCAGCCCGCGCACGGTGATGGGGAACGACCAGTCCACCTCCTCGCGCTGCGGCAGGTAGGCGAACTCGCGCGACCATTTCCTCACCGCCGTGCCGCGCCAGCGGATCGTGCCGCTGTCACGAGGAACCAGTCCGGCGATGGCCTTGAGCAGCGTGCTCTTGCCCGCGCCGTTAGGTCCGATTAACGCCACGCGGTTGCCGCAGGAGGTTGCGAGCGAGACGTTTTCCAAGGCCAGCACCCGGCGGTAACAGACTGTCAGGTTTTCAATCACCAGCTCGTGGTGATGCCCGTGGTGGGCGCAGCAATCGTGATGGGTCTCGCTCATTCGGCGACGGGGAAGGGGAGTTCCAGGAAATCGTCGATGTCGCCATCGGCATCGAAGACGTGGGTGAAGGTGTACTGTCCGGGAGCTTCCAGGGTGAGCTTCGCGAAACGATGCTCGCCGGGGGCGGCGGGGTTTTTCCAACGGACGACGAGGGCGACGTGCGGGTTCTTCGGATCGAGCTC
>CAMCUY010000006.1 GCA_945879075.1 Akkermansia muciniphila | reverse complement strand
GTCTCGGTCATCACCACGTTGAAATCGACCGAAGCCGCCTTGTCCTCCGGGTAGTTCAAGTCGAGCACCGGCACGCCTTGATAGACCCCGGCGGAGACCGCGGCGACGAGTTTCTTGACCGGGAAATCCTTGAGCTTGCCCTGCGACATCAGCTTGTTGAGCGCGATCGCCATCGCCACGCAGCCGCCGGTGATCGACGCGGTGCGGGTGCCGCCGTCGGCTTGCAGGACGTCGCAATCGATCCAGATCGTGCGCTGGCCGACTTTTTTCAAGTCCACGCAGGCCCGCAGCGCACGGCCGATGAGGCGCTGGATTTCCGACGAGCGGCCGTCGATTTTGCCGCGGGAAATATCGCGCGATTTCCGCTCCAGCGTCGAGTAAGGCAGCATCGAATACTCGGCGGTGAGCCAGCCGCCTTCCACCCGTTGCGCGCGCATCCAGCGCGGCACGTCCTCCTCGATGCTCGCCGAGCAAATCACGCGGGTGTCGCCGAAGGACACGAGCACCGAGCCGCTGGCGTAGGGTGCCACGTTCGGGATGAAGGAAATCGGGCGGAGTTGGTCATTCAGGCGGCCGTCGGGACGAGTCATGCGCGAAGTGAAATCCAGCCGCACGCGTGCCGCAAGCGTGAAGCACCGGGGTCCGAACGGAGCGCCTTGCTTGCGGGTTTCCGCCAAGCGGGGGGGGAAATGGAATTTCGGGTGTAAGATTGGCGGAGCTTTGATTCGTAGGAAGCGACTCATCCCCATGACCATGCGCCATCTCATCCCATTCCTCATCGCCCCGCTCGCTTTCGCCCACCCTGAAGACGGCACCAAGCCGGGAAATGATCCTCAAAGCGCGGTGCGCACCGGCAACGGCGCCTGGTCTTACGAGGCGGTGCCGCACTGGGGCGAGCTGCCGGACGGGAAAATCATCGGCCCGACTCACGGCGGCGTGGTGGTGGATGACGACAGCGGGCTGGTTTACGTCTCCACGGATTCCGCGCTGTCGGTGCTGGTCTATCAACCGGACGGCAAGCTGCTGCGCACCATCGCCCCGGAGTGCCGGGGATTTCATGCGATGGCGATCCGCAAGGAGGAGGGAAAAACCGTGATTTACGGGGCCCAGCTCAATGGCAACAAACCGCCGCAGCGGGTCTGCAAGATCGATACGGAAGGAAAAATCCTGTTGGAAATCCCCAACGCCGCCACCGGCGAGATTCCCGGCGGCTGGAAGGGGCTCACGGCGGTGACGGTGGCTCCGGACGGCAGCATTTTCGCGGCCACGGGCTACGGCGCGAACATCGTCCACAAGTTCGACGCCACCGGCAAGCTGCTGAAATCCTTCGGCAGCAAGGGAGCTGGAGAACAGCAGTTCAACACCCCCCACGGACTGGCGATCGACACCCGTTTCGGCGAGCCGCGCCTGCTCGTCGCGGATCGTGAAAAACGCCGCCTCGTCCACTTCGACCTCGAAGGAAACTGGCTCGGCGTCCATGCCATCAACCTCCGCCGGCCGTGCGCGGTCAGCATTTTAGGCGACACCGCGGCGGTCGCGGAGCTCGAATCCCGCGTCACCGTTCTCGACAAGACCGGCACCCCGGTGGCCTTCCTCGGCGACAACCCGAACCAGGCGCAGTGGGCGAATTTCAAGGTAACGCCGCAGGAGCAACAGCTCGGGATTTTCACCGCGCCGCATGGCCTGAGTTTCGACAAGGCGGGAAATCTCTACGTCCAGGATTGGAACAAGACCGGCCGCATCACCAAGCTAACGAAGTGATAGTCGTTTTCGGCACTGAATCGGCAACTTGTGGATTTTTCCGCCTCTTCGGGAATTTCCGTCTTGGAAGGGTGTGCCTTTGCTGCTAGTTGGAGGTAGTAAAACCCTGACATGACCCGGAAGAAGGAAGGAATTCATAAGCAAAAAGTCCAGATCGGGGCAGCTGAAGAGACCGGGTCGCCCCCAAGACCGGGGGAGCCGACGAAAGGATTTCCGGTGGTTGGCATCGGCGCGTCTGCGGGCGGGCTGGCGGCGTTCGAGGCGTTTTTCGCAGGAATGCCGGCCGAGACCGATCCGGGAATGGCCTTCGTGTTGGTCCAGCATCTGGCTCCGGATCATAAGAGCATTCTCACCGATTTGATCCGCCGCTGCACCCGGATGCAGGTGTTCGAGGTGGAGGACGGAATGGTCGTGCAACCGAACTGCACCTACATCATCCCGCCGGGCCACGACATGGCGTTTCTCAACGGCGCGCTGCAACTGCTGCCACCTTCCGAGCCGCGCGGCCAGCGGCTGCCCATCGATTTCTTCTTTCGCTCGCTGGCGCAGGACCAGCGCGAGCGGGCCATCGGCATCGTGCTTTCCGGCACCGGCAGTGACGGCACGCTCGGCGTGCGGGCGATCAAAGGCGAGGGCGGGATGGTCATGGCGCAGAGTCCGGAGTCCACCGAGTTCGACGGCATGCCGTGCAGCGCCATCGCCACCGGGCTGGTGGATTACGTGCTGCCGCCAGCGGAGATGCCCGCCCGGCTCATCGCTTACGCCGGCCAGGCGTTCGGCAAGCCCGAGCTGACGGTCGCCTCGCCGGAGGCCAAGACCGAGAACGCGCTGCGGAAAATTTTCATCCTGCTGCGCGCCCAGACCGGCCACGATTTCTCGCAATACAAGCCGAGCACCGTGCATCGCCGCATCGACCGGCGGATGGCCGTCCATCAGATCGAAGTGGTGGATGAATACGTCAAGTTCCTGCAAAACACCCCGGCTGAGGTGGAGGCGTTGTTCCGCGACATGTTGATCGGCGTGACGAAGTTTTTCCGCGATCCCGAGGCGTTCGAGAGCCTTGAACAGGAGGTCATTCCCAAGCTCTTGAAAGACAAGCCCGCGGGCGAGGCCATCCGGATTTGGACGACAGCCTGCTCCACCGGCGAGGAGGCGTATTCCATCGCCATCCTGCTGGTGGAAGCCATGGACATCTTGAAACGGCACTATCCGGTGCAGATCTTCGCCACCGACATCGACAGCCGGGCGATCGCCGCGGCGCGCACGGGACTCTATCCGGCGAGCATCGCCGCGGACGTGACGCCGGAGCGGCTGGCGCGGTTTTTCACGGCGGAGGCGAACGGCAGTGTTTTTCGGATTCACAAAAACATCCGCGACCTGCTGGTGTTTTCCGAGCAGGACGTGATCAAGGACCCGCCCTTCTCCAAGCTCGACCTGATCAGCTGCCGCAACCTACTCATTTATATGGGAGCGGATTTGCAGAAGAAGCTCATCCCGCTGTTTCACTACGCTCTGAAACCGGGCGGCGTTCTGTTTCTGGGGACCTCCGAGGGCGTGGGCGAGTTCGCGGATTTGTTCACCGCGCTGGACCGCAAGTCCAAGATCTACCAGCGCAAGGGGAATGTCCACAGCCTGCCGCGCGCGGTGCTGGGGCAGTTCCTGCCGCCCGCCGGGACGCCCTATCCGGCGCTGGCGCGGGATACCGCCAAGCCGCCGCTGCCCGCGAAGGCGCCATTGCGCGAGCTCACCGAACAGGCGCTCTTGCAGCAGGTCGCCCCGGCCGGCGCGCTGGTCAACGGCCAGGGCGACATCCTCTATCTGCATGGCCGCAGCGGGATGTATCTGGAACTCGCGCCGGGCGAGACGGGCATCAACAACATCCTGAAAATGGCCCGCGAAGGACTGCGTCCCGGCCTGATCACGACTTTCCACAAGGCGGTCGGCACCCGGGAAACCGCGTGCTGTCCGGGCCTGCATGTGAAGACCAACAGCCATTACACCACGGTCAACCTGACGGTCCGGCCGGTGACCAGCGGTGCCGCGGCGAGCCTGGAGGCGCCGCTCTATCTGATCATTCTGGAGGAGGCCCCGGCCACCCATCCGCCGCCAGCCGCGCCGCCGGCCACCACCGACCAGGACACCGCCGCGCTCATCCTGGCGCTCAAGCAGGAACTGCGGGCCAAGGAGGACTACCTCCAAAGCGCCAACGAGGAGCTGGAAAGCTCCACCGAGGAGCTCAAGGCCACGAACGAGGAAATGCAGTCGGTCAACGAGGAGCTGCAGTCCTCCAACGAGGAGCTGGAAACCTCCAAAGAGGAATTGCAGTCGGTCAACGAGGAACTCGCCACGGTCAATACCGAGCTGCAAGCCAAGGTCAGCGACCTGACGCGGGCGAACAACGACATGAACAACCTGCTCGCCGGCACCGGCGTGGGCACCGTGTTCGTGGACCTCCAGCTGCGCATCCTGCGCTTCACCCCGGCCGCCAGCGCCGTCATCAACCTGATCCCTTCCGACGTCGGCCGGCCGGTCGCCCACATCGTTTCCAACCTCGTCAGCTATGACCGGTTGGTGGCGGACGCGCGGTCCGTGCTCGACACGCTGGTGACCATCGACACGACCGTCCAAGCCCTCGACGGCAAGTGGTATGCGATGCACATCCAGCCTTACCGCACGCTCGAAAACGTGATCGAAGGCGCAGTCATTTCCTTCGTCGATGTTACCGAAATCGTGCAAACCCGCGACGCGCTGCGCCAGGCCAACGAGCAGCTCCAGCGGCTGGCGGTCGTCGTGCGCGACGCCAGTGACGCCATCACCGTGCAGGATCTGAAAGGCCAGATCACGGCCTGGAACCCCGGCGCCAAGCGGATTTACGGCTGGTCCGAGGCCGAGGCGCTGGCAATGAACACCCGCGACCGGATTCCGCTGGAGCGGCGCGAGGAAGAACTGGCGCTGCTGAATCAACTGAGCCGCGCCGAGATTCTTGAACCCTATCAAACCCAGAGGCTCACCAAGCAGGGCGAAGTCATCAATGTCAGGATCATCGCCACCGCGTTGCTCGATGCAGCCGGACAGATTTATGAGGTTGCGACCACCGAGCGGCCTGTGATAGTCTAAAAATCCCCTCGATGCCCGACCCGAATCCATCCCCCGCTGACAAGGTCGATCCGGCAAACGCCGCGGAGGCGCTGCGCCGCCGGGCCGAGGCCGTCTCCCGGGAACGGACGACCAGCTCGCCGGCCCGGCTCGCCAGATTGTCGCTGGAGGAGGTAGAGAAGGTGCTGCATGAGCTCCAGGTCCATCAGATCGAGCTGGAGTTGCAGAACGAGGAGCTGCGGCGGACGCAGGCGGAATTGAGCGCCGGGCGCGCGCGCTACTTCGACCTCTACGAGCTGGCTCCGGTCGGTTATCTCACCCTCAGCGAGCCGGGGCTGATCCAGCAGGCCAATCTCAGCGCCGCCAACCTGCTCGGCGTGGCCCGCCGCACGCTGGTCCAGCGGCAGTTTTCCGGCATCATCCTGCCGGCGGACCAGGACATTTTCTATCAAACGCGGAAGCGGCTGCTGGTGAGCGGCGAGCCGCAGGCCTGCGAGCTGCGCCTGCTGAAGAGCGACATGGCTCCGGTCTGGACGCATCTCGCCGCCGCCCTCGCGCAGGACGCCGAGGGCACGCCGGAACTCCGCCTGGTGGTCAGCGACATCAGCGAGCGCAAGCAAGCGGAGGAGGCGCTGCGCGACTCGCTCGAGTTTTCCAACAACCTGATCCACTCGATGCAGGACGGCTTTTCGATCCTTGATCCGGCCGGCGTCATCATGGATGTGAACCCGTCCCTCTGCCAGATGACCGGGTTTTCACGGGAGGAACTCGTCGGCGCCGGAACGCCGCACCCCTTCTGGCCGCCGGAGGAACACGAGCGGATCCAAGCCGCGCTCCGCGAGACGATGAGAGGCGGCTCGCGGATTTTTGAATTGACCTTCATGCGGCGCAACGGCGAGCGCTTTCCGGTGACCATCAGCCCGTTCTCGGTGGCGAACAAGAATGGCGAAATCTTCAGCTTCGCGGCGACGGTGAGAGACGTCGGCGAGCGCAAGCGGGCGGAAGCGACACTGACCGCCGAGCGGCAGCTGTTGAGCACCCTAGTGGATTTGCTGCCCACCTGGGTCTTCGTGAAAGACCTGGAAAGCCGCTTCTTGTTAGCCAACCGCGCCTGCGCGACCAACATGGGCGCGGCCTCGCCGCAGGAATTGATCGGCAAGACCGACGCAGATTTCTATCCGCCGGAAGTCGCCGAACGCCTGCGCCTCGAGGAGGAAGGGGTTTTGAAAGGCATCCCGATCGTGAATCAGGAAATCCGGAAGCAAATCGCCGGCGGCGAGCCGAGGATTTTGCTGATTAACAAAGTGCCGCTGCGCGACGGAGACGGGACCGTCACCGGCCTGGTGGGCGCCGCCTTCGACATCACCGAAATTAAACAGGCCGAGGTAGTGCTGCGCGAGAGCGCGGAGTTCCAGCGGTGCATCCTCAACTCCCTTCCCGCGCACGTCGTGGTGTTGGACAAGGCGGGGAAAATCCTTGCGGTCAACGAGCCGTGGCTGCGCTTCGCCCGCGAGAACGGCAATCCTGACGAAGAGAAAATCGGCGTCGGCGCGGATTACCTCGAAGTTTGCATCCCGGCCTGCTACGTCGGCGATCCATACGCGCAAGCCGCGGTCGCCGGAGTGACAGCTGTGCTGTCCGGCGAGCAGACGCGTTTCAGGCTGGAGTATCCCTGCGACGCGCCCGGACGCGCGCGCTGGTTCACGATGGAAGTGGTTCGCCCGGCCGGGGACATCGGCGGCGCCATCGTCGCCCACTCCGAAATCACCGAGCGCAAGCAGGCCGAGGAAGCGCTGCGGATGGCCACCCAGAAGCTGCAACTGCACTTCGAACAGACGCCGATGGCGGCCATCGAGTGGGACATGGATTTCCGGGTCGGCCGCTGGAATCCCGCGGCGCAGGTGATTTTCGGCTACAGCCCCGAGGAGGCTGCCGGCCAATACGGGTCGTTCATCGTGCCGGAGGAATTCCGCGGCGGCGTGGATCAAACCTGGCAGGACTTGATCCACCGCCGCGGCGGCGAACGAAGCTCCAACAAGAACATCCGCAAGGACGGCGCGGAGATCCTTTGCGAGTGGTATAACACGCCGCTCATCGACGACCAGGGAACCTGCACCGGGGTCGCCTCCCTGGTGATGGACGTCTCCGCCCGCAGGCGCGCCCAACAGCTTCTGGCATGGGAGAAGACCGCTTTGGAGGCGATCGTCAGCGTGGACTCGTTAGGCGGGATGCTGGAGGGCGTGATGCTGGGCCTGGAAGAGCAGCTGCCGGGCGCGGTTTGCTCGGTCCTGCTGCTGGATGAGGACGGCACCCACCTGCGGCTCGCCGCCGCCCCGCACCTGCCGGAGGCATATAACCGCGCCGTCGAGGGGGGCGCCATCGGTCCCGCCGCAGGCCCGTGCGGCACGGCGGCCTATCTGGACCAGCAGGTCATCACGGCTGACATCGGCAGCGATCCGCTCTGGAAGGACTACCGCGAGCTGGCGCTCCACCACGGCCTGCACGCCTGCTGGTCCACGCCGATCGACGGCAGCCAGGGGAAAGTCCTCGGCACCTTCACGATTTACTATCGGGAGCCGCGCCACCCCGCGACCGCCGAGTTGGAACTCATCGAGCGGGCGGTGCGTGTCACGCGCATCGCCATCGAGCGCAAGCAGGCGGAGGAGAAAATCCGCCAGCTCAACGTGGGCCTCGAGCGGCGGGTCGAGGAGCGCACCGCCGAGCTGCTAGCCGCCAACGCCTCCCTCGTCGATTTCAAACACGGGCTCGACGAGCACGCGATCGTCGCCATCACCGACCCGGAAGGAACGATCACCTATGCCAACGACCGGTTCTGTGCGATTTCCAAATATTCGCGGGAAGAGCTGCTCGGCCGGACCCACCGCATCGTCAATTCGGGTTATCACCCGGAAGCTTTTTTCCGCGAACTTTGGGAGACGATCAGCAGCGGCCGGACTTGGAAGGGCGAAATCCGAAACCGCGCGAAGGATGGCTCGATCTATTGGGTGAACAGCACCATCGTCCCCTTCCTCGGCCCGGACGGGAAGCCGCAGCAATACATCGCCATCCGCACCGACACCAGCGTGCGCAAGCGGATGGAGGAGGCGCTGCACGAGAGCGAGGAGCGCGTGCGGCTGGCGGCCGAGGCGGCCGACATCGCGGTGTGGGAGTGGGACCTGAAAACCAACGAACTCAAGTGGGACGCGCGGATGTTCGAAATTTACGGCCTGCCGCCAAATCCGGATGGCCGGGCGACCTATCAGGATTGGACTTCCGCGCTGCTGCCTGAGGAACTCGCCGAGCAGGAGACGCGACTGCAGCACACCATCGCGACCTGCGGCCGCGACCAGCGCGAGTTCCGGATCACCCGCGCGTCCGACCACGCGGTGCGCGTCATCCAAGCCTCCGAGATGATCATCACGGGTGCCGATGGCAAGGCGGAGCGGGTGGTGGGGATTAATTTCGACTCCACCGAGAGCAAGCTGGCGGAGGAGCGGATTCGCGAACTCAACGCCGTGCTGGAAAGCCGCGCCGCCGCCCTTGAAGCGGCGAACAAGGAGCTCGAGGCCTTCAGTTATTCCGTCTCCCACGACCTGCGCGCGCCGCTGCGGGCGGTGGATGGATTCTCGCGGATGGTCCTCACCGACTACGCCCCCAAGCTCGACGACGAGGGCCGCCGGATGCTCGGCGTGATCCGCAGCGAGGCCCAGCGGATGGGCCGGCTCATCGATGACCTGCTCGCCTTTTCCCGGCTCGGCCGGCAGACCATCGAGTCCGCGCGGATCGACATGCACGCGCTGGTGCAGGAGGTCTGCGACGAGCTTTTGGCGCTCGAACCGGAGCGCCAAGTGCGCTTCGAGCTGCACCCGCTGCCCTCCGCCCTCGGCACGCAGTCGATGATCCGCCAAGTGTGGATCAACCTGATCGGCAACGCCCTCAAGTTCACCAAGGAGCGGGAGGTCGCGGAGATCGAAATCGGCGTGACAGAGGACGAAAGCGGCGGCCGCGTTTATTATGTGAAAGACAACGGCGTGGGCTTCGACATGCGCTATGCGGAAAAGCTGTTCGGAGTCTTCCAGCGCCTCCACAGCCAGCAGGAATTCCCGGGGACCGGCGTCGGACTCGCGCTCGTCCAGCGCATCGTCCAACGCCACGGCGGCCGCGTCTGGGCCGAGGCCGAAGTCAACCGCGGCGCGACATTTTATTTTATGTTACCTAATCAAAATTCATGAACAACAAATTCGAAATTCTCCTTGTCGAGGACAATCCGCAGGACGCGGAGCTCGCGATCCGCGCCCTCAGGGAATGCCTGCCCGTTAGCCATCTGGCCCATGTCTGCGACGGCCGGGAGGCGCTTGATTTCCTGCACGGCAGCGCGGCCGAAGGGGGCTGCAAACCGCCTAAAGTCGTGCTTCTCGACCTGAAACTGCCGAAAGTGAGCGGCCTTGAAGTCCTGCGCGAGATCCGCGCCAACGAGCGCACGAAACTGCTGCCCGTCGTGGTCCTGACCTCGTCCCGCGAGGACTGCGACGTGGCGGATGCCTACCGGTTAGGAGCCAACAGTTTTATTGTAAAGCCCGTCGATTTTGAAAACTTCCTTGAGGTCGTGAGCCATATGGGCTCGTATTGGATAAACCTGAATCAATCTCCCCTAATTAAATTATGAACGCACTTGAAAAGACTGAAATCCGTATTCTCGCACTCGAAGACTCCGACATTGATTCGGAATTGATCATGCACGAACTCAGGCAGGGCGGGATCGAATTCACCGCGACCCGCGTGCAGACCGGAGCCGACTTCGAGCGCGCCATTTTTGAATTCAAGCCGGAACTGATTCTGGCGGATTACCGGCTGCCGACCTTCGACGGCGGGCAGGCTCTCGCGATCGCCAAGGAGCGCTGCCCGGACGTGCCGGTCATCGTCATCTCCGGAGCCGTGGGCGAGGAAACCGCAGTGGAGCTGCTCAAGAACGGCGCGACGGATTTCGTGCTGAAAGATCGCCTCGGGCGGCTCGTGCCGGCGGTGGACCGGGCGCTGTGGGAAGTCGAACTGCGCAACGCCCGCCGCAAGGCGGAGGCGGACCTGCGCACGCTCAACGAACAACTCGAGCAGCGCGTGGCGGACCGCACCCGCGAGCTGCGCGAGAAGAACGCGCTGATGGAAGAGGATTTGCAAATGGCCCGCGAGCTCCAGATGACCTTCCTGCCCAACCAATTTCCCACCCTCCCTCGGGGCGCGGCCCAAGCCGCAAGCGCCGTGAAATTCTCTAGCATCTTCCACCCGACCAGCTCGGTCAGCGGCGACTATTACAACGTCGTCCGCGTGTCGGACACCGCCGTCGGCATTTTCATCTGCGACGTGATGGGCCACGGCGTGCGCGCCGCGCTCGTCACCGCCATCATGCGCACGCTTGAGGAGCAACTCAGCGATCTGGCAGGCGACCCCGGCGCGCTGCTCACCAAGATGAATCACGCGCTGCGCGGCATCCTCGGCCAGCTGGGAGCCACCCTTTTCACCACCGCCTGTTATGTCGTGGTGGACGTCGCGACCGCGCGGCTCACCTTCGCCAACGCCGGCCACCCGAGCCCGCTGCTGCTGCGCGCCGCGACCGACGAGGTGGCGCCTATCACCACTCCCAACGCCTCCGGCCCCGCGCTCGGCCTGTTTGATGAGGTGCAATTCCATACCCAGGAGCTGCCGGTGGAAGTGGGCGATTCCCTGCTCGTCTTCACCGACGGCCTATACAAGGTGGAGAACTCGTGCGCCGACACCTTCAGCGTTGAAAGCCTGCGCGAGGCGATCCAGCAGCGCGCCGGCCTGCCGCTTGCCAAACTGATGCAGGATGTCTTCTCGGAGATCGAAACCTTCGCCGAAGGCGAGGCGTTTCCCGACGACGTCTGCCTCGTCGGCATGGAAATCGCGCGGCTGGACATCCACGCCGGAAAAGCCTCCGGCACCGGCGAGAACGGGTTCCAAGCCGTCGCCAACGGCTCGTCCCGCATGGCCCTCGCCGGCAACCGCTGAGGAGGCGCGCGGAGATGGCAGCCATAAGGGGGGCGGACATTTTTGTCCGCCCGGACGATGGGGAGAGAAAGGGATGAGCTTTGCGCGCTTCTCTTGCGCGGCGCATCGGCAAGTGGACAAGATGTCCACTCCCCTCAAGCCCAATGCCTTCATCGCTTGCCTACTCATCCCCCCGGACTGCGGCCCGTGATTCGTCAGTCCGCGCGCAAAAATGACGCGGAAGATTCTTGCCATCATCCGTTCCTCATGACAGATAGTGATGATCCGTCAAACGGATGTATTTCCGCCTCATGGCGGCCCCCTCTCCCCCCTATCACCTGCTAACCCGTTGGAACGAATCAT
Organism: Akkermansia muciniphila; assembly: GCA_945879075.1. Lineage (GTDB taxonomy): Bacteria > Verrucomicrobiota > Verrucomicrobiia > Verrucomicrobiales > Akkermansiaceae > Luteolibacter > Luteolibacter muciniphilus_C. The sequence goes on along the minus strand of CAMCUY010000006.1, from coordinate 54,004 downwards.
GGACACCCCGCCTGCTCCCGCCCACCGTCTGACCGGCCGCGCCTTGACGATGTTGGTCGCCGGGTTGGCGGCGATTGTGGGCGCGATCTTGTTCGTTGCGCTGTTCGTTTATCCGGTCGGACCGGGTAGCGATCGGGGTCTTTCCGTCGCGTCGATTTCCACGGCGTCGCTGGTCTTCGTGATTGGCTTGGCGACGCTCCGCACCGGCTGGCGGGACGCGGGGATGCGCTGGTTGATCAGTCCGTGGCGCACCGCCGGCACCGTCGGCATCGCCGGCGGACTGGCCATACTGCTGGTCATCGCGATGTTAGCCCAACGAAGTTCGAGAAATCTGGCGGATGCCGCCGCGCGGGAGAAGCATGCCTATCAAGTCATCGCCGGGATTCGCGAGCTGCGCAGCCACATCGATGAATCGCGGGACGCGTTGCTCGGATACGTGATCACGGGGCAGGAGAAATTTCTCACAATTTCCAACAAGGGGGATTCCAAGTGGGCGGAAACCATCCGGGAGCTGCGTGAGATGACGTCGGGCCATGCAAGGCGGCAGGAGCAGCTCGGCGAGCTCGACGCGCGGATCGCCGCGGAGCTCGGAGCCATGCGGCGGATGGCGGACACCCGGCGGGACGCGGGGTTTGAAGCGGCGGCGCTGCTGATGAGCACCGAGGGCGCGGCCAAGTCCGAGGAGATCCGCAAGGGCCTCGACGCGATGGCGGTGGAGGAACAGCAAGAACTTGCCGTGGGCGAGGTGGAGCGGCGCGCGCTCGGCGGCCACGCGTTCGCCATCCTGCCGGCCGGCGTGCTGGTGAGCGTGCTGCTCCTCAGCTCCAGCCTGCTGCGGCTCAACCGCGAGATGGCCACCCGCCTGCGCGGGACCCGGGTGTTAGCCTGGGAGAAAGGCGGCCTCGAACTCATCAGCAGCCCGGCCACGCTCCACGAGGTGCTGGACGGACTGCTGCTAGGCGTTGAAAAGCACCTGCAGGGCGCGCGCTGTGTCGCCCGCCTGCTCGAAGGCGGGCAGCTGAAATCCGCGGCGGCACCGAGCCTGCCGGAGTCGTTCAACCTCGCCTTCGACGGCTTGACTCCGGGGCCCGCCGCCTCGTGCGGCCCGGCGGCTCATTTTGACCGGCAGGTCATCGTCCCGGACATCCTCACCGACCCGCTGTGGGCGGAATACCGCGAACTGGCAGCGGAGCACGGCTTGCGCGCCGCCTGGTCCACGCCGATTCATGATCACGGCGGCGAGCTTCTGGGAATCTTTTGTATTTACCATCGGCAACCCGGCCGCCCCGCCCCCGCCGAGCTGGATCTGATCGCGCGGGCGGTGGATGTCACGCGCATCGCCATCGAGCGGAAGCGGGCGGAGGAGAAAATCCGCAATCTCACCGCAGGGCTGGAGCAGCGGGTGGCGGAGCGCACGGCCGAACTGCAAGCGGCCAACGCCACCCTCGGCGATTTCAAAGCCGCGCTGGATCAACACGCCATCGTCGCCATCACCGACGCCCGCGGAGCGATCACCTACGCCAACGACAAGTTCAGCACGATTTCCAAATATTCGTGCGAGGAGCTGCTCGGCCAGGATCACCGCATCATCAATTCGGGACATCACCCCAAAGCCTTCATCCGTGACCTCTGGCAGACGATCGGCAAGGGCCAGGTGTGGAAGGGCGAGATGAAAAACCGCGCCAAGGACGGCTCGATTTACTGGGTGGACAGCACCATCGTTCCGTTTCTCGGTCCTGACGGAAAGCCGGCCCAGTTCATCACGATCCGCTCCGACATCACCGAGCGCAAACGCGCGGAAGAGGCGCTGCGGGAGACCGAGGAGCGCGTGCGGCTCGCCACCGAAGCCGCAAGTATCGGCGTGTGGGAGCGGGACCCGAAAAGCAACCTGCTCAGGTGGGACGCCCGGATGTTCGCGATCTATGGGATGCCCGCGACACCGGAAGCGTTGGTTTCCTATCGTGACTGGCAGGCGCGGGTGTTGCCGGCCGACCTTCCCGAGCAGGAAGAGCGGTTGCAGCGCACCATCGCAGCCTGTGGCCAGGACCAGCGCGAGTTCCACATCGTGCGCGCTTCCGACCACGCCGTGCGCGTCATCCAAGCCGCGGAGCGAGTCATCCCCGGAGCCAACGGCGAGGCGGCGCGCATCGTCGGGGTCAACCTCGACATCACCGAGCGCAAGCAGTCGGAGAAAAAAATCCAAGAACTCAACGCCAACCTCCAGCGCCAGGCCGCGGAGCTGCTCGAGTCCAACCGGGAGCTGGAGGCGTTCAGCTATTCCGTCTCCCATGACCTGCGCGCACCGCTGCGGGCGGTGGATGGATTCTCGCGCATGGTGCTGGCCGACTACGCCCCCAAGCTCGATCCAGAAGGCTGCCGGATGCTCGGCGTGATCCGCGGCGAGGCGCAGCGGATGGGGCAGCTCATCGACGACCTGTTGGCGTTTTCCCGGCTCAGCCGGCAACCCATCGAGGCGGCGGGCATTGAGATGGAGGAGCTTGCGCGATCGGTATTCGACGAGTTGACCGCGCAGGAGCCTAACGATCGGTTGCGGCTCGATCTGTGCCCGCTACCGCCCGCCCGCGGATCGGAGGCGATGATCCGGCAGGTGTGGGTGAACCTGATCGGCAATGCTATCAAGTTCACCAAAGAGCGCGAGGTCGCCGAGATTGAGATCGGCGCGTGGGACGGCGGCAACAGCGGGCGGATTTACTACGTCAAAGACAACGGCATCGGCTTCGACATGTGCTACGTGGACAAGCTCTTCGGGGTCTTCCAGCGCCTGCACAGCCAGGAGGAATTCCCGGGGAACGGCGTCGGGCTCGCGCTCGTCCAGCGCATCGTCAGGCGCCACGGCGGCCGCGTCTGGGCGGAGGGGCAAGTGGGGCAAGGCGCGACTTTCTATTTCACCCTCCCGAGTTAAACCTGATGAACACGCTCTTGGAAATCCTCCTGGTAGAAGACAACCCGCACGACGCGGAGCTCGCGATCCTCGCCCTCAGGAAACACAACCTCGCGAAACGTCTCGTCCACGTGGAGGACGGCCGCGCGGCGCTCGATTTCCTGTTCGGCACCGGTGCCTACGAAGGGCGCGATGTCGTTCTCCAGCCCAAGGTCGTGCTGCTCGATTTGAAGTTGCCGAAGGTGGACGGGATCGAGGTCCTGCGCCAGATCCGGGCGGACGAGCGCACCAAGCTGCTGCCCGTCGTGATCCTCACTTCCTCCCGCGAAAACAGCGATCTGATCAATGCCTATCAGCTCGGGGCGAACAGCTACATCGTCAAGCCGGTCGATTTCGAGAACTTTTCCGACGCCGTGACCCATATGGGGCGGTATTGGCTGCTCCTGAACGAAATACCGCTCATGAAACCATGAACACCGCCGAAACAACCGGGCTCCGCATTCTCTCGCTGGAGGACTCCGAGCTGGATGCGGAACTGATCCTGCGCGAGCTCAAGCAGGGAGGACTCGAGTTCGTCTCCACCCGCGTGCAGAACGGCGACGACTTCGCGCGCGCGCTCGCGGAATTCCAACCCGGCCTGATCCTGGCGGATTACAGGCTGCCGACTTTCAACGGCGCGCAGGCCTTGGCGATGGCCAGGGAGCGCTGCCCGGATGTCCCGGTCATCATCATTTCAGGAGCCGTGGGCGAGGAAACCGCGGTGGAACTGCTCAAGAACGGCGCGACGGATTTCGTGCTTAAAGACCGGATCCACGGCCGCCTCGTGCCGGCGGTCGGCCGCGCGCTGCGGGAAGTCGCGGAGCGCGACGCCCGCCGCCAGGCCGAGGCCGACCTGCGCGCGCTCAACGAGCAGCTCGAACAGCGCGTCACCGACCGCACGCGCGAGCTGTGGGCGAAAAACGCGATCATGGAGGAGGATCTGGACATGGCGCGCGAGCTTCAGATGGCGTTCCTTCCCCAGCATTTTCCGACGCTCCCGCGCGGCGCGGAGCAGGCGGCCAGCGCCGTGAAATTCTGCAGCATCTTCCACCCGACCAGTTCGGTGAGCGGGGACTTTTTCAACGTCGTCCGCGTCTCGGACACCGCCGTCGGCGTTTTCATCTGCGACGTGATGGGCCACGGCGTGCGCGCCGCGCTGGTCACCGCGATGATGCGCGCGCTGGAGGAGCAACTCGGCGAGCTGGCGGGCAACCCCGGCGCGCTGCTCACGGAAATGAACCGGGCGCTGCGCGGCATCCTGCGGCAGTTAGGAACCACCCTTTTCACCACCGCCTGTTATATCATCGTCGACGTCTCCAACGGGCGGCTCACCTTCGCCAACGCCGGCCACCCGAGCCCGCTGCTGTTGCACGGCACCCCCCGCGGGGTGGAGCCCATCACCGCCCGCCGCGTGCCGGGGCCCGCGCTCGGCCTGATCGACGACGTGGAGTATCGCACCCACGAGCTGCCGATCGCCGCCGGCGACCGGATTCTCGCCTTCACCGACGGGCTGTTCGAGGTCGAGAACGCGAACGCGGAACCCTTCAGCATCGAACGCCTGCGCGAGTCGATCCGCAGCCGCGCGGGCCTGCCGCTGGCAGATCTGCTGCAGGATGTTTTCGACGAGGTCGAGCACTTCGCGCAAGGTCAGGAGTTCTCCGACGACGTCTGTCTCATCGGCATGGAGATCTCGCGGCTGGCCGCCAGCGCCGCGTGAAGCCTTCGCCTCGCGGGTGGCCGCGGCCCTTGACGGCACGAGGTGAAATATCTAACAGACACCGCATTGAAACCCACATCATTCATCCCGCCCGTCGTCGCGCTGATCATCGCCGGTGGCTGGATCGGCAGCCAGCGCCAGTCGATCGCCACCCTTGAGCAGGAAAGCGAGCTTTTGCGCAAGCACATCGCCGACCGTTCGTCCGGCGGGGACGGAGATTCCCCGCATCCAAAAAACGCGCCGTCCGGCAAGCCGGCGAAAGACAAGGAGCCGCTCGATTGGAAGAAAATCGCCGCCCAGTTCGCGGAAATGCAGCAGAGCGGCGGCATGGGCGACATGCGGACGATGATGCGTTTCCAGCAGCGCCTGCAGGCGATGAGCAAGGAGGAACTCGTCGCCGCGCTGGATGAGATTGCCGCGCTCGATCTGCCGGCGGAATCCCGCGTCATGCTCGAGCAGATGCTGATCCGGCCGCCCGGCAAGGACCGGAGCCAGACCCTCATGAAAATCTATCAAAAATGGCCGCAGAGCGACGACGCCGGCAAGCAGGCCGCCGCCGGGTTCGCGAAAGAGCACGGGATCAAGTAGGGTGGAGGGCGCGAAGCTTACCACATGATTTACTCCCGCGCTTTTGGCAACACGCGGCCAAACGCCACCCGCCAGCCGGTCAGTGGCGAGGTGTTGAAATACACGCGTCTCGGTGAGCCGTTGAATTCGTAGCGGACCTCGCCCGCCGTCCGACTCAGGATCGTTTCCACCGCGTCGCTCAGGCTGGGGCTTTGAAGTCGTCGTGGATCCACGAAATCCAGCTTCGGATCGATATGAAACGCGGTCAGCCCATTCGTGTGCAGCGCGTAAAACAAGGACCCGGCCGGCAACTTCAGCCGCTCGTTGAGCAATTGGCTCAGGTCGTCCACGAAAATCGAGGCGCCGAGCCCGCCCACCACCCGATCCCCATCGGTGACGGGCACCGCCATGATCACCGACTTTTTCCCCGTCGATTTACTGACCACCAAATCGCCGCACACCGTCTCGCCGGCCATCAGTTTTGGGAAATAGGCGCGGTCGCTCAGCTTCTGGCCGACCAGTCCCTCGGCCGTTGTGTAATACGTGCCGTCAGGCTGTGCGAACCACAGCACTTGCGGCAGCATCGGCGGTACGGACGCGCTCACCAGCGGTTTCATGCGTTCCCATTGGCCCGATCGCACCTCCGCCGTCCGGGCCAGGATTTCGAGTGCGAGACGGGTCTGCGACAAATGGGCGTCCGCCAAGCTGATGACGGCGGAGAGCAGCGCCTGATCGCAAACGGCTTCCGCGCTGGCAGGCGGCTCGGCTGTTGTTTGGGCGCGTGCGGAAGGCGTCAGGCCTAGCGTCACCATGAACAACCCGCTGAGCAGGGAATTTTTTTTCATGCGATCTCCTTGGTTTTCCCGTCATGTCAGATACGAGGGAATAGCATCAACAAGCCACGTTTTCCACGTTATGCAAGGGGCCGCCCGCGCTCCGTCCTTCCGGCTGGCTCATTTCTCCCACACCCGCGCGCGCAAGGCTTCCGCGGCGGCGCGGGCTTCCGCTTCCTTTTTGCTCTTCCCTTTGCCCGTCGCGAGAATCTTGTCCTGCCAGGAAACCTCGGATTGGAAAACCCGCCGGTGGTCGGGGCCGCTCTCGCCGATCACCCGGTAAGCGGGTGCCTGCGGATGGATGGCTTGCAAAAATTCCTGGAGCTCGCCCTTCGGGTTGCGCTCTTCCGGACTGGTGACCATGTTGCCGATTTCCGCCTCGAACAGGCGCAGGATCAAGTCCCGCGCCGGGCTCAACCCGGTGTCCAGATAGACCGCGCCGATCAGCGACTCGAACGCGTCCGCCAGCGTGGACAAGCGCCGCCGCCCGCCGGTCGCTTCCTCACCCTTGCCGAGCAAGACGTAGTCGCCGAGATGGATCGCCATCGCGAAGCGGGCCAGCGCCCTGCGGGAAACCACCCGCGAGCGCAGCTTGGTCAGCCGGCCTTCCGTGAAATCCGGAAACATTTTGAAAAGCTCTTCGGTGATGACCAGCTGCAAGACCGCGTCGCCGAGGAACTCCATCCGCTGGTTGTCGAAGTGCGGCTTGTGCGACTCGTAGGCCAGGCTGGGATGGGTCAGCGCCTCCGCCAGTAACAGCGAATTGCGAAATTTGTAATGAATCCGGCTCTCCAGCGGCTGCATCGATCGTTTTCCTACGTTTCCTCCTCTCCCTTCCGAACCTCACTTGAAATTCCGATGGGAAAGATGGGGTGATCGACGGGACTCGAACCCGCGACAACCGGAATCACAATCCGGGGCTCTACCAACTGAGCTACGACCACCATTTCAGGCGGGGCGGAATGGGTAATCCATGACTTCCGGTTTGGGAAGGGAAAAATCACCCGGCGCCGGGGCACCGAAAAATGACGGCGAAACTTGGGGCTTGGATCGGCGGACCGCCCCCCTAGCATGCGGCGCATGTCGGCTTTGTGGTTGGATCTGCTCATCGTTGGAATTTATTTCGCCATCATCATCGGCATCGGCTGGCATTTCAGCCGCCGGAGCGGAAACGTCTCGGATTTCGCGCTCGGCGGCCGGTCGATCCCGTGGTGGGCGGTGCTGGCGTCCATTCTCGCGTCCGAGATCAGCGCGGGGACGTTTTTCGGCACGCCGGGCGAGGGATTCCGGCTGCGGAATTACACGTATGCGCAGCTGATGGTCGGCTATTTGCTGGCGAGGCTGGTGGTGAGCGCGGTGTTCATCCCGGCGTTTTACAAACACAACGTGGTGAGCATTTATGAGTTTCTGGAAATCCGTTTCGGCCCGCGCACCCGCAGCGTGGCGAGTGTGATTTTCCTGGTGACCCGCTCGCTGGCCAGCGGCTCCCGGCTGTGGGTGCCGACGCTGCTGATGATCGTGATTTGGAACCAGCTCAATCCGGAGCGGCCGCTCGGCACCTGGGAACAATTCTGGGCCACCGGCGGCGCGCTGGTTCTCATCACCATTCTCACGGCGGCCTACACGGCGGTCGGCGGAATCAAGGCGGTGATCTGGACGGATGTGTTGCAAATCGCGGTGCTCTTCGGCGCGCTCGGGTTCTCGGTCTGGTATCTGCTGGGGCACATCCCCGGCGGCTGGGAGGGCGCGAAAAGCCACCTCACCGGCCCGCACGATTTGAAACTCTGGGAATGGCAAGGCGATGTCCCGGCGGACCCGGAATTCGTGAAAAACTACGGCTCCAGTTGGGGCGCCATCAAGAGCGTGCTGGAAAGCGAGTTCACCGTCTGGGCCGCGCTGTTCGGCTCGCTGTTCGTCACGCTGGCCACCCACGGCACCGACCAAGACATGGTGCAACGCATGCTCACCGCTAAAAACAAACGCCAGAGCGCGGTGGCCACCATCCTCTCCGGGCTGGCCGACATCCCGGTGACTTACGCCGTTCTAACCATTGGCATCCTGCTCTCCGTTTACTACGGCCACGTGGTCAACGACCCGGCGCTGCCGATGGCGGCGGGCAAGCCCGATAACACGCGGGTTTTCCCCTATTTCGTCGTCGATGTGATGCCCGGCGGCCTCCGCGGACTGGTCATCGCGGGCGTCTTGGCGACCACCATGGGCTCGCTGGGCACGGCGATGAATTCGCTGGCCACCAGTTATTCACGCGACTTCCATTTCCGCTGGTTCAAAACGCCGGATGACGACCGCGCGCGGGTGCGCATCATCAAGCTCAGCACCGTGGGCTTCGCGCTGGTGCTCATTTTAGTGGGACTGGCGACCGCCTTCGTCAAGGCGCACAACCCCGGCCTGAGCATCATCGGGATCATCCTCGGAAGCTTCGGCTACACCTACGGCTCGCTGCTCGGAATCTTCATGGTCGCACTGTTTACGAAATCGCGCGGCAGCGAGACCGGCAACCTGATCGCGATGGCTGCGGGGATCGTCGTCGTCGCCTTTCTCAGCAATCTGCCCAACGACGTCTGGAAGATGGTCTCCGGCGGCCCGCTCTACAAAAATTTCGCGTGGATGCCGGTGATTGAATTCCCCTGGCGCATCATGGCCGGAACCTTGGCGACTGTCGCCGTCGCTCTCTGTTTCAAGAGTCCCATGGCTCACGCTGGCGGACGTGGAATACACTGAATCGTCCGGCGACGGACGATGACGAAATCGTAACAGAACTGGAGCGCTGCGAGTGCCTTGATTTCATGCGGTTGCGTAGATCCGCTAGAAATGCCGGGCTGCATGCTTCGGGAATCCTAAGCAAATCCGGGGTTAAGTTTTTAAAAAAATGATCTGTGGAACCCTTGTGGAATAGGGCCCGTCGCGAGCATTAGTTAGATGGCCTAAAAAAAATTTCCCGATACGAATTCAGCCGCGCATCTTTTGCCTCTCGCCGCGCCGCGCCACTCTGGACCGCGCATCCCGAGACCCCTGATGATTTTTAAAAAGACCCGTTAATAATGGAAACTGAGGAAGTGGTAATTGAGGAGATGGCGGCGAGTTTGGAAAAGATCTCTTCGGAAAACGGAGGGTGGCATGAAGTCTGCGACGCCTTGCGGGTAATGGTCAGCCACGACGCCTTCCAGCGCTGGTTCCGCGCCGCACGGTGGTTAGGCGTGGAGGACGACGTCGCCTCGATCGCCGTGCCCGGAGAAATCCATCAGGTTTGGATCGAGACAAACTACCTGCCCGAGCTGACGATGGCGGTCACCGGAATTTTCGACGAAGTCCGGGAAGTCCGGGTCGTCGTCGGCGAGAATCTCGCCAGCCCTGACGATTTGGAAACCGGCCATCCGAAGTATTTGTCGTCACCCGTCCGCCCGACCAAGGCCGCCGCGCTTGAAGGCGAGGCGCTCGACAAGCGCATCAAGGCGGCCGGCCTCAATCCGGCTCACACCTTCGCCAGTTTCGTCGTCGGCGCGAACAGTCAGTTTGCCCACGCCGCCTGCGAGGCGGTCGCGAAAAAATCCGGCGTCGGCTACAACCCGCTCTTCATCTATGGCGGCCCGGGCCTCGGGAAAACCCACCTGATGCAGGCGATCGGCCAGGAACTGCTCCGCCGCCAGCCCGGCTCGCGGGTGATCTATCTGACCTGCGAGAAATTCACCAACGAGTTCATCGACGCCATCCGCCGCGGCGACATCGAGAAATTCCGCCGCCGCTACCGCAGCTCGGATGTCCTGCTCATCGACGACGTCCAATTCCTCGCCGGCAAGGAGCGCTCGCAGGAGGAGTTTTTCCACACTTTCAACACCCTGCTCGACGGCCGCAACCAAGTCGTCCTCACCTGCGACCGCCCGGCCTGCGAGATCAAGAGCCTCGAGCCGCGCCTGATTTCCCGCTTCGAGTGCGGTCTCACCGTCGAGATGCAGCCGCCGCAAATGGAGACGCGGATGGCCATTCTCAAAAAGAAATCCATCGACTGGAAAGTCCGCGTGGACGAGTCGGTCCTGCGTTTCCTGGCCGAGAAAATCCGCACCAACGTGCGCCGCCTCGAAGGCGCGCTGATGCGCGTCGCCACCTACGCCTCGCTCGCCGGCGAAAGCGTGACCGTGGAGAAAGTCGAGCACCTGCTGCGCGACCTCATCCGCGAGGAAGCCAGCCGCCAGGTCAGCATCGACGCCATCCAAAAGGCCGTCGCCGAACATTTCGACGTCCGTCTGGCCGACATGACCAGCCGCCGCCGCCCCGCCAGCATCGCGTTTCCTCGCCAAGTGGCCATGTATTTGAGCCGCTCGCTGACCAAGGGCTCGCTGATGGAAATCGGCGAGGCCTTCGGCGGGCGCGACCACGGGACCGTCATCCACGCCTGCAAGAAGGTGGCCGGGCTGGTCGATGGCGAGCCGGGGTTGAAGGAAAGCATCGCCCGCATCGAGTCCCAACTCCGCCGTTGAAGCTCAGACTTTCGGGAATATTCACAGAAGTCTTGCCAAGGGGCGGCTAAAACAGAGACTGCGGGGCAACCACTCCCCAGTTTTTAATTTATGAAGTTCCGCATCTCCAAGGAAGCCTTTCTCGACGGCCTGCAAAAAGTCCAACACGTGGTCAGCTCGCGCACCACTCTGCCGATTCTTTCCAACGTGCTGCTGGTGGCCAAAGACGGCCGCATCCAGTTCACCACGACCGACCTCGACGTCGGAATCACCGGCTCGGTGGAAGCCCAGATCGAGAAAGAAGGAGCCACCACTCTGCCAGCCAAGCGCCTCGTGAGCATCATCCGCGAGCTTCCCTCCAGCGAGGTGGAAGTCTCCGTCGATGCGAAAAACCACGCGTCCATCCGCAGCGGACCGTCGTTCTTCAAAATCATCGGCCTCGGCGAAGCGGAGTTCCCGCCACTGCCTGATTTCGAGGGAGCCAAGGTTTTCAAAATCCCGCAAGCCACCCTCCGCGACGGCCTCAAGAAAACCTCCTACGCCATCTCCACCGACGAGACCCGCTACGTGCTCAACGGCATTTTCGCCTCGTTCCGCGACGGCAAAATGACCCTCGTCGCCACCGACGGCCGCCGCCTCGCGATGGTCGATGCCGACCTCGAATTCCCCGCTTCCCACGAGACCGACGTCATCATCCCGACCAAGGCCGTGCAGGAACTCCAGCGCCTCCTCGGCGACGCCGGCGAGGTCATCGTCAAGCTCAGCGACAGCCAGATTTCCTTCGCCATCGGCGACAGCCTGCTGGCCAGCAAGCTGATCGAGGGCAACTATCCGAACTACCGCCAAGTCATCCCCGGCGATAGCAACGAGCGCGTCGTCATCGGCCGCGAGGCGCTGCTCGAAACCGTCCGCCGCGTTTCGCTGCTCTCCTCGGACAAGTCGAATTCGGTGAAACTCGTCTTCAGCGAGAACCACATCGAAGTGACCGCCAACTCGCCGGACGTCGGTGAGGCCCAGGAATCGATGGATGTGATCTATCAAGGACCGCCGATGCAGATCGCCTTCAACCCCGAGTTCCTCCAAGCCCCGCTTCGCGCCTTGGACACCGACGACGTTTACCTCGACCTCATCGACGAAATGAGCCCCGGCGTCCTGCGCATCGAAGGCTCCTTCCTCTACGTGCTCATGCCGATGCGCGTGACGAACTGAGGTTGATGGAGTGCCGAAATGGCAAACTGGCGGATTCTTTTTCTCTGGCTGGTCCTCGCGGTTTCCGCGTGCGGCCACGTGGTCACCCAGATCTCCGCCGAATGGAAAGTCGGCCGGCCGTGGGAAATGGAAGTGCTGTTCGACGCCGGCTACGCCATCCCCGAGTCGCGGGGTGACGCTCAAGCTCCGGCACCGCAGCGCGCCTGGCTGCTGGAAATCGGCGAGGCCGGATGGGCTCCCCTGCGGCTGGAGGCGGAGCGGTATTTGCGCGAATGTCTGGAAGTCAGATCCGGCGGCAAGCCCGAGGAATGGCGGGTGGACTTCATCGACTTCGCCAAGAGTCCGCCGGAATTCGTCGAGCTGCTCAACGACGGCGCTTATTTCCGGATGAAGATCACCGGGCGGGAACCCTTGGCAAGCGGCTCGGAAATCGCATGGCGGGATGGCGTGCGGCCGACGTTGGTTTTGAAGCTGCCGGGAAAACAAGGTGGCTATCTCACGCTCGCTCCGGGGCAATCCCAGTCCTTGCCGGCGGCGGAAAACGTGGTGGCCGGGCGCGCGCCGTGGGCCGAATCGTTCCGCCAGGGATTCCTGCACGTCTTACCGTTGGGAATGGATCACGTGCTGTTCGTGATGGGCTTGTTTTTCTATCGCCGGGCATGGCGGCCGCTGCTTTCGCAATCGCTGGCTTTTACGCTGGCGCACACGCTGACGCTGGGCCTCGCCGCCGCCGGACTCGTGCGGGTTCCGGGAAACTGGGTGGAGCCAGTCATCGCGCTGAGCGTATTGGTGGTGGCGCTGGAAAACCTCCGGCCCGCCGGAAAGTCCACGGGCGCGGCGCGCCTCGGCATCGTGTTCGGATTCGGCCTCATCCACGGTCTCGGCTTCGCCGGAGCACTTGCCGTCTGGATCAAGCCCGGCCCCGATTTCCTGCCGGCCCTGCTCTGCGCGAACCTCGGCGTGGAAGCCGCGCAGGTGATCCTGTTAGCCGTGGCTTGGTGCCTGACGGCCGGCTGGCACGGAACGCCGGCCTACCGCCGGGCGCGCATCGCGGGTTGCCTCGCCATCGCCGGGACCGGCGGGTTCTGGCTGTTGCAACGCATCGGCTGAGGCGTTGCAACGGTCGTGAAAATGAAAAAATCCGCGGTTCACGCATTGAACCGCGGATGATGGAATTCCAGCAAGTGTGCCAAGCCGGATTACTCGGCGTCCTTGTCTTTTTTGCCGTGCTCCTTCGCTTTGGAAATCTCGGGCCGCGTGCTTGCCCACTTCCGTCGGAAGGGATTCTTCCTTGCGGCTTTTGCCGGAATCCGTCTTCCGATCGGGGTTTCGCCCTCGGAATGCTTCATGGGTTCCGCTTTTTTCAGGTTTTTGCTCTTTTGCTTGGCTTGCTCCGAGGCACGGTGGCAGCCAGTCTTGCGGGTGGCGCTTCACCCTTGCCCGGCCTATCCAATTGTCTTGCGACGACTGGCGAGCGGTTGACCTTCACGCGGGTCGCCAGGGCGAAGCATCACCCGCGCCGCTGCTGGGTGGAGGCGATTTTGAAGAACTGGATGGCGAAATTTCCGCCGCCTGGGCGCTCATGGGCGTGCGAATCCGCTTCGGGGAGTGATCCCGCCTATTCCTTCGCGAAGGTGAAATCCACGCCTTTACGGCCCCAGGCTTTCATGATGTCCTCTTCGAGCTGGTCGAAGCCGCGGCCGCCCAATAGCAGATCGAGGGCTTTCTCGCCGACCACACCGTCATGCAGTGCCTTGAGGAACGCCTTGATCCGCTTTCCGTCGCCTTCGCCGTCCAGGTGGAAAAAGTAGGTGGTGATGAGCAGTCCACAGCCGTAGTTGAGCTGGGGCTGTGCGAGGAACTGGCTGTAGTCCTGAAACATGAAAGTCTTCAAGGCGGGCAGCCCGATCTTGGTGCCGAGCCCGCGGCCGCCCATGTCTTTGGAGCCAAAACCGGTCGCGTAGTCGAAGATGTCTTTCTGGTTTCCGCGGACGCTGAACGCGCCGGATCGGTAGGGCGTCACCGCGACGTATTCGGCGAGTCCTTCCGTGAACCAACCCATCGCGCCCTTTCCGAAATAGGCCTCGGGCGTTAGCTGATGGACGAGCTCGTGGGGCAGGGTCTTGCTGCTTTTATCCCGGTCCAACATATAACCACTGCCCACCGGCCTCACCCCGAGGCTGGTTAGTGGCACCATCACCACGCCTCTCCCGCCGATGAAAACGCCGGCGCTGCCAGGCGGGCCGCCGGCTTTCACGTAATCATCGAACTCTTCGAAAAGCAGGATCTGGTGTTTGTCATCCACGGTTTTTCCGCCGTTGATCGCCAGAGGCAGCGAGCGGCAATAAAGGTGGGTGGCCTCGAACAGGACCGCGAAACCCTTGACGACGGACTTGGAAAGTCTCACGTCGCAGACATACCGGTAATTGGCGCTCTCGTAGATGAAGCGCTTTTTCTCCGGGTCTTCCTCCACCGTGTCGACCTCGGGATCTTCACCGAACTTGATCCGCTCGGGCCACGGAAGGCCGAAATTCAGGCCTTGTTCGGCCTTCTCCGCGCTGGGCAGGGCGCGGGATTGCTCGACGTATTTGCAGTCGGCCAAGGAGAGTTTCGAGAGCGGGTAGGGGACTTCGCGGCCATCCTTGAGTTTGAGAATGACGGTCTTGTCCTCGACCCGCAGCAGGGCCGCCTCGATCTTGCGGTTCTGGATGTCGGTCCATGACCGGACCTCCGCCGCATGGGCAAGGCTCAGGAATAGAAGGGAAAAGGAGAGAGTTCGCATGGGGGCAGATGGGTTTGAAGACGCAACGGTAGCCGGATTTCTCCAAGAGTCGAGTGGAGGCTTGCACGCGGGAAAGCGCGGTACGGGCAAGTCACTGCTTGGAAATCACGGGAAGGTGGTCATAATCCCGCAGCGCCTATGGAAGAATCCGCAACGAACGAAAAAGCCGCCGCCGAAGAGCCGATCCCTTCGCCGCCGAGGTTGCGGCAGGATTTGATGGTCCTGATGAAGGTGCGGCTGAATTTCTTCGTGCTCGTCACCACGTTTTTCGGATTCCTGTTATATTCCCGTGGCGTGGAAATGAACTGGATGAAGCTGCTCCACACCATCCTCGGGACGGCAGCGGCGGCGTTCGGCTCGGCGGCTTTCAACCAGCTGATGGAAGTGGATCTGGACGCGCGGATGAAGCGCACGGCGGATCGCCCGCTGCCGTCCCGGAGGATGGATCCGCTGGTGGCGTTCGGCATCGGCTGGGTGTTGTCCGCGGTCGGGATCATTCATCTGGCCGTGCAGGTCGGGAATCTTGCGGCGTATCTCACGGCGGCGACGATCGCGATCTACGTTTTCATTTACACGCCGTTGAAGCGCGTGAGTTCGACCAATACGCTGGTCGGCGCGATTCCCGGAGCGGTTCCTCCGGTGATCGGCTGGGTGGGCGCGGGCGGAGGCATCGGCTGGGAAGCGTGGTTCCTGTTTGGGTTGTTGTTTCTCTGGCAGCTCCCGCATTTCATCGCGATCAACTGGCTGTGTCGCGCGGAATATGAATCCGCGGATTACAAGATGTGGTCCAACGGCGATCTGACAGGACGTAAGAGCGGGCTGCTCTCCGCGATGTTCTCGCTGGTGCTCGCGGTGTTTTCGCTGCTGCCGGGTTTGCTGGGTTTCGCCAACTGGCTGTGGACGATCATCGGGCCGCTGCTGGCCTTGGTGATGATGGCACTGGCGCTGAAATTCTCGCGCGACGGCGAGCGAACCTCGGCCCGGCGCTTGTTTCTGTTCACCCTGCTGTATTTGCCGGTCGCGCTTCTTGTGCTGGTGTTCGCGTGGAAAAGTTAGGAGAGCCATGAACGAGCTGGTCGCATCCACGGAACGTCTGGCAGCCGGGCTGCGGGATCTCGGGTTCTCGCCGCCGGTGGCTTGTGTTTACCGGACCTTGGACTACACGTGGCAGGCGCACCGGCAGTATCTGGAGCGCTTCGGCAAGGGCGGGAAGCGCGTCGTGTTTCTCGGCATGAACCCCGGCCCGTTCGGGATGGCACAGACCGGCGTGCCGTTCGGGGAGGTGGCCGCGGTGCGGGATTGGATGGGGATTCAAGCGCCGATCGGCAAGCCCGAGCCGGAACATCCGAAGCGCTTGATCGAGGGATTCGAATGCAAACGCTCGGAGGTGAGCGGCCGGCGCTTGTGGGGGTTTTTTGCGGAGCGGTTTGAAAACGCCGGGGACTTTTTCAAAGACCACTTCGTGCTCAATTACTGCCCGCTCGTCTGGATGAGCGCCAGCGGCGCGAACCTAACGCCTGACAAGCTGCCCGCCGCGGAGATGGCTCCGGTGGAGGCGGCATGTCAGAAACACCTGCAGGAAGTCATCGCGCTGCTCAAGCCCTCCTGGCTGGTCGGGGTCGGAGGATTCGCCGAGGAACGGTTGAAACGCGCCGCCGAGGCTGTTGGAAGCGATGCGACTGTCGGGCGTGTCCTGCATCCATCACCCGCATCACCGGCGGCGAACCGAGGCTGGGCCGAGGCGGCGGAACGCCAACTGATCGCGCTGGGTGTCTGGTAGACTCCCATAAGGAGTGCGGACGTCTCGTCCATCCCTCTTGTCTCACTGCAAGGTCGCAAGCAGGTCTTTGACCAGCTGCGCGTCCTCGCCCCTGCCGGCTTTTTCAAAAGCCACGTGGAGGTTGTTGAGCAGGCGGAGCAGGATGCGTCCGGGATCGACGGACTCTCGGATCAGGTTCCGCTGCGGGCGCGTGAGGTCCGGGCTTTCCAATAGCGTGGACTCGAGATGCAGCTGGCCGCTATCGAAGCAGTCGATGACGACCGGATACCCGTCCTCGAAGATGCGGCACATGAAATGGCCAGGGAAATTGACCCCTTCGATTTCGAGATTGAGCCGGCGACCGACGAGCATGTAGATAAGGCAGAGCCCTATCGGGTTTGACCATCCTTCCGCGATGGACCAGGCGAGGTCGGAGTTCCGTGGGTCGTAGTAGTCGGCCTGGTTTCCTTTCAGGCGGGTGCCATCGAAGAGGAAGGAGCGCAGCTCGTTGGCGGTGGAGACCCCCTCGGCCGCGGCTTCTTCCGCGAGAAGGTCGAGCGCGTCGGAAAGCGGCTGGCGAAGCGAGATGCCGTCGTGAATGAAGTCTGATAGAATCCGGAGCAGTGCTTCGAAGGATTCCCAGTCCTCCTGCAGGGCGGCGGCGCCTCCGGATGGCGCGATCCAGTCCCGCGAGAGAGCCTCGCGGCGGGGAACTGCCAGCATTTCCGAGAGCAGGGATTTTTCCTGTTTGCTCAACGAGCGCGATTGGGTCGCCAGCCACTCGCTGAGATCTCCACTGCAAAGGGCGAACCTCTGGGCCACGCGCTCGCGGACTGTGGGAGTATCGTCATCAAGCAACCTAAGAAGAGCACTCAGCTCGTCAGGTGCTGGCGGCACTGCGTTCATCGCAGGAATCAATGGGATCGTTAGTCTTGGAGAAAAGGATGGTGCGCGATACTGGGTTCGAACCAGTGACCCCCTCCGTGTCAGGGAGGTGCTCTACCACTGAGCTAACCGCGCAAAGGTGACGCCCGCTAAGGGCGGGCGAAGCTAGGACGGGCCCGCCTCCGGATGCAACCCCTTTTTTGGCTAAAAAAGAGGCGGGAGATCCGAGGATCTCCCGCCGTTGATAACCCTCCGGATGGCGGGCAGACAGGCGGCCGGCTCTCAAGCGCGACGTCCGAAGCCCACTCCGAGGGTTTTAATTATTTCTTAGCGGCCTTCTTGGCGGCTTTCTTGGCGGCTTTCTTGGCGGCTTTCTTGGCAACTTTCTTCGCAGGAGCTGCCTTCTTGGCAGCGGCTTTCTTCGCAGGAGCAGCCTTTTTCGCAGGAGCGGCTTTCTTGGCAGCAGCCTTCTTTGCAGGGGCGGCTTTCTTGGCGACCGTCTTCTTCACCGCTTTCTTGGCGGCTTTCTTGGCGCTTTTCGCGACTTTCTTCACCGCCTTTTTGGCTGCCTTTTTAGCAGGAGCCTTTTTGGCGGGGGCTTTTTTCACCGCTTTTTTAGCTGCTTTCTTGGCCGGGGCCTTTTTGGCCGGGGCTTTGGTTGCAGCTTTTTTCACGGCCTTCTTTGCGGGTGCCTTTTTGGCAACTTTCTTCGGTGCTTTTTTTGCAGCCATAGTTTTGTGTCGTTGGAGTTCGCGTTCGATGTTTGTTTTCTCTTCCGGCGTTAATGTGCCGGCGGAGAGGATAGCGAGGAGCGCCTCACCGAGGCGTCCTCCAAAAGCGTTGGTTAGGAAGTCGTGGGTCGCGCGCTGCACGATCACTTCCTGCGAGTAGGCAGCCGCGTAAACATGCGCCCTGCCGATCAGCGCACGTTTCACCAGGTTCTTGCGCTCGAGACTTTGCATCACGGAAAGCACGGTGGTGTAGGCCCGGTCTTTTCTATCGGGAAGAGTCTCGTGGACCGCCGCCACCGTCGATGGTCCTTCATGCCACAAAACGGATAGGGCTTGAAGTTCGAGATTGGATGGATGGGTTGGCCGCGCCATAAGAAAGTCTCTTCGCTGACGACGATGAAAATAGTAGTTTGAATATCCGTCAAGTTGAAACGTGCCGAATTTCAAGAAATCTTAAATATTTTTCCGGACGGTGTTTCTGTTACTGCGGAAGGCGTAGCTCGGAGTCGCCGTCACTCCGCGGCAGCACCCGCATCCGGGCGGATGATTTGCGGATCGATTTTCTTCAGCGCGTCCCACAAGCCGTCGTCCGCGGGATCGCCGTTGAAGAGGACGCGTCCTTCGTTAGAAACAAGGACGAAGACCGGCAGCGTCTGCACGCGGAGCTCGCGGGCCAGCGGACTTTCCTTTTGATCGATGAGCCAGGCTCCCGGCGGATTCCCGCCCAGCTGGCGGATCATCCCGCGGCCGATTGTTAGAACTTCCGGTGAGTCTTCGGGAAGCAGGGAAAGCATCGCGACGCCCTTTTCCCCGAGGGCTTTCGCGGTGATGGCGAAGTCCGGCAGGCTGGCTTCGCATTCTTTGCTGGCGGGCGACCAGAAGTGGAGAATCATGGCCTTCCTATCCACCATCAGGCTCTTGAGCGCGACGGCATCTCCTCCTGCGAGCGCGATGAGCTTGGTTTCAAAATCGATCCTCACCGCTTGCATGGCTTCCTCAAGCCGCATGCGGTCGATGTGCGGAGCGAAGGCGGAGGCCTGGCGCGGGCTCAGCCAGAACGCTTCGGTGATGTGGGATTTGAAACCGTCCTTGTCGCCTTTCTTGAGCGACGCGATGGCTTGGACGTATTCGACCACGGCGAGCCAGTCTTCCTTCACGCCGAAAATCGCCGAGTCCTCGATCTTGAAAACCTCGCGCTGTTTGAGGAACTCGGGAAGCATCGCGGCGATGGCGTCGTCCTCGCGGCGGTCGATGTGATAGAGGAAGCGTGCTTCAAGAACGGCCTGTTCGGAGACGCCGGCTTTCCTCGCCGTCTCAATGACGGCCGCGAAGGCCTGATTCGAATCTCGCTCGGAGAGGAGATTATCAAGCGCGTCTTCCCGAGGGGTTCCGGCGGCGGCCGCGATGACCGCGAACAACGAGAGGCAGGCTGCTGGAAGGCGCATGGTGCGAAAAAAAGAAAGCCCCCGGAAGAGTGGAGTCTCCCGGCGGCGGGTTGAATGAATCAGCGGACGGGAGGAATGACCATTTTACGGCCGAGCACGACAGTGTCTTTCGTCATGCCGTTGGCTTGTTTGATGGTGGCGGCGGGGACTTTGTATTTCGAACTGATACCGGAGAGCGTGTCACCGGCGACGACGGTGTGGATGATGGCTGCGCCGTTGGAGGGAGCCCTGGGAGCAGGCGCCGCT
Organism: Akkermansia muciniphila; assembly: GCA_945879075.1. Taxonomy (GTDB): domain Bacteria; phylum Verrucomicrobiota; class Verrucomicrobiia; order Verrucomicrobiales; family Akkermansiaceae; genus Luteolibacter; species Luteolibacter muciniphilus_C. The sequence goes on along the minus strand of CAMCUY010000006.1, from coordinate 34,417 downwards.
GGAATGTTAGGTTCGGCGGCGGGAGCGGCTGCGGTGGTGGAGCTGTCCTCGTAAGCCGCCGGAGTGTCATACACCGGGTTGGCGGGTTCGGTAATTGGCGCGTTGACCTGGCCTGCGTCCGCGGTGCCGTAGGGGTTGGCGGTGTCGTAAGTGTCGGCTTTTGGCGCGGCGCAGGATGCGAAGACGAATGTGAGGAGCGATGGGGCGAGGATGCGGATCGGAGTCATGGTGTGGATGTAGCGGGTTGGAGTCGGGTTGTGAAGAGCGGAAGTTGGCACGCCAACGTCAGGCATGAAACGTCGCGAGCGGGATTTTTTATTCAAATGGAATCCGGGCGAAGCCGGAAAAACGCGCGGACGGTCTTGTCGGTGTGGAGCGCCAATGCTTCGAGCGATTCGCCGCGCAACTCTGCCAGACGCTCCGCGGTTTCGCGGACGAATGCCGGTTCGTTGCGCTTTCCCCGGTGCGGTTCGGGCGCGAGGTAGGGCGCGTCGGTCTCGACCATGAATGATCCCGCAGGGCATTGGCCGGCGGTCTCGCGGACTTGATGGGCGGTCTTGAAGGTGGCGACACCGCCGAAGGAGACGAGCCCGCCGAGATCGAGCACGCGCCGCGCGTTTTCCCACGGGCCGATGAAACAATGGAACACGGCGCGGACCGAGGGGTGGAAATCCTGATAGATCGCCAGCGCGTCCTCAAACGACGCGTGCCCGGTTTGATCGCGGGTGTGGATGACCACGTTGAGGCGCGCGGCCGCCGCGAGTTGGAAATGCCGGCGCAGGAAATCGCGCTGCCGGTCGCGGAACGATTGCTCGTCCCAGCCTTCCGGGGCGGGGTGATAGTAATCCAGGCCGGTCTCGCCGATGGCGCAGACGCGCGGATCGCCGGTGAATGCGGAGAGGCGGGCGACCGCATCGTTTGGCGCGTGATGGACGTCGCACGGATGAATGCCGACGCAGGCGTGAACCGCCGGATTTTCCGCCAGATCGAGGTTGGCCTGCACATTCTCAAGGCCGGTCGCGAGAGTCACCAGGCGGCTTACGCCCGCGGCGCGCGCGCGTTCGAGAAGGCCGGGGATTTCAGCCGGTTCGAAACGATGGGAGGCGAGATGGCAGTGGGAATCGGTGAGCATGGAAATCAGCGGTGCAAGGCGGTAAGGAATGCCGCGACTTTTTGAAAGTCTTTGATGCCGGGCGAAATCTCCGCGCCTGATGCGATGTCGAGTGCGGCGGGTTGCACGCTCATCGTGGCGAGCCCGGCGTTTTCCGGGACGATGCCACCCGCCAGAATGATAGGGAGCTGCGGATGCAGCCTGCGGAAATCCGACGCCACCTCCCAATCGAATACCTCGCCGGTGCCGCCGTAGATGCCCGGCGCGTGCGCGTCGAGGAGGATGGCCGCCGCGCCGTAGTCGGTCGCGCGTTGCAGGTCCGCGCGGGTCTTCACGCCGATCGCCTTGATGAAGGGAATGCCCGCGTCGCGAAATGGTGCGGCGTCTACGGGAGTCTCGTCGCCATGGAGCTGCACCGCGTCCAGATAACCCTCGCGCACTAACCGCAGTGGCAGTTCGGCGGGCTCGTTCACAAACACGCCGACGCGCAGGATCTTCCCGGCGAGATCCTGCAGCCACCCGGCGTCTTCCGGCGCTAGAAATCGTTTTGAGCGCGGCCAGAAGTTCACACCGAGCGCATCCACACCGAGCGAGACCAAGCGGTCCGCGTCGTCGCGGGTGGTGACGCCGCAGATTTTCAGCGAGACGGTGGAGAGGTCGAGAAAGCGTTCAAGCAAGGACATGGCGGGAGCGTAATGGAAATCAGGAAGGAATAAACGCTGAACTTGCTGGCGACGTGCGGGCACTCACGGCGGAGCGATTCCCGCAACCCAATCATTTGGCGCTGCTCCCGGCTGAGACCGCCGGAACACATTCTCCGCGCCCGCCATTATTTCGCGAAGCCCTGGGCTTTCAGCCAGAACAGGCAGTCCGCCGCCCAGGGATGCCGCTCGCCGCCGGCGCGGCCGCCGCCGAGTCCCATGCCGTGGCCGCCATTTTGATAGATGTGCAGGTCGAAGGGCACGTTGTTCTTGCGCAGCGCGGCGGCGAAATCGAGCGAGTTTTCCACCTTCACCGCGCTGTCCTCCCAGGTGTGCCAGATGAAACAGGGGGGAGTTTCCCGGGTGACCTGCTTTTCATTGGAGAGCCGCTCGACGAGTTCCGGCGGCGGATTTTCGCCCAGCAGGTTTTTCCTGGAGCCGTTGTGCGTGTTAGGCCCCATCGAGATGACGGCGTAACAAAGAATCCCGAGATCGGGGCGCGAGCTGCGGCGCTCGACGGGATCGGTGGCGTCGGCTTTTCCGGCATCGGAGTGGGTGAGCAGCGTGGAGGCGAGATGTCCGCCGGCGCTGGAGCCCATGATGCCCACCCGTTTCGTGTCGATCTTCCACGCGGCCGCTTGGGAGCGGGTGAGGCGCATGGCGCGCGCCGCGTCGTTGAGCATCGCGGGGTGGCGGTAGCCTTTGGAGCCGAGGCGGTATTTCAAGACAATGCCGGCGATGCCATGCTCCGCGAGCCACCCGGCATAGCCTGCTCCTTCATGCGGCGCGAGTCCGCCATAACCGCCGCCGGGACAGACCACGATGGCGGCACCGGTCGCTTTTTCGGGGGCGGGAAGAAAGGCGGTGAGGGTCGGCTTGTCGTCGTCCTTGTCGCCCAGCGCACCGGGTGCGCCTGCCGGCCAGAGGGGCAGGGGAGCGAGAGGCGCGGCATGGAGGGTTGCGGCGGCGATGGTTAATGTTAGAAAAATCGTCAGAATCCTCATGGTGTGAAAGGCTTTTTCCGGATCGGTCACTTGTCGCCGGACATGTGGTCGAGCAGTTTCTGGTTGAACTCGTCGGCCATGTTGTAGCCGAGGCGGCGGAGCTGCTGGTCGAGCGCGGCGATGGTGACCATGCGGGCGGTGTCGCGGCCGGGACCGACGGGGATTTCCACGTGGACGACCTGCTGGCCGAGGATCTCGTAGGTTTTCTGTTGGAGCCCGACGCGGTCCACCTCGTTGAGGTCGGCCTGCGGCTTGAGCGTGACGACGAGGTCGAGCCGCTTGTCCGGGCGGATCGAGGCGAGGCCGTAGAGGTTGGCGACGTTGATGATGCCGATGCCGCGGATCTCCATGTAGCCGCGGGAGAGGTCCGGCGAGGTGGCCACCAGTTCGCCGCCGACGTATTTGATGCGGACCATGTCGTCGGCGACGAGCGAAGCTCCGCGTTCTAGCAGGCCGATGGCGGTTTCGGATTTCCCCGAGCCGCTCTTGCCGATGATGAGGACGCCGACGCCGCGCATGTCCACCATGCAGCCGTGGAGGGTGACGCTGGGGGCGAAATCATGTTCGAGGCGGATGGTGGCCGCGTTGACGAAATTCATGGTGACCTGGGAGGTGCCGAGGACCGGGATGCCGTGTTCCTTGGCCACGGCCGCGAGGTTGGCCTCCAGCATGGAGCCGCGGGCGACGACGATGCACGGGATGTCGCGGTCGCACATCCGGCGGAAGCGGTCCACGCGCATCGACTCGGGGAGTTTTTTCAAATACGAGAGCTCGGAATTGCCGAGCACTTGAACGCGTTTTTTGGCGAAGTAGGAGAAGAATCCCGCGAGCGCGAGGCCCGGGCGGTTCATCGCCGGCTCGCTAATCAGGCGGTCGAAGCCGACGCGCTCGCCATGCAGCGTCAGTCCGAGCGCGGCGGTGTGGGCATCGAAGAATTTCTCGACGGAGATCGAGGCGACGGTTTTGACGCGGGATGGCATGGCGGCGACTCAACCAGATCGGACCGCCCACGGCACGCGAAATCCTTCCGCAATCCACGCCGGGGTTGCGCGGCAGGCGGAACGTGTTACAAGACGCGCCCAGGACCATGCCAAACTACGATTACGAATGTGAAAAATGCGGGAAGCGCTTCGAGATCTTTCAAAGCATGAACGACGCGAAACTCACCGACTGCCCGCAGCCCGGCTGCGACGGCAAGGTGAAACGCCTGCTCGGCACCGGCGGCGGCATCATTTTCAAAGGCGCGGGATTTTACCAGACCGACTACCGCTCCTCGTCCTACCAGGCGGGAGCCAAGGCGGACGGGGCGGCGAGCGCGCCACCGCCGGCCGCACCCGCCGCCGCGCCGAAGTCCGCGGAATGATGCCTTGCGAAGGGAGGCTTTGCAAGTCGCCCGGGCCGTGCTAAGCACCCAGTCGATGGCCGAATCCCAAAAGTCCAAATCCGGCGGTGGATGTCTCTCCAAGCTGCTTTTCCTGATCCTGCTGGTGCCCTGCATCGGCCTCGGCGCGGCGGTGTTTTGCCTCGTCCAGCCCCAGGATTTGACCGATCTCGGCGGCTACGGCCCGGCAGCGGCCAAGCCCGGAACCGAGCGGGATATGAAGGCCGTTTTGAAAAACGCGATCGACCGCGGCTATCCCGTCACCCTCACGGAAGCGGAAATCAACCAGTGGCTCGCCCGCACGCTGGTGGCTAGGCAGGGCGGGTTTCTGAAGGGAAAAGTCACCCTCAATCGCGTCTGGGTGCGCCTCGAAGACGGCCGCGCCGAAGTGGTGATGGAGCGCGATTTCCTCGGGAAGCCGTTCACGGTCTCGATGTATCTGCAAGTCGCCCGGATGGAAGGTGGGAAAGGCACCATCACCGAGATCCAAATGCACGGCGGGCCCTATCACCAAGATTTCCCCAACCCGCCGCGGGGCGGACGCTTCGGCCAACTCGTGGTGCCGCAGGGATTCCTGCTGTTAGTCATGCCTGCTTATGAGAAGCTCGCCGCGGCGTTTCCCGAGGAAATCGAGCTCGCGTTCCGCGAGATGGCCCGCATCACCATTGAGAACGACCGCCTCGTTCTCGACCCCCGCGAGCCGATGGGCCAACAAGGCATGCCGAAGGTTTTCTAATTGGAAATGACTCACCGATTTCTGTTTCTGGGATTCCTTTGCACCGCGCTGACGCTCGCGGAGGAAATCCCCCGCGCCGTGCAAGTCGTCGAGCCGCCGGAGCCGCTCAAGCTCGACGGCATGGACCGCGTGGTCAGCCGCACCAAGCAGTTCCGCGTCTCCGGCGGCGAAACCCGTGACCGCACCACCGTCTCCCAGCTCGCCGAGGACGCGAAGGACGAACTGCTGCGCCTGACCGGGGAAAAGGATACTTGGAAAATCCCGGTGACCATCGATCTCCACGGGAAATCCGGCGATCCCATGCCGCTGCGGACTGCGGCGATTCAGATTCTCGTTAGCGATGTCGGCTACGGTCTGCGGCTCGACGTCCACCTCAGCCGCGGCATCGAGCACGAGCGTTTCAAGCACGCCGTGACCTCCGCGCTCATCTACGAGCGCGCCCTCCGCGGACTGCCGGCGCAGGAATCCGAGAGCCGGTTTTTCGTGCCGCCCTGGCTGGTGGACGGCCTCCGCGAAGCCACCGCCTGGCGGCTGAACCACAGTGACCGGCGCCTTTATGAAGCGCTTTTCAAAACCGGCGGACTCTTCAAAATCGACGAGCTCTTCGCCCTCGACGAGCGCGGCTTCGAGGAAATGGACGCCGCGATGCGCGCCGCGTTCCGGGTCTCCGCCGGCTCGCTGGTGATGGCCCTGCTCCAGCAACCGCAGGGCAAGGAAGGCTTCCGCGCGTTTCTCACCGATGTCGCCGCCTTCGAGGGCGAGACGCCCGCCTTGCTCCGTAAACATTTCCCCGAGCTCAACCTGTCTGAGACCAGTCTTTCGAAATGGTGGGCGCTTCAGCTGGCGAACATCGGCGACCGCAATCTCGCCACCGACATCCTCACCATCGCCCAGACCGAGGCCGCGCTCAACGAGGCGCTGCGGCTGGATTTCCGCACCGCGGAAGGCATTCTCCAACAGAAGGAGCTCAGCGCCTGGCCCGAGCTCGCCGCGCTTCCCGAGTCCGCCCGGGCCTCCGCGGTCAGGCTCGCCCAGGACGCCCTCGTCCGCCTCAGCTACCGCTGCTTCCCCTCTTACCGGCCCATCCTCGCCGAGTATCAGATCGTCCTCAGCGCCATCGCGAAAAACAAAACCGACGGAGTCGCCGACCAGCTAACCGCCCTCGACGAGCGGCGCGCGACCATGAGCGCCAAGGCCAAGCGCGCTCGCGACTATCTGGATTGGTTCGAAATCACCCGCGCCCGCGAAACCAGCGGCGCCTTCGACGACTACATGCGCCTCAAGGACCGCCTCAAGGCCAACCCGCACCGCCGCAGCGACGATCTCTCGAAATACCTCGACCGCATGGACGCCATTTTCAGCCGCGGGGCGGAGCCGCCGTGACGGCGAAACCGCAACTCGCGGTTGCCATTTCCAAATCCGGTGCAAGGGTCGCTCTGATGAAACGAATCAGCCAGATCCTCACCGCCGTTTTCACCGGTATCTTTGCCACCAACGCGCTTGCCGAGCCGCTCGCCGTGGGTTCGCCGCTGCCTGCCGTCGAGCAGAAGAACCAAGACGACCAGCTGGTGAAACTCGCCGAAGCGGCGGCCAAGGGCTTCACCCTCGTTTATTTCTACCCGAAAGCCGACACCCCCGGCTGCACCAAACAGGCGTGCAGCCTGCGCGATTCCTACGCCGCGCTGACCGACAAAGGCGTGAAAATCTTCGGCGTGAGCGCCGACAAGGTGCCCGCGCAGAAAGCTTTCAAGGACAAATACAAGCTCCCCTTCGATCTGCTAGCCGATGCCGACGCCAAGGTCATCGACGCCTTCGGAGTGCCGAAAACCCTCGGCTTCGCCAAGCGCCAGGCCTTCCTCTTCAAGGACGGCAAGCTCGTCTGGAGTGACACCAGCGCCTCCACCGAACAGCAGGCCGAGGACGTCCTGAAATTCCTCGCCACGCAGTAAGCGAGCGTGTCCCGACGGTCCCGCTAGAGCCGGAAAGCAAAAATCTTGGCGGGACAAAAGATTCTGAAAGGATCCCGGTGGCCCGGACGTATCCTCCGCACTGAATCCATGAATAACCGTTCCCACTCTCTCGCCGCGCTGAGTCTTCTCGTCACCGGGTTTCTGACGGGCTGTGATCCCTCGGCTTCGAAGGTTTCGAGCGCGCCAGCAACTGTCGAGGAACCCGCGCCGCCGGTGGTGGCGGAGCCGGTGAAAATTTCCTTCAACGAGCACGTCCAGCCTATCCTTTCCGAGTATTGTTACCATTGCCACGGCCCGGATTCCGGGACGCGCGAACCCAAAGCAGCACCGCTGCGTTTGGACCGGGTCGAGGACGCCTTTTTCCCGCGCGAAGATGGCAAGCCGGTCATCCTCAAGGGAAACCCGGCGGAGTCCATGCTCGTGAAGCGGCTTCACGAAAAGGACCCGGACTCGATCATGCCGCCGCCGAAGAGTCACAAGACGATGAACGCTCGTGAGATCGCCCTGTTGGAACGCTGGATCGAACAAGGCGCGGAATACGAGCCGCATTGGTCGTTCGCCGCGGTCAAGAAACCCGAACTCCCCGATTCCGGGAAGAGCTGGGTTGTGAATCCCATCGACCGCTTCGTCGCGGAAAAACTCGATGAGGCTGGCCTTAAACCGAATCCCCCGGAAGACGCCGCGCGATTTTACCGCCGCTTGCACCTCGACACCACCGGCCTGCCACCGACACCCGAGGCGATCGAAATTTTCAAGAAATCCTTCGCCAAGAACCCCCAGGAAGCTGTCGATACGGCCGCCGACCAGTTGCTCGCGACGACCGCCAGTGCGGAGCATTTCGCCCGGCATTGGCTCGATGCAGCGCGCTACGGCGACACCCACGGCATCCACATCGACAACTATCGCGCCATCTGGCCTTACCGTGACTGGGTCATCCGGGCGTTCCAAGCGAACATGCCGTGGGACCAGTTCACCACCGAGCAAATCGCGGGCGACATGCTGCCAGGCCGCACGCTCGACCAGCTTGTCGCCACCGGATTCTCCCGCTGCCTGGCCACCACCGGCGAGGGCGGGGCGATCGCCGAGGAATATGATGCGATCTACGCCACGGATCGCGTGGAAACGGTGTCCGCCATTTGGTTAGGCCTCACCGCGGGCTGTGCGGCCTGCCATGACCACAAGTTTGATCCGGTCTCGACCAAGGAGTTCTACTCTCTCACCGCATTTTTCCGAAACACGCCGATGTCTGCCTTGGACGGGAACAAGGAGGATCACCCGCCTAACGTTTTCGTGCCTCATTTGGACGATCGCGCACGCTGGGAGAAATTGGCCGATGAAATCGCCGGGGTGGAAAAGCAACTCGCCGAACGTGCCGTCGTGGCACGCCCCGAGTTCGATACCTGGCTGACCACCGCCGTCATCGAGCAATCCCGCGAGATCGATTCCACCCTCTCCATCCACCTGCCGTTCACGGAAGCGGACGGTCCCTTGCGCGGGCTCGTCGATGGGAAACCCCGCGAATGGCCAGCCGCTCCCCAGCGGATCGACGCGCCGCTCGGCAAGGCTCCGGTCATCAGCCACGAGCCGGTCGAGCTGGGTGACATCGGAAGCTTCTCGCGAGGCGACCGCGTGACCTTCGGCGGCTTTATCCGAGTCGAGGGCAAGCCGACCGGATCGATCATCGCCCGCATGAATCCTGCCGAGGCTCTCCGCGGATGGGATCTTTATTTGGAGAATGGCAAGCTAGCCTATCATGTCATCGACTCGTGGGACAAGGCGGCGAACAAGGTCCTGGCAAACGCGACCTTGGAGCCCGGCAAGTGGCAGCACGTCATAGTCACCTTCGACGGCTCCATCTCCGGCCATCAGGCCAGCGCGATGTATATCGACGGAAAAAAGACTGGCTCGAAAACCTACCCGAACACCGTCGGTGGAAACATCGAGACCGCCGTGCCTCTGCGCCTCGGATCACGCGATGGCGGGGTCGCGAAGCTCAACGGTAAGGTGGCGCTCCAGGATTTCCGTTTTTACCGGCGCCTTCTGTCCGAGTCTGAAATCGGTGGCTTGGCGAAGAACATCGAGCTCCAGCACATCGTTTCCCTGCCTGCGGAGAAGCGGTCCAAGGAACAGATCGCATCCGTCCTGGACTATTACCTCGGCAATATCGATGCGCCGACCCGCGACCTGATGACGGTTCTGGATGGGAAAAAAGCCGAGCAAATCGCCCTCCGTGCACGTGGATCGGTCACGCTGGTGATGGCGGAGAAAAAGGAGGAACCCTATGCCCACGTCCTGACGCGGGGCGTCTATTCCGACAAGGGCGAGAAAGTTTTCCCAAGCACCCCTGCGGTGCTGCCACCGATGGCGGCGGACGCGCCCAAGAACCGCCTCGGCCTTGCCCGCTGGCTCAATGATCCGGCGAACCCGCTTCCAGCCCGCGTGACAATGAACCGCACCTGGTTCTATTTCTTCGGCGCTGGCATCGTCGATACGAACTCCGACTTCGGCATCATGGGCGCCCGCCCGAGCCATCCGAAACTGCTCGATTGGCTTGCCTCCGAGTTTGTGGACTCCAAGTGGAACTACCGCCACATGATCAAGCAGATCGTCAACTCCGCCACCTACCGCCAGTCCGGAGTGGTCTCGCCCGAGCTGTTGGAAAAGGATCCCGCCAACCGCCTTCTCGCCCGTGGCCCGCGCCACCGCTTGGATGCCGAACAAATCCGCGACCTTGCCCTGATCGCATCGGATCTGCTCTCGCCGAAAGTGGGTGGCCCGTCGGTTAGGCCCTATCAGCCGGAAGGGATTTGGGAGGCCGTCGCCATGCCCCAGTCGAACACCAAGACCTACCGCCAGGACAAGGGCGAGGGACTCTACCGCCGCTCGCTTTACACCATGTGGAAGCGCACCGCCGCACCGCCGACGATGGAAATCTTCAATGCGCCGACCCGCGAGACCTTCTGCGTCCGCCGCGATCTCACGAACACGCCGCTGCAGGCACTCGCCTTGCTGAATGACCCGCAGTTTGTCGAGGCATCCCGCCAGCTTGCATCGAACGCACTCTTGGACGGCAAGGATTTCGACGAGCGTCTCGACTTCATCACCCTGCGCCTCGGCGGCCGGACCTTCGATGCGGATGAGCGGAAAATCGCCCTGAGATCCCTCGAATCCGCGCTGGCGACCTTCCGCAAGCAGCCGGATGACGCCAAAAAACTCATCACCACTGGAGAAACCCCTCCCCGCAAGGATGCGGATGTTCCGGAGCTCGCCGCCTGGACCTTACTCGCCAGCCAAATCCTCAATCTCGACGAAACCATCACCCGCTGAACCGCGATGACACCCTTGGAATCCCACAACGCCTCCTACAGCCGCCGCCAGTTTTTCCGCAAATCCGGAACCGGACTCGGCATGGCCGCGCTCGCCAGTCTGCTCGGCCAGCGCGGCGTTTCCGCGGCCGAGAGCCTCGCCGGCATCAACCGGATGCTACCGCAAATCGCCCCGAAGGCGAAGCGGGTCATCTATATTTCCCTCATCGGTGCGCCGTCGCAAATCGATCTGTTCGACTACAAGCCGGATTTGAAAAAGCGCTTCAAGGAGGACCTCAACGGCTGGTTGAAAGAGCAAGGCCAGCGCCTCACCGGAATGACTTCCGGCCAGGCAAGCTTTCCTCTGGCTCCTTCGATCTTCAATTTCAAACAGCACGGCGAGTCCGGCGCCTACGTCAGCGAGCTGCTGCCGTGGACCGCGAAAATGGTGGACGATCTCTGCATCATCAAGTCGATGCACACCGACGCCATCAACCACGAGCCCGCGAACCAGTTGATCTGCACCGGCTCGATGCAGGCGGGAAAAGCCTCTCTCGGATCATGGCTGTCCTACGGCCTCGGCTCGATGAATGAGGAGCTGCCTTCCTTCGTCGTGCTGCACGCCACGCACACCTCGCCGTTTGCAAATGTGCAGGCGATTTCCTCTCGGCTCTGGGGATCCGGTTACCTCGCAGGCAAGCACTCCGGCGTTGCGCTTCGCTCGCTTGGAGATCCCGTGCTTTTCCTCAAGGACACTGCGGGGATCTCGCGGGAAACCCGCCGCACGATGCTCGACGGACTCAATGAGCTCAACCGCCGCTCGTTCTCCGCGATCGGTGATCCGGAAATCGAAAACCGCATCCAGCAGTATGAAATGGCCTTCCGCATGCAGGCCTCCGTGCCCGAACTCACCGATCTATCCGGCGAACCTGAAAGTGTCTATCAGCTCTACGGTGAGGACAGTAAAAAGCGCGGCACCTTCGCAAACTCGGCGGTCATGGCCCGCCGCCTCGCAGAGCGCGGTGTGCGCTTCGTCCAGATTTTCCACCGTGGCTGGGACCAGCACTTCGACCTTCCGCGGGATCTCGCCTCGCAGTGCAAGGACGTGGACCAAGGGTGCTACGGACTGATCCAGGATTTGAAACAACGCGGCATGCTCGAAGACACGCTCGTCGTCTGGGGCGGTGAATTCGGGCGCACGGTTTACTCACAGGGGAAACTCGACGAGACCGACTACGGCCGCGACCACCACCCGCGCTGCTTCACCATCTGGATGGCCGGCGGCGGCATCAAGGGCGGACAGGTTTACGGCGAGACCGACGAGATGTCCTACAACATCGTCAAGGACCCCGTCCACATCCGTGACCTGCACGCGACGATACTGCACGCCCTCGGTCTCGAACACGAGCGCCTCAGCTTCAAATTCCAAGGCCTCGACCAGCGCCTCACTGGCGTGGAACCGGCCAAAGTGGTCAAAGGACTCTTCGTTTAAGTTTTCCCATCATCATATCTGGATATGAAGATTTGTTGCTTGAAACGTGCTGGCTCGTAGTTACCCTGCTGCCATGCCGCAGCCAGACCTTACTGATGAAATCCAAAGTGCCCTGAAGGAACGAATTTTCGTTCTCGACGGAGCCATGGGCACGACGATCCGCACCTACGGTCTGAACGAGGCGGCCGCCCGCGGCGAGCGCTACGCGGAAAACGAAAAGGACCTCCTCAATAACGGAGATATCCTTTCCATCACCCGCCCGGAAGTCATCGGCGACATCCACAAGCGCTTCTACGAGGCGGGCTCGGACATTTGCGAGACCAACACCTTTTCCGCCACCGGTATCGCGCAGAGCGAGTTTTTCGTCGAAGATCCCCGCGAAAAAGGCGGCCGGAAGGACCCGGAGTTTTTCCAAAAAATCCTCGACGATTCATTCCTCAACGACCTCGCCTGGGAAATGAACGTCGAGTCATCCCGCCTCTGCCGCAAGTGGGCGGATGACATCGGCACCGACACCGGCCGCAAGCGCTACGTCGCTGGCGCGATCGGGCCGCTGACGGTTTCCCTAACAAATTCACCGGACGCAAACGACTCGGGCTTCCGCGTGGTGACCTTTGATCAAGTACTCGCCGCCTACAAACACCAGGTCCGCGGACTCATTGAAGGCGGCTGCGATATCCTGATGATCGAGACCATTTTCGATTCGCTCAACGCCAAGGCTGCGGCCGTGGCGGTGCAGGAGGTCTATGATGAAGACAAGGTGCGCCTTCCCGTGATCATCTCCGCCGCCGTCGGACTGGGTGGGGAAACGATGATTTCTGCGCAAAAAGTTGAGGCCTTGTGGAATGCCTTCGCCCACATCAAGCCGCTCGCCATCGGGTTGAATTGCTCGCTGGGGCCTGACCTGATGCGCCCGCACCTTGAGGAACTTTCCGCCTGCGCGGCCACCTGCCTTTCTTGTTACCCAAATGCTGGCCTGCCGAATCCGCTGGCACCCACCGGCTTCGATCTCGAGCCCCACCACATGCATGATTATATGGCGGAGTTCGCAGCGGCAGGCTTGCTCAATCTGGCGGGTGGGTGCTGTGGAAACACCCCGGAGCACGTTGCCGCGATTGCCAGAGCCGTGGCCAAATACGCGCCGCGGGAAGTGCCGGTGATCGGGTGAAGCGAAACGCGGAGGACGCGGAGGAAGACGCTGAGAATTTGGATTTATGAAAACGAAGAATGAACTGAACAGCTTGTCGGGCGTCATTGTTGATGCTGCGATGGAGGTTCATCGTGAGCTTGGGCCGGGCTTGTTGGAGCGCGTTTACGAAGCGGCTTTGCAACGGGAGCTTCTCTTGCGAGGCATTCCTTCACGGCGTCAGGTTCCGACCGAGGTTTTCTACAAAGGAGAGCACCTGGACGAAGAGGCTTATCGAATCGATCTTCTGGTCGATGAATGCGTCGTTGTTGAAGTCAAAACCGTCTCGGTAATCGTTCCAATCCACGAAGCCCAGCTTCACACCTACATGCGTTTGTCCAACAAGTGTCTGGGCCTGCTCATCAATTTCAACGTGATCCTTCTCCGCGACGGCATCAAACGCCACGTCATCAATTTTCCCCAATAGACCCTCCGCGTCTTCCTCCTCTTCCTCTGCGTCCTCCGCGTTTCGCTTCATCCAAATGAAAACCATTCCCCACGCCCTCCGTCTATCCGGCACCGAGGCCTACAACCACACCTCCGACAAGCGCTTCCTGATGATCGGCGAGCGCGCGAACGTCGCGGGCTCTCCGCAGTTTGCGAAACTCGTTAGAGCGGGTGACCTCGAAGCCGCCGTCGAGGTGGCCCGCCAACAGGTGGCCAACGGCGCGAACGTCATCGACATCTGCTTCGACGACGGCCTCATCGACGGTAAGGCGATGATGAGCCGTTTCCTGCAACTGCTCCAAGGTGAGCCGGACGTCGCGAAGGTGCCGATCATGGTGGATTCCTCGAAGTGGGAAATCCTCGAGGAAGGCCTGAAATACCTTCAAGGGAAGGGGATTGTGAACTCGATCTCGCTGAAGGAGGGCGAGGAGAATTTCAAGAAACAGGGCCGCCACATCATGCGCTACGGCGCGGCGGTGGTCGTCATGGCCTTCGACGAGAAGGGCCAGGCGGCCACCTATGAAGAGAAGATCCGCATTTGCGAGCGCGCCTATCGGATTCTCGTGGATGAAGTGGGATTCAATCCCGATGACATCATCTTCGACCCCAACATCCTGACCGTGGCCACCGGCATCGAGGAGCATAACAACTACGCGCTCGACTTCATCAACGCGACCCGCTGGATCAAGGAAAACCTGACCGGTGCCAAGGTTTCCGGCGGCGTGTCGAACATTTCCTTCTCTTTCCGCGGCAACAACAAGGTTCGCGAGGCGATGCACTCCGCATTCCTTTATCACGCCGGTCTGGCGGGGATGGACATGGGAATTGTCAACGCCGGCATGCTTGAGCTTTACGACGAGATTCCGAAAGACCTGTTGGAATGCGTTGAGGACGTGCTCTTGAACCGCCGCCAGGATTCCACCGAGCGGCTTCTCGAACTTGCGGAGAGTTATAAAAACGTCGGTGGCAAGAAGATCGAAGAAGACCTGTCCTGGCGCGATGAGCCGGTGGAAAAGCGGCTTGAACACGCGCTGCTTCGCGGCATCGACAAATACATCGACGAGGATACCGAGGAAGCGCGATTGAAATACGTGCGTCCGCTCAAGGTGATCGAAGGCCCGCTGATGGATGGCATGGGCGTGGTCGGCGACTTGTTCGGAGCCGGGAAAATGTTCCTGCCGCAGGTGGTGAAATCCGCGCGGGTGATGAAGAAGGCGGTCGCGTGGTTGTTCCCCTACATGGAAGCGGACAAGGCGGAATTTCTCGCGGGAGACATCGCTGCCATCAAGTTGGAGAACCCGGCGCTCACGGATGAGGAGGCGCTCAAACTCGCCGAACGCGGCCGCTCGGCGGGCCGTTTCCTCATCGCCACGGTCAAGGGCGACGTGCACGACATTGGCAAGAACATCGTCGGCGTGGTGCTTTCCTGCAACGGCTTCGAAGTCACCGACATGGGCGTGATGGTCTCTTGTGACAAGATTCTCGCCAAAGCCAAGGAGCTCGAGGCGGATGTCATCGGTCTATCCGGCCTGATCACGCCGTCGCTCGATGAAATGGTGCATGTCGCCAAGGAAATGGAGCGGCTTGGATTTAAGGTGCCGTTGCTCATCGGTGGCGCGACGACCTCCGCCGCGCACACCGCAATCAAGATCGCGCAGCATTATTCCGGGCCGGTGGTTCACGTGCTCGACGCCTCGCGTTCGGTGCCGGTGACCACCTCGCTGCTCTCGAAAGACCAACGCAATGCCTTCGCCCAGGAAAATCGTGAGAAGCAGCAGAAGCTCCGCGACAATTTCCTCGGCGGACCGAAAAAAGAAACCCTTACACTCGCTGAGGCGCGCGCTGCAGGGCCGAAGTTCGACTGGTTGAACTACACTCCACCGGTGCCGTCCTTCACTGGCACACGGACGATCAAAAGCCCTTCACTGCGAGAGCTCGCCAAGTTCATCGACTGGACGCCGTTCTTCCACGCCTGGGAACTGCGCGGCGTGTGGGACCGGGAAAAAAAGGTTCTCAAAACAAAAAACGCCGAGGGCGCGGCTGAGGCCGGTAAGCTCTATCAGGATGCGATGGGCTGGGTGGACCGGATCATCGCCGAGGACCGCTTCCGGGCGGAAGGCATCTACGGATTCTTCCCTGCAAATGCTGAAGGTGACGACGTCATCGTCTGGAGCGACGAAACCCGGACGACCGAGCGCATGCGTTTCCACAGTCTCCGCCAGCAGCTCAAGAAGGACTCGGGAAAACCGAACGTCGCACTGGCCGACTGGGTGGCGCCATGTAGCGGCGATCACCGGTCGCCGCGAATGGCCCCGTCATTCCTAAACCCCGGAAAATCCATCGCCCGCAGCGACAAAGGCTATCTTCCTCACTGGCACCAGGACGGAGCCACCTATGCCATCACCTTCCGGCTCGCTGATTCACTCCCGCAATCCGTCCTTACCGAGTATCAGCAGGAAAAGCAGGAAATCCTTCTCAAACACAAGCAAGCCGAAGACGCGGGAAACGCAGCTCTTTCAGCTCAACTCAAAAACGAACTCGAAGGCCTTTACAACGAGCGGATGGAAACCGCGCTTCACGCCGGGCATGGTGAATGTTGGATGAAGCGACCCGAGATTGCGGATATTGTTAAAAACACGTTGTTTCATTTCGACGGTGAGCATTATGACCTGGGGCCATGGTGTGTAATGCCGAATCACGTGCATTTCCTGATCAAGCCCAGGGAGAGTTATTCGCTGTCGAAGATTTTGCAGGGAATAAAGTCGGCTTCGGCCAAGGAAATCAATATTCTGTTGGGCCGCGAGGGCTCGCTTTGGCAGAAAGAGTCTTATGATCACATTGTCCGGGATGCGGATGATTATTGGAATCAGCGGAGCTATATTCTGGGGAACCCGAAAGCGGCGGGGCTGGTGGATTGGGAGTTTTTGGGGGATCCTGGCTCGCGGCGACCGGTGATCGCCGCTACGCCCGATTATGTCGGCGGCTTCGTGGTGGGCATCCACGGCGCGCACGAATTCGCGGACGAACTGGACAAGCAGATCGATCCTTACGGCTCGATCATGGTCAAGGCCATCGCCGACCGATTCGCCGAGGCGTTCGCGGAATTTCTCCATCACAAGGCGCGTGTCGAGTGGGGGTATGAAACCGAGGACGAGCTCACGCACGACCAGTTGATCCATGAAAACTATCAGGGCATCCGTCCTGCGCCGGGTTATCCCGCGCAGCCTGACCACACCGAGAAGCCGCCGCTGTTCGAATTGCTAGGTGCTTCGGCGGAGACCGGCGTGACCTTGACGGAAAGCTGCGCGATGCATCCGGGCGCGGCGGTTTGCGGGCTCTACTTCTCGCATCCGGAGAGCCATTACTTCGCCATTTCCGAGCTGCAGAAGGACCAGGTCGATGATTACGCCCGGCGCAAGGGGATCAGCTTGCAGGAGGCCGAGAAATGGCTGGGACCGTGGCTGGGATACGCTTGAACTAACCGACGATGAGGCTGCTGCTTTGGTTTTTGGGACTCGCCATTCTCTTGCTCGGGACGTGGGCGGCCTGGGGGGCGGGCTGGGACGAGCGGTTCACTCTCGCGGGAAGCGTGGAGTGGCTGAACAGCGCCGGGCCGTGGGCCTGGGTGGCGGGAATCGCCTTGTTAGTGGCGGACTTGGCGTTGCCGGTTCCCGGCACGGTGGTGATTTCGGCGCTGGGTTATATTTACGGGATTTTTGTCGGGGGCTTGGTGGCGGCGGCGGGATTGATGTCAGCCGGGATGGCGGGCTACGGCTTGGGCTGGCTTTGCGGCGAGCGGTTCGCGCGGCGATGGCTGGGTGAGCGCGATTATGATAGGGGCAGGCGGCTGTTCGCCAACGGCGGCGGCTGGGTGGTGGCTTTGTCGCGGGCTTTGCCGATTCTGCCGGAGGTGATTTCCTGCACGGCGGGACTGGTGCGGATGCCGTTTCGAAAATTCACGGTGGCCTTGGCTTGTGGTAGCGCGCCGATGGGATTTCTGTTCGCGGCGATCGGCCGGGCGGGGCACGAGGCGCCGGGTTGGGCGTTCGGGTTGAGCTTGCTGGCGCCGGCGTTGCTCTGGCTGGCGGCCGGCAGGATCGCGCGTTGAAATATCCGGCCTTGAGTCGCCGCCGGGATGCCGCAGATTCGCGACGTGAAAATCGAAGTCATCAACACCGGAACCGAACTCCTGCTGGGAAACACGCTCAACACCCACGGCGCGTGGTTCGGCCGCGAGTTATTCAAACTCGGCCTGCGGATCGCCCGCCAGACGACGGTGCCGGACGGTGATGCGATCCGCGACGTGTTGCAGGAAGCGCTCGGCCGCGCGGACGCGGTGATTGTGACGGGCGGGCTGGGGCCGACGAGCGACGACCTCACCCGCGAAATCACGGCCGAGGTGCTGAGGCTGGAGTTGATCACGGATGAGGCGGCGTTGCGCTCGCTGGAAGGCTTTTTCGCCCTGCGCGGCAAGCCGATGGTGGATGCGAATCTCAAGCAGGCGCTTTGTCCGGTGGGCGCGGATATTCTACCGAATGCGAACGGCACGGCACCGGGAATCTACGTGCCGCCGCGCCTCAACGGGCGGTCGAATTGCGCGGTGTTTCTGCTGCCGGGACCGCCGCGCGAACTTTATCCGATGTATCACGCCGAGGTTGTGCCGCGGTTGCGCGCCCTGGCGGGGGTGGAGCAGCTGCATCAGGCGCTGGTTTTGAAATTCACCGGAATTGGCGAGAGCGATTTCCACCAAGGCATCGACGCGCGGCTGGCGGAGGTTACCGGTTTGGAATACGGCTACTGTGCGCACATCGGCGAGGTGGACTTGCGCCTGATAGGCGATGAGGCGGCGTTGGAGGAGGGGCGCGAGATCGCGCTTGAACGATTCGGCTCCTATCTGATCAGTGATGATGAAAGTTCATTGGAAGCAACCGTCGTCCGCTTGCTCAAGGCGCGCGGGATGAGCTTCGCCACCGCCGAGAGTTGCACGGGCGGGCTCATTGCCAACCGGATCACCAACGTGCCGGGCGCGAGCGGGGTTTTCACCCACGGATTCGTGACCTACGCGAACGCGGCGAAGACCGGGATGCTCGGAGTTTCCGCGCGGGACATCGAAACGCATGGCGCGGTTAGCGGGATTGTCGCCCGTGCGATGGCGGAGGGGGCTCTTGAGAAGAGTGGGTCGGACATCGCGGTGTCTGTCACCGGCATCGCCGGTCCTGGCGGTGGCTCGGAGGAGAAACCGGTGGGCACGGCGTGGATCGCGGTGGCGGTGCGGGGCGCTCCGACGGAGGCTTTCAGCGTGTTTCATCCGCGCAATCGCAAGGATTTCAAACTTGCGGTCAGCCAGGCGGCGCTGGAGGCCGTGAGGCGGCGGCTGAAGACGGGGCTCAGTTGAAAGGCCGATCTGCCAGAGTGTCCCGGCACCAGGTGAGGGCCATAAGCGAGTAGCCGGTGCCGTAGGCTTGGTGGTAGTCGTAGAGCGGATAGTCCCACCACGAACCGTCCTTTTCCTGGCGTTCCAACAGAATCGCGGCGAGGCGCTTGGCGTAGGCGGCGTGGGCTTCCTTGGGCAGGAGTTTCACGGACTCGGTGAAATAATAGATGCCGTAGTAGTAGAAATAACCGGCGATCTTGAACGCGCCTTCATGCGGGACCGGGCGTTTACGGACGTTGCTGAGGAAGCCTTCGCGGGCGAGGAATCGATCGGCCCAAGTGGTGAGGACTTCGTCGGTGACGGCTTTTTCCCCGTGGATGCGGAGGGCGGCGTTGCATGCTTGGGAGCGGGCGAGCGAGCCGGCGGGGCGGTTGATGTCGCTCCGCGGGCGCATCCGGTGGTTGAACGAGTAGGTGTAGGAGAAGTCCGGCGTGCGCTGATGGTTGATGCCGGCGATGGCTTTGCGGACGAGGTTCTCATCGAGTTTGACTCCCATCGCGAGGCGGGCTTGGTCCATGGCGAGAAGCAATGTGGCGGTGGTGAAGGAGGTGGGGATGCCGGAAGGTTTTTGGGTGGTTAGGTTGTCGAAGACGTCAAGGTAGCCCCAGCCGCCGCTGATATCGGCGTAGCGGTTGGCGAGATCGATCTGGCCTTGGGCGAGGGCGGCCCATTCGGCCTTTTTCGCGGGATCTTTCTCGCGGGCGTGAAGGCGGGAAATGGCGCGCAGTCCGTAGGCGTGGCCCCAGATATTGTAGGTGGTCGTTTGGTCGGCGCGGCGGAGTTTCGGCAGTTCGGCGGCGGTCCAGGCGGCGGCTTTGGCGATGGCGGCCTCGACCTCGGGGCTCGGGTCGGCGGCATCGATGAGGCCGGACAGCGCGAGGCCAGAGGCTCCCGCGCGGTAGGCGTGGTGGGCACCCGGGAGGGGTGCGTAAATGTTGATGTTCTTGGTGCGGGCGGCGCTACCCCAAGAGCCGTTAGAATTCTGGTGGGTGATCAGGAAATCGACGCCGCGGCGGATGGAGGCGTCGAGGGTTTCACGGGAGATTCTGGGAGGCGGCTCGTCCGCGACTGCCGACGATGCGGTGAGGGTGAGAATCAGCGAAGCCAGGATGGGAATACCGTGATGCCAAGGGAACGAAAAATGAAGGGGCATCGGCAAGGGGCTTGGATTGGCTGGGGAAAGCTTGAGGGACGTCTAGAGCGAAATTCAAGACTTCGGGAGGCAAGACACAAGCGAAGAAATCCGGGGAGATTTTATATTGATTTCGTGTAAGCAGTCGTGTATACACGAAACATGAAAACAATCACTCTTGACGATATCGCTTACGAACGTCTGAAGGCTTGGAAAAAGGGCCGGGGGGAATCGTTTTCGAGCGTGGTCAAACGGGTGATTCCAGAACCCGGCAGCTTGGGGGCTTTTCTGGGGTTTGCTGAGGTAAACCAAACGCAGGCTCTGGCTGGGAATGATTTGATGGAGCAAGCGATCGAAGGGCGGTCTTCTGCCAAGGAGGATGCGTGGACTTGATTGCCGACGCCTCGTTCCTGATTGGTCTCTGGCGGCGGCAGCCGTGGGCGGTGGCCTACGCCTCCGCTCACGCGGCGAAGTCGCTCGGTCTGCCGTGGGTGGTTTTGGGTGAATTCTGGCATGGCGCGACGCGGGCGGCACATGATCCGGCGCTGGTCCGGGGGTTTCTTGCGGTGGGTGTGCCAATCCTCGACCCGGAACCGGTAATTCCGGTTTACGGGCGAATTTGTGCCGCGATTCAGGACGCGCCGGGCTATCGCGAGATCGGTCAGAATGATCTCTGGATCGCGGCGGTTTGCGTGGCACTTGGCAAACCTTTGATCACCCGGAATCTCCGGCACTTTTCGGCCATCCCTGATTTGCGGGTGGAAGTGGTGGGCTGACGGGCAGGTGATTCAGGTGCTCACGGCACGACGACGACTTGGCCGGCTTCGAGGCCGGAGAGAATCTCGGTGTCATCCTTGGACACCCGGCCGCGCTTGACGGGTCGACGCTCAGTCTTGCCGTCGGCGAGTTTGACTTCGACCGTCCAGCCGCCGGCCGTGAAGTTGAGCGCCTTGGTGGGAATGGCGATGGCGGCCGCTTGCTGATAGGAAATGAGGCGGACCTGGGCGGTCGCGCCGGCGGCGGGGACGGGTTCCTTCGGCCAGGTGGCGGAGAAATCCGCGCGGTAAGTGCCGTCGGGGCAGGGGGTGGCGGCGAGCTTGAGGAGCTTGACGGGGATTTCCACATCCTCGCGGCCGGGCAGGGTGGCGGCACCGGTGAGTTCGGGCTTGAGCGAGCGGGCGGTCGCTTCATCGAGGAATGAAACGAGGGCCAGTTTGGCGGCTCCGGGAACGAAGGTGGCGAACGCGGCGTGGGCGGGCGGGTGGCCGTGGGGGACGAGGGTCTCGACGATCTTGCCGGTGGTCCAGCGGCCGTTTTCGATGGGGCCGTGATAGAACCAGCCGTCGGCGGGGGCTTTGAATTCGAAGCGGGTGCGGTCGGCTTCGAGGTCGACGAGGTCCTGTTTGGCGCGCTGGTTGGCGGTTTTGAGGGATTCGAGCTCGAGTTTTTTCAGCTCGATGGAGCGAGGGATGTCGGCCTCGGCTTTTTTGAGGGCGATGGCGGTATCGCGCTCGGTGTCGGCGAGGGCCTTGGCCTCGCGGGGAAGGGTGATTTCGAGGGTGCGCTTGTGGTCGAGGCCTTCCATGCGCTGGGCGAACTCGGCGGCGGCGACGGCGTCCTGCTGGCGGACGAGGATGATTTCCTCGGTGTTTTCCGTGATGTCGTCCGCCTCATACATTTTGGCGAGCTGCTTGAGTTCCTCACGCTGGTTAGAAAGGATCTGGTCGCTGCGCCTGAGCGCTTGGGCGGCGTTGTCTTCGGCTGCCTTGCGGCGGACTTGGGTGAAATAGGTGTTTTCCTCCTTGGCGATGTCGGCGGCGCGGCGGACGGAATCCAGCTTGTTAGGCGAGGTTTCCTGCAGCATTGCGAAGTCCTGCCCGGCCTGCGCGAGGGCGAGCGTGCCGGCTTCAAGCGCGCGGCGGGAGTCTTCGAGTTTTTTGTCGATTGCCTCGGAATCGAAACGGACTAACACGTCGCCTTTGGCCACTTTGGAGCCGTGGGGGGTGACCTGAGTGACTGTGAAATCCTTCCAGACTTTGGGATCAAGTTTCAAAAGCACGCAATCGCCAGTCGGCAGGGCGGTGGTGTTGAACGATTTTTCGACGGAAAAAGGCCGCGGCTCAATGGTGACTTCACCGGCGTGAGAGGCAGCTGCGATCAATGCGGGAAGGATGTGAAAAGGGGTGAGGCGGGCCATGGGTGCGGCGCACTCAAGCACGCGCCCGGCGAAAGATCAATCAGCGGCTTTGCCTTTGCGGGCGAGCCAGATGGGGAGGAAACGGGGGCGCTTCGCGTTGGGGGAGGATGGAACCGTGAATTCCGCCACTTCGAAACCCGAGCCTTGGAGGCGGCGGGTGAGGTTGGCGACGTGACGCGAGCCGGCGATGGCAAGCAGGCCTCCTTGTTGGAGCGCCTCGTAGGCGGCGGAAACCCAGCGCCGTTCGTCCACCCAGCTGCGGTTGCGCGGGCCGGTGGGGGAGGCGTCGAGGTGGACGAGGATGGCGTGGAGTAGTCCGGCGTGGCGCATGAGCGCCTGCGGGCCGCAATCGTTTTCCAGCGCGATGCGGCGGTCAGTCAGTAACGGGCTGTCGGGGATGTGGGCGCGGTGCCAGTCGGGGATGGCGGCAAGCGGCTCGGCGACGAAAAAGCTGGCGCGCTTTTGCGGGAGCTCTTTCGCCACGGCGGCGATGCTGTGGCCGAGCCCAAGACCGGCGAACCAGATTTGCGGCTGGCGGGCGGGCCGGAACGGCGCGCAGGCGAGCCGGGCGAGCTCCTCCTCGGCCGCGCGGGTGGCGGGGCCGCAGATTTGTTGGCCGTGAACGAGGAGGGACTTGCGTCCGTCGTGCTCCTGGAGCGAGAGGATGTTCCCGTCGGGAAGTTGGGTTTCTGCGAGAGTGATTCTTGGTTTCATGGCTCTTGAGGCTTGCTTGGTCGGGCAGGGCTTAGTAGATCGAAAGCACTATGTCCACAGAACCTGCAACACCCGCGCCTGCTGGCGCCGAAAAAAAACTGCTCGCTGGCTTGCTCGGAATCCTCCTCGGATGGACCGGAGCCCATAAATTCGTCCTCGGATACACCAAGGAAGGAGTGATCCAACTCATCGTCAGCCTGGTAACCTGCGGCTTATTCGGCATCGTGGGCTTGATTGAAGGCATCATTTACCTGACCAAGAGCGACGCGGAATTCGTGGCGACTTACATCACGAACAAGAAGGGTTGGTTCTGAAAATTCAGACGCCGGATCGCTTCAAAAAGAAAACCCCGGCCTGATGGCCGGGGTTTTTGGTTTTTTAGGGGTGGGTTAGGGAGGCTTTCACCTCCCGCGTAAATCACAGGCTGGCCTTGAGGACGGACGAAGGCTTGAAGCCGACCGACTTGGAGGCGGCGATCATCATGGCTTCACCCGTCTTCGGGTTGCGACCTTGGCGTGCGGCGCGCTTTTTGACTTCGAAGGTTCCAAATCCGATGATCTGGACTTTTTGGTCCTTCTTCACGCCTGCGGCGATGGAGGAGAGGACGGCTTCGAGGGCTTCGTCGGCGGAACGCTTGGTGGCTTCTTTTCCGAGAGCGGCTTGGATGGCTTCAATCAATTCAGATTTGTTCATGGCAACGACGTTTCTGAGAATGGCACCGGGGCTTGGCAAGAGAAAATCTATTGAAAATATAGGGATTTTTTTTGCAGTGGCGGCTTGACTTGCAGGGGCTTTCTGGCTTGTGCCGCGCGGGATCCGGCGTTCGGTGGATCGTTGCGGCCATGCTGGATTTCCTTGTTAAGTTAGGTTAGCGCGTCGTTCCCCGCGGTGGTTCCGGAACCGGCGGTGCCATGCCGCGGCCGGCCGGGAGCCCCGGCTCGCCGGTCGATATCGCGGTAGTCCGTCCGGGCGGGTGGCGCGGATTCCTTGTCAAACAGCGGAATTTTCCGGGCTTGTGAAATTTTTCACAAATAGAACTTGCGGAGGTTGGCGGCGATTCATTAAAGACCGCGCGCCCGCCGACAGCAGGCTCCATTGCATGCGTTTCCTCCTCTCCACCACCATTTTCTGGATTCTGAGCCCGCTGGCGGCGTTTGCCTCTGAAGAGGGTGGTCACCACGCGCTGCCGCTCGACGCACAGCGACTCAGCGAGACCCTGCCGATCACCAACTCCATGATCATGGTGTGGCTTGCCGTGGGATTGATTGTTTTTTTCTGCAAGGCGGCGACCAAGAAAATGGCTTTGGTTCCCACCGGTTTCCAAAACTTCGCGGAATGGGCGATCGAGTCGCTATATGATTTCCTAGCCGGCCTGATGGGCGAGCATCTGACGAAGCGCGTGTTTTGGTTTTTCGGCTCGGTGTTCTTCTTCATTCTGGTGAGCAACTATCTGGGGCTGATCCCGGGCGTGGGAACCGCCGGATGGGTGGACAGCCATGGGAACATGGTGACCCCGTTCCTCCGCGGAGCGAATGCCGACATCAACATGACGGCCGCGATGGCTTTCAGTTTCGCCATCCTTTGGCTCTACTGGGCACTCACGGAAAACAACCTGAAGGGCTTCCTCGCGCACATTTTCGCACCGAAGGGCAATTTCGCCGGTCTCATGCTGTTGGTGATGATTCCGGTATTCCTGTTTGTCGGCGTGCTCGAAGTCATCTCGATCGCGATCCGCCCCGTGGCACTCACCTTCCGTCTCTTTGGCAACATCTATGGCGGCGAGCAAACCTTGGAAGCGTTGATGGCGCTGGTGCCAAAGACCCTCGCTTTCATCCCCGCGCTGCCCTTCTACTTCATGGAGCTCCTCGTCGGCTTCGTTCAAGCACTAGTCTTCACACTGCTCTGCGCTATTTTCCTCAAATTGATCTGCGATCACGGCGAAGAAGAGCACCATTGACCCCTTTCAGCCGACTGACCATGTCATGAACGTGGAGTCGGCCGGAAACCCCAACAACACACTAAAACACACCATATGTTTACAAAGTCATTTGCAGTAGCACTCGCCGCCCTCGGTGGTGGACTCGGTATCGGCATCCTCGGCTCGAAAGCCGCTGAAGCCACCGGCCGCAACCCCGGTGCCGCCACTCCAATCCTCGTGATCTCGATCATTCTCGCGGCACTTATCGAGGGAATCTTCATTCTCTCCGCTTTCGCTGTCCCGTTCTAATCATCTTTTCCGCACGCGCCGGCCAGCTGGCGCGTGCGGTTCCTTTCTACACGAAATCTCTTCTCACGATATGACCACCTTTCTCGCTGCCGCCGCCGAAAATCCCGGCGTCTTGGAAAATATCTCGACGACCTTCGGACTGAACTGGCCGTTTTTCATCGCACAGGTGGTCAATTTCTTCTTGGTGATCTTCGTCCTCAAGAAGTTCGCCTTCGGCCCGGTGCAGGCCATCCTCGATCAACGCCGCACCCGCATCGCGGATGGTGAAAACAAGCTCAAGCGCATCGAACAGCAGCTCGCGGAATCCGAAGCGACCACCGCCGCCGCCATCGCCAAGGCGAATGACGAAGCCGTCCGCCTGATTAACGAAGCCAAGCAAGGCGCCGCCGCATTTACCGAGCAGAAAGCCCAGGAGGCGATCGCCAGTGCCCAACAGATTCTTGCCAAGGCCGAGGCTGCCGCCAAGGCAGACCGCGACCGTCTTAGCACCGAACTGAAGCGCGAATTCGGCCGCCTCGTCGCCGCCACCACCTCACAGGTCACCGGCAAGATCCTCAACGCCGACGACCAGAAGCGCATCAACGAAGACGCGCTCGCCAAGGTCGAAGCCTGATCCTCCCATTTCATCTCCTCGCCATGAAGATTTCCAAGACCGCCGCCGCCGCCGCTCGTCGCCTGTTTGGCCTCTGCCAGACGAACGGCCGGTTTGACGAGTCGAAACTGCGCACGGTCATCTCCCGCCTGGTAGAGTCCAAGCCGCGTGATTACCGCGCGATCCTCGTGGCGATCCAGCGCCTGACCCGCCTCGAACTCGAGCGCCGCGAGGTGACCGTGGAGAGCGCTGTGGAAATCGACGAATCGACCCGCCAGCGCGTGGTCGCCGGTCTCACCAACCAGTACGGACCCGGCCTCGTGGTCCAATATCAAATCACTCCCGCCCTTCTGGGAGGCCTCTGCATCCGCGTGGGTAACGACGTTTTCGACGGCTCGGTTCAAGGCCGCCTCGAACGTCTCGCCAACGCTTTCTAATCTTTTCAAACACTCTCACTTTTCAATAGATACCTTGTCATGAGCAGCATCCTTCAAGAACTCGAACAACAGATCGCCGGAATCACTTCCTCCGTCGCAAAAACTAACGTCGGAACCGTCCGCCAAGTCGGTGACGGTGTCGCCAAGGTCGAAGGCCTCTCCGACGTCATGCTCAACGAGATGATCGAGTTCGGTGCCGGCGTCACCGGGATGGCCCTCAACTTGGAAGAAAGCGAAGTCGGCGTCGTGCTCCTCGGTGATTATGCAGCCGTCAAGGAAGGTGCCGAATGCCGCACCACCGGCAAGTTGCTCTCTGTTCCAGTGGGTGAAGCTGTCCTCGGCCGCGTGGTCAACGCCCTCGGCGCTCCCATCGATGGCAAGGGCGACATCGTCGCCGCCGCTTTCTACCCGATGGAGAAGATCGCTCCAGGCATCATCAAGCGGAAGTCCGTTTCCGTCCCCGTGCAGACCGGCATCATGTCCATCGACGCGATGATCCCCGTCGGCCGCGGCCAGCGCGAGCTCATCATCGGCGACCGTTCCACCGGCAAGACCACCATCGCCGTGGACACCATCATTTCCCAAGCCCAGCAAAACAAGGCGGCGGAAAACGGCAAGCTCCAGAACCACAAGCCGATGTATTGCATCTACGTCGCCATCGGCCAGAAGCTCTCCAACGTCGCGCGGATCCAAAAAATCCTCGAAGACGCCGGCGCGATGGAATACACCACCATCGTTTCCGCTTCCGCTTCCGACGCCGCCGCCATGCAGTATCTCGCTCCTTACGCGGGCTGCTCGATCGCCGAGTATTTCATGGACCAGGGCAAAGACTGCTTGATCGTGTTCGACGACCTTTCCAAGCACGCCGTCGCCTATCGCCAGGTGTCGCTGATTCTCCGCCGCCCGTCCGGGCGCGAAGCTTATCCAGGTGACGTTTTCTATCTCCACTCCCGGTTGCTCGAGCGCTCCGCGCGTCTTTCCGAAGCCGCGGGTGGTGGCTCGCTCACCGCGCTGCCGATCATCGAGACGCAGGCCGGCGACGTTTCCGCTTACATCCCGACCAATGTGATTTCCATCACCGACGGCCAGATCTACCTGGAAACCGACCTCTTCTATCAAGGTATCCGTCCCGCCATCTCGGTCGGTCTCTCGGTGTCCCGCGTGGGTTCCGCCTGCCAGACCAAGACGATCAAGTCCGTTGCCGGAACGACCAAGCTCGACCTCGCCCAGTATCGCGAGCTTCAGGCCTTCGCCCAGTTTGGTTCCGACCTCGACGCCTCCACCAAGAAGAAGCTCGATCGCGGCGCCCGGATCGTCGAGCTCTTCAAGCAGAACCAATACAGCCCGCTCGCCATGGAGATGGAGTCCATCTACCTCTTCGCGATGCAGAACGGCTACTTCGACGACGTCTCCGTCGCCGACGTGAAGCGCTTCCAAGCCGCGTTGGGTGATTATTTCAACACCCGCAAGGGCGACCTCCTCGACAAGATCCGCAACGAAAAGCCGGATCTCAAGAAGGACAAGTCGATGGTCGAGGCCGTCAGCCAAGGCATCGAGGACTTCAAGAAGTCCTGGAAATAATCGAGTTCACTCCGCAGTTTTCTTCTCTAGCACTTTTTAAAAATGGCAAACCTCCGCGACATCCGCCGGCGCATCAAGTCGGTCAAAAACACCGCGCAGATCACTCGCGCGATGCAGCTTGTCGCTGCCGCCAAGATGAAGAAGGCGCAGGACCAGGCGCTCGGCGGGCGTGAGTATGCGAAGCAGCTCACCCAGATGCTGTTCAACATGCGCAGGAACTTTGGCGAGGAATCCCACCCGCTGCTAGAGCATCGCCAGGGCGGCCGCGAGCTGGTGCTGGTGATCTCCACCGACAAGGGTCTCTGCGGTCCGATCAACACCAACCTCGCCCGCAAGCTCAAGTTGCAGACTTCGCCTGACGCGCACTTCGTGACCGTCGGCCGCAAGCTCCGCACGATGGCTGAAAAGCTCGGCATCAAGGTCATCGCGGACTTCACCGTCAAGGACCCGGTGCCGTTCTCCCAGGCTCGTCCGATCGCCAAGTTCATCACCCAGCAGTTCCTAGACGGTAACTACGACAAGGTCTCCATCGCTTTCACCAGCTTTGTGAACACCCTGCGGCAGGAGTCCGAAGTCGTGACCCTTCTTCCGATCCAGGGCCATCGCCAAGGCGAGGAGCAGGCGTTTGAGGAAATCGGCGCGGGGTTCAAAGTTGAGGAGCACCAGAACGATCCGATCAGCGACTACATTTTCGAGCCAAGTCCGGCCGGCGTGCTCGGCGCCATTCTTCCGCTCTACGTCAATTACGAAGTCTTCCAGGCCCTCATGGAAGCCCGCGCTTCCGAGCACTCCGCGCGGATGGTCGCCATGAAGTCCGCGACCGACAACGCGAAGAAATTCATCAAGGAGCTCACGCTCGAATACAACAAGCTCCGCCAGGGAGCCATCACTTCCGAGCTTCTCGAAATTACCACGGCCATGAAGGCCATGGAGTGACCTGTAACTTTTAACATTTAACTTTTAACTCTTTTTCCCATGAGCAACACCGGAACCATCGTCCAGATCATCGGCGCCGTCATCGACGCTGACTTCTCCAAAGCAACCAAGCTGCCTGAAATTTATAACGCGTTGGAGATCCAATATGTCCTCAACGGCGTGGATACCAAGCTCGTGCTCGAAGTGCAGCAGCATTTGGGCGACGGTTGGGTGCGTGCGGTCGCCATGTCCACCACGGACGGCCTCAAGCGCGGCATGGCTCTCGCCGACCTCGGCAAGCCGATCTCGGTTCCTGTTGGAAAGCAAGTGCTCGGCCGGATCTTCAACGTCACCGGCGACCTCGTGGACGAAAACGTGCCGATCGCCGACGCGAATTTCCGCTCGCCGATCCACCGTCCCGCCCCGGCGCTGACGGAGCAATCCGCTAACACCGAAGTCCTCGCCACGGGTATCAAAGTCATCGACCTCATCTGCCCGCTGCTCAAGGGTGGCAAAGGCGGCATGTTCGGTGGTGCCGGCGTCGGCAAGACCGTCGTCATCATGGAGCTCATCAACAACATCGCCAAAGCGCACGGCGGTTTCTCCGTCTTCGCCGGTGTCGGTGAGCGGACCCGTGAAGGAAACGATCTCTACTGGGAAATGATCGAGTCCGGCGTTATCGCCACCGAGAAGGACGAAAAAGGTCATCCGAAACTCGACGACCGGGGCAACCCTGTCCTCGTCGAAGGCTCCAAGGTTGCGCTTTGCTACGGCCAGATGAACGAGCCTCCGGGCGCCCGTCTCCGCGTCGCCCTCTCCGCCCTCACCATGGCCGAGCATTTCCGCGACGAGGACAACCAGGACGTGCTGCTCTTCGTCGACAACATCTTCCGTTTCTCCCAAGCCGGTTCCGAAGTGTCCGCGCTGCTCGGCCGGACGCCGTCCGCCGTGGGCTATCAGCCGACTCTTTCCGAGGAAATGGCCGGCCTCCAGGAGCGAATCACCTCCACTAACAAAGGCTCCATCACTTCCATCCAGGCCGTTTACGTGCCAGCGGACGACTTGACCGACCCGGCTCCCGCCAACACCTTCGCCCACCTTGACGCCACCGTCGTTCTCGAGCGTTCGCTCGCCGAGCAAGCGCTCTTCCCGGCCGTCGATCCGCTCGCCTCCACCTCGAAGGCGCTCGCTCCCGACATCATCGGCGAGGAGCACTACCGCGTCGCCCGCGGCGTGCAGATGGTGCTCCAGCGCTACAAGGACCTTCAGGACATCATCGCCATTCTCGGCATGGACGAGCTTTCAGACGATGACAAGATGAGCGTCTTCCGCGCCCGGAAAATCCAGCGTTTCCTCACCCAGCCGTTCCACGTTGCGGAAGTCTTCACCAACGTCCCCGGCGTGCTCGTTTCCATCGAAGACACCGTCAAGGGCTTCGCGCAGATCCTCGACGGCAAGCTCGACGACGTGCCGGAAGGCAATTTCTACATGAAGGGCGGAATCGATTCGGTGCCACGTGACTAATTTCAGCCTGCTGTATTTCAGCACCCACCATCACCATGGCTCTCCAACTTGATATCGTCACTCCCGAGAAGAAGATCTTCTCGGACACCGTGGACAACGTCTATCTCCCGGGAGCGGACGGTGAAATGGGCATCCTGCCGCAGCACGCCGGTCTGGTGACCGCGCTGAAGCCCGGCGAGTTGCGCTACCTCCACGACGGCAAAGTCGAAAGACTCGCCATTGGTTCGGGGTTCGCTGAAGTCTCCCAGTCCAAGGTCGTCGTCCTAACCGACATGGCGCTGGGCGAAGCCGAGATCGACGAACTCAACGCGGAAGAAGCGATCAAGCGCGCCCAGGAAAAACTCGAGGGCGTGGAGCACAGCATGGACGCCGAGGAAGTCGCCTATCTCCAGGGCGTCATCGCGAAATCCGCCGCCGCGCTGCACTTCAAGAAGACATTCCGCCATTGAGGTTGATCCTTCGGAAATTTCAAAGCCCGCGTCGGTCTATCCGAAGCGGGCTTTTTTCGTAACCCGCTGGATATGTTCTCCCAATTCTTCCAAAAAAAACGCGGCACGTGGAAAGACGACGCCCTCGCCGGCCTGACCGTGGCTCTCGCGCTGGTTCCCGGATCGATTGCCTTCGCCTTTGTCGCGGGCGCGCCTCCGCTGGCCGGGCTTTACGCCGGATTTTTCGTCTGTTTGATCACCGCCGCGTTCGGTGGGCGCCCTGGCATGATCTCCTCGGCGGCCGGGTCGCTGGCGGTGGTGATGATCGCCTTGGTGGCGGAAGGGGATCGTCGCGGCGGTCCCGGCGCCGGACTTGAGTATTTGTTTCTGGCGGTGATTCTGATGGGCCTGATCCAGGTCGGGGTGGGCTTGCTCAAGTTAGGACGGCTGATCCGGTTGGTGCCCCATCCGGTGATGATGGGATTCGTGAACGGCCTGGCGATCGTGGTTTTCATTTCCCAGCTTCGCATGTTCCGTGAGCGGGACGGCGCGGCGGTGGGTGACTGGCTGCATGGCTTGCCGCTTTACACGATGCTGGGATTGGTGGCGCTGACGATGGCGGTCATTTACGTGATGCCCAGGTTCACGAAGAAAATCCCGTCGTCTCTTGCCGCGATCATTGTGGTGAGTCTGGTGGCCCTTGGCCTGGAAACGCAGACGGTGGGCGATCTTTCCAGCGTGAAAGGGCCTTTTCCGCTGCCCCACTGGCCCGCTATTCCACTCACTTGGGAGACCTTGCGTTTCGTCGCGCCCTACGCGTTCATTTTCTCCATGGTGGGTCTGGTAGAAACGCTGATGACTCTGCAGCTCATCGATGAAATCACCGAGACCCGCGGCAAAGGCAACCGCGAAGCCATCGCCCTCGGCGCGGCTAACATCGTCGCCGGATTGTTCAAGGGCATGGGCGGCTGCGCGCTGGTGGGGGAGAGCCTCATCAACATCACCTCCGGCGGCCGCGGCCGGATGTCCGGCGTGATCGCCGCGTGCGCGTTGCTGGCTTTCATCGTGTTCGGCTCGCCGCTGATCGATCAAATCCCCATCGCCGCGCTAACTGGCGTGATGTTCGTGGTGGTGATCGCGACCTTCGAGTGGTCGAGCTTCAACACGATCGGCAAGGTTCCGTTTTCGGACGTGCTGGTGATCGTGGTGGTGACCGCGATCACCGTCTGGCAGGACCTGGCGATCGCGGTGTTATGCGGAGTGGTTCTATCCGCTCTCGTGTTCGCCTGGAAGAGTTCGAAGAACGTGCGGCGCACGACGCTGGCGGATGCTGAAGGCGGGCGGATTTACGGACTCGAAGGGCTGCTCTATTTCGGCTCGGTGCGGGACTTTTCCGAGAAATTCGATCCCGCGAACGATCCGGACCAAGTGACCTTGGATTTCCACGACGCCCGCGTATGCGACCTATCCGGCCTGGAGGCGATCCGGTCGCTGGCCGAGCGCTACCGTAAACTCGGTAAAGTCCTGCACGTGAGGCATCTGTCGCCCGATTGCCGCCGGATGTTGGAACGGGCCGGAAGCATGGTGGATGTTCAGGTGGCAGACGATGA
This sequence comes from Akkermansia muciniphila, assembly GCA_945879075.1. Classification (GTDB taxonomy): domain Bacteria; phylum Verrucomicrobiota; class Verrucomicrobiia; order Verrucomicrobiales; family Akkermansiaceae; genus Luteolibacter; species Luteolibacter muciniphilus_C. The sequence continues at coordinate 2,293 of CAMCUY010000006.1, read as the reverse complement.
TCCCGCCTATTTGGTTGCGCGCCTTGTGCGGTAGGTAGGTTTTCGTCATGGCGGATTTTCGACGCGCCTCCCCCGACGAAAAGAATTTTTCCAAAGCGCGAACGCTCAGATCCCCCACCGGTCCTCAGGAGATCGGCCCCACGCCGCCTTGAGCCTCCTCAAAACTTCCCCTCCAAAAATCAGCTAACCAGACAACCGCCCTGGGCCCGCCGTGGAGTTTGCGGGATCTATTCTTGATTTGGTCGGCGGATGCTGCCATTTCGACGGCATGCGCATTTTAATCACCGGCGGAGCAGGCTTTCTAGGCTCCCATCTCTGTGAACGGCTTCTCGGCGAGGGAAATGAAATCATCTGCCTCGACAATTTTTTCACCGGCCGGAAGCGCAACATCGCGCATTTGATGGGCAATCCCTACTTCGAGCTCGTCCGCCACGACGTGACCGAGCCGTTCAAATACGAGGTGGATCAAATTTACAACCTCGCCTGCCCCGCGTCGCCGCCGCACTACCAGCACAACCCGATCAAGACCACCAAGACCTCGGTGATGGGCGCGATCCATTGCCTTGGTCTGGCGAAACGCACCGGGGCGCGGGTGTTCCAAGCATCCACTTCCGAAGTTTACGGCGATCCCGACGTCCATCCGCAGCCGGAATCGTATCACGGAAACGTCAATCCCATCGGCATCCGAGCCTGTTATGACGAGGGAAAACGCTGCGCGGAAACCTTGTTTTTCGACTACCACCGCCAGAACCAAGTCGATATCCGGGTGGTGCGGATTTTCAACACCTACGGCCCGCGGATGCTGCCGAACGACGGTCGGGTGGTTTCCAACTTCATCGTCCAGGCGCTTCAGGGCAGAGACCTCACGATCTACGGCGACGGCAGCCAGACCCGCTCGTTCTGTTATGTGGACGACCTGATCGAGGGTTTCATCCGGCTGATGAACCACCCGACGCTCACCGGTCCGGTCAACATCGGCAATCCGGGTGAATTCACCATGCTGCAACTGGCGGAGCTCGTCCTGAAAAAAGTCGGTGGCCCGTCGAAAATCACCCATTTTCCGCTGCCGGGAGACGATCCGAAGCAGCGCCAGCCGGACATCACCCTGGCCAAAGCCGAGCTTGGCTGGCAGCCGACGATCTCGCTGGATCAAGGTCTCGACGCCACCATCGCTTATTTCCGCAAGCTTTTGGCGGAGGCTTGAAATGGCTCGAGACGGGAAGAGACGGTTCGCGATTATTTTTGAAAACCCGGGAATCGGCGGCCCGTATTCAAAACAGATGACTCGAATTTTAATCCCGCTTTGCCTGCTGATGGCGATCTTACCGTGCCGGGCTGGCTGGCATCCGCTGTTCAACGGCAAGGACCTCACTGGATGGTCCGGGGATCCCCGGCTGTGGCGGGTGGAGGACGGCGTGCTGATCGGCGAGACCGACGACGCCGGAAGAAAGATCAACGCCAATTCCTTCCTGATCTGGCAGGGCGGCGAGCCTGGGGATTTCGAACTCGAATTCCAAGCCCGCGTCACCGGCAACAACAATTCCGGAGTTCAATACCGCAGCCGTGTGGTTGATCCCGCCAAGTGGATTGTCGGCGGCTATCAGATGGATCTGCATCCGCAGGCGACCTACCTCGGGATGCTCTACGAGGAGAAGGGCAGGGGGATCGCCTGCCAGCGCGGCCAGCGGGTCAAGCTCGGCGACACTCCGGAAGTGACCGCCTCTCTCGAGGTGCCGGCGGTGGATCTGGCGGTTTGGAATTCCTACCGCATCGTGGCGCAGGGGCAGATGCTCAGTCATTTCATCAACGGCAAGCTGGCGGCGGAAATCCAGGACGTGCAGCCGGAAAAACGCGCGGCCAAAGGCGTGATCGCGCTGCAGGTCCATGCCGGGCCGGCGATGAAGACGGAGTTCAAGAATTTGCGAATTCAACAGGGCGTCAAGGCCGAGCCGGGTGGCAAGCCGACCGCAGTCTGGATCTGGAAAAGTGCCCAGCCCACTGTGAATGAAAAGGTGTTTTTCCGGCGGGAATTCCAGCTGCCGGCGGACGTCGCCAGCGCGGCGCTCACGGTGGTTTGCGACGACGAGCACCGTCTGCTCGTCAACGGCATGGATCTCGGAAGGGGGATCGATTGGAAAAGTTCCCGCAGCTACGAGGTGCTCGCCCACCTCAAGCCGGGCAGCCGCAACGTCATCGCCGTCGAGGGCCGCAACAAAAGCGGAGCGGCCGGGATGGCCCTGAGCTTCCGCGCGACACTCAACGACGGGAAAAAACTTCACATTGTCTCCGATTC
>CAMCUY010000005.1 GCA_945879075.1 Akkermansia muciniphila | reverse complement strand
GCCGCGTTGAGCTGGGCTTGGACAGCATCGCGCTGGCGGGTGATGTCGCGGATACGGGAGGCGTCGCGAGATGATTCCGAGATCGCGGACTGATTCATTTTCGCAATCTCGCGGAGCCGCTTGACCTCGGCCTCCGCCTCGGCAAGCCGGCGGGCGGCTAGCGGGTCCACTTCGAGGATGCCGGGAGAGAGTGGGATCACGCGGTTTGAGGGAGTGATGGGAGTGCCGGACTTTTTGACGCCGCCTTCGAGTTCGGCCACGACGTTTTGGTTCTTGCGGCGTTGCTCGTCGGCTTTCGGGCGGATTTTGGCGATGGCTTCGGCATTTTGCGAAGTGCGGCCGTTCACCATTTCCGGCTTCCACGCGGGGTAGTAGCGGCGGACGGCTTCGAGCAAGGTGCGGGCTTTTTCGAGTTTTTCAGCGGCGGCCAGAAAATCTCCGCTGGCTTCAAGTTGTTCCGCAGCGCGGATCGCGAGGTAGCCTTGGAAATAGACGTCGGACGGATCAAATTGCGCGGGTTGGATGGGCGCCGGGGCTTGGGCAAGCGCCGGCGCGGCCGTCAGCAGCAAAACCCAACTTGCCAGTCGGGCTGCGGGAAGACGCAAGTGGGTTGCAATCCAAGCGAACATTGAGGGCGCAACCTAAAGACGGGAGGGCGGCGGGGCAAGCGGGATTCCCAGCCGCCGCGCGAGGAGGGAAACGGTGTAAAAGGTTCTTGGAACCGCGGAATCGTCGGATATGGTAATAAACGCGTCATGCCCTGAATTTGCTCTCACGATGAAAGGAACACACCATGAACTCGTCCTCCCCCGATGGTTTTATCAAATGGTTCTCCGAGATCACGATTGACGACGTTCCGCGGGTCGGCGGGAAAACCGCGTCGCTCGGCGAGATGTTCCGCGAGCTCGCCGGCCGCGGCGTGAAGGTGCCCGACGGCTTCGCGATCACGGCCGACGCGTTCCGTCATTTCATCCGCGAGGCCGGGATCGGCGAGCGTATCCGGGCGACGCTCGCCGACCTCGACACGCGCGACATGGCGAATCTGAGCGAGCGCGGGCAGGCGGTGCGGCAGGCGATTGTCGGCGCCGCCTTGCCGGCGGATTTGCAGGATCAAATCACCGCCGCCTATCTCAAGTTAGAGGGAAATGTCGCGGTGCGCTCCTCCGCCACCGCCGAGGATCTGCCCGCCGCGAGTTTTGCCGGGCAGCAGGAAACCTATCTGAACATCCACGGCACGGTCGCGTTGCTGGAGGCGTGCAAGCGTTGCTTCGCCTCGCTCTTCACCGACCGCGCGATCAGCTACCGGGCGGACCGCAGGATCGACCATTTCCAAGTCGCACTCAGCATCGGCGTGCAGCGGATGGTGCGCTCGGATCTCGCCTGCTCGGGGGTGATTTTCACCATCGACACCGAGACCGGCTTCCGCGACGCGGTGATGGTCAGCGCGGCCTACGGTCTGGGCGAAAACATCGTGAAAGGCACGGTCACGCCGGATGAATACACGGTCTTCAAACCCACGCTGAAAACCGGCCACCGTCCCGTGCTGCAAAAGATCACGGGCAGCAAGGAATTCAAACTCGTCCATGATTTGGACGACGGAAACGCGCTGAAGAACATTCCTGTTCCGCTAGAGGACCGCGCCAGCTTGGCACTCACCGATGACGAGGTGCTGGAACTCGCGCGCTGGGCCTGCATCGTCGAAGACCACTACTCCGCCAAGCGCGGGCAATACGTGCCGATGGATTTGGAATGGGCCAAGGACGGACTCACCGGCGAACTCTTCATCCTGCAGGCGCGGCCTGAAACCGTGCAGTCGCGCAAGAATCCCGACGTACTCGAATCCTATCAATTGCAGCGGCGCGGCACCGTGCTTGCCCGCGGGCGGAGCGTCGGCACCAAGATCGCCACGGGCCGGGTGCGCGTCATCCCCCGTCCGGAATTCATCGGCGAGTTCCAGGAGGGCGAGGTGCTCGTCACCGACAAGACGGACCCCGACTGGCAGCCGATCATGAAGAAGGCCGCGGGCATCATCACCAACCGCGGCGGGCGGACCTGTCACGCCGCCATTGTCAGCCGTGAAATCGGCGTGCCCGCCATCGTCGGCACGGTCACCGGCACCGAGGCGCTCAAGGACGGCCAGATAGTCACCGTGAGTTGCGCGGAAGGCGACACCGGCTTCGTCTATGAAGGCGAACTGCCCTTCAACATTGAGTCCACAAACCTCAAGGACCTCGCCAAGCCACGCACCCAAGTGATGATGAATCTCGCCAATCCCGAGCAGGCGTTCTCGCTCTCGTTCATTCCTAACGATGGTGTCGGTCTCGCGCGGATGGAGTTCATCATCAGCACCTACATCAAGGTCCACCCACTCGCGCTGGTGAACTACGCGCAGCTCGCCGACCCCGTGGCCAAGGCGGAAATCGAGCGGCTCACCACGGGCTACACCGACAAGCCGCGGTTCTTCGTGGACAAGCTCGCGCAAGGCGTCTCGATGCTCGCCGCGGCGTTCTACCCGAAGGACGTCATCCTGCGTCTCAGCGATTTCAAGACCAACGAGTATGCCAACCTCGTCGGCGGCCGCGCCTACGAGCCGGCCGAGGAGAATCCGATGATGGGCTTCCGCGGCGCGAGTCGTTACTACCATCCGGCTTATCAGGACGGCTTCGCGCTGGAATGCCGGGCGGTGAGAAAAGTCCGCGACGAGATGGGACTCACCAACCTCAAGCTGATGATCCCGTTTTGCCGGACCATCGATGAAGGCCTCAAGGTGCAGGCGGAGATGGAAAAACACGGCCTCAAGCGCGGGCGCGACGGACTCGAAATTTACGTCATGTGTGAGATCCCCAGCAACGTGATCCTCGCCGAGGAATTCTGTGACATTTTCGACGGCTTCAGCATCGGCTCGAATGATCTCACCCAGCTCATCCTCGGCGTGGACCGTGACAGCGAGATCGTCGCGCCCATTTTCGACGAGCGGAACGCGGCGGTGAAGAAGATGATCGCCAGTGTCATCGCCACCTGCCGCGCCAAGGGCCGCAAGGTCGGCATTTGCGGGCAGGCGCCGAGCGACTATCCGGAGTTCGCGCAATTCCTCGTCGAACAGGGGATCGACAGCATTTCCCTCAATCCCGACACGGTGCTCAAGACAACGCTCGCGATCCTGGAGACGGAGCGGAAACTGGGAGGGAAATTCTAGCCATGCACGCGCGCCGCCGCTACGAGCCGGGACCGGAGGTGGATTCGTTCTATCACTTGCGCGGCTGCGATCTCGCGGGACGGGCGTGCCAAGGCACGGCTTGCTTCGTCGCGCGGAACTCCAGCGGCGAGGCTCAGCCGTGCGAAGACCCGCGGGTTTACTGCCTGGGGCGCTGCTTCGAATCCCCGGTGACTGGACTTTCCGGACGGCGTCCCCGCATCGAAGTCCACTCGCGCGAAGCCGTCGTGCTCAAGCGGTTGGCGGAAGGCGGGGCGCGCTCCCTCGAAACGTATTGGCGCGGCGGCGGCTATCACGCGTTGGAAATCGCGCGCGCCGCTCCGCCGGAGGCGGTGCTCGATGCGGTCGAGAAGTCCGGCCTGCGCGGTCGCGGCGGCGCGGGGTTTCCGACCGGCCAAAAGTGGTTAACGGCGGCGGCTCAGAAATCCTCGCCGAAGTATGTCGTCGCCAATGCAGACGAAGGCGACGCGGGCGCGTTCAGTGACCGCTTCTTGATGGAGGATGATCCGCACGCGCTGATCGAAGGCATGGCGATCGCCGCCCACGGCATTGGCGCGGAGCGCGGCTGGATCTATCTGCGCCACGAATACCCCGCCGCGCGTTCGTCGCTCGAGCGCGCGCTGGCGGAGGCACGCGATGCGGGAATTCTCGGGCGTGGTTTCGACATCGAGGTTTTCGTCGGCCATGGCAGCTATATTTGCGGTGAGGAAAGCGCGCTGCTGCTGTCGATCGAGGGCCGGCGTCCCGAAGTGATGGCGAGGCCCCCCTATTTGACGGAGCGCGGAATTTTCGGCCAGCCGACGGTGGCGAACAACGTCGAGACTTTCGCCAACGTGCCGTGGATCATCGAGCACGGCGCCGACGCCTACCAGGCGCTCGGCTTTTCCAAGAGCCGCGGCACGAAGCTGGTGTCGCTCAACTCGCTCTTCGCGCGGCCCGGTCTTTATGAAGTCGAGTTCGGCATTTCAGTGCGGCGGATCGTGGAGGAAATCGGCGGCGGTTTGCGAAAGGGCGCGCTCAAGGGCGTGATCATCGGTGGTCCGTTAGCAGGCATCATTCCGCCGGGTTTGTTGGATACGATGTTTGGTTTCGAGGAGCTCGCGGCCATCGGCGCGAGTGCCGGTCATGGCGGGGTCATCGCCTTTGACGAGCGCACTTCCATCGCGGCGCTGGTGCGGCATGTGTTTTCGTTCGGGGCTTACGAGTCGTGCGGCAAATGCACGCCCTGCCGTCTCGGCACCCGGCGCATTGAGGAAATTTTCGCGAAAGCGGACGACGGCGAGTGGCGCGAAATCGTGAACGCCTTGAAATGGACCAGCCTTTGCGGCCACGGCACGGGACTCGCCGCGTTCGCGGAATCCGTGATGCGATACTACGGAGAGGAGGTCGCGTCATGCTTCGCGTAACAATCAACGGCAAGCCGTGCGAGGCACCCGAGGAAGTGACGATCCTCGACGCCCTGCGCGCCCACGATGCGGATGTGCCGACGCTTTGCCACGACGAGCGACTGCAGCCGAGTGGCGCGTGCCGCCTTTGCGTGGTCGCGGTGAAAGGTTGGAGCCGTCACGCCACCGCCTGCAACACGCCGCTGCTAGACGGCATGGAAATCGAGACGCATCCGCCCGCGGTGGAAGACGCGCGGCGCACTTTGCTGCGCTTGCAAGCCGCTGGCTATCCGGCTGCAGCCGTCCTACAAGCGCCCGACAAACCCTTCCATCACTGGCTGCGGCATTACGGCGTCACGACTGGGGACGGAGATGGCGAGCATTTCACCGACACCACGCATCCCTACCTGCACGTTGACATGGCGCAGTGCATCACCTGCTCGCGCTGCATCCGGATTTGCGATGAAGTGCAGGGCCAGTTCGCTTGGCGGGCGTGGGGCCGCGGCGACGCCACGCGCATCCTGCCGAACCGCGGCGGCAGCTTGCTAGAGAGCGATTGCGTGAGCTGCGGTGCTTGCGCGGACACCTGCCCGACCGGCGCGATCGAAGACCGCTCGGTGCTCGAACACGGCAGGCCGGACGCGTGGACGCGGACGGTTTGTCCGTATTGCGGCACTGGCTGCGAGATGCTTGTCGGCACGCGGGATGAACGGATCGTGCAGGTGAAGCCGGTGGCCGATGCGCCCGTCAGCAAGGGGCACCTCTGCGTGAAAGGGCGCTATGCGTTCGGCTTCACGCACTCGCCGGAACGCGTGCGCGAGCCGATGATCCGCGAAGGCTCGGAATGGCGGACGGTGACGTGGGAAGAGGCGACGCGGTTCGTGGCGACGCGGTTGCAGGAAACCCTCGACGCGCACGGACCGCAGAGTGTCGGCATGCTCGGCTCAGCGCGCGGGACGAACGAGGAAAATTACGTGGCGCAGAAATTCGCTCGAGTCGTGCTCGGCACCAACAACGTGGATTGCTGCGCGCGCGTCTGCCACGCTCCGACCGCGGCGGCGATGAGGCGGATGCTCGGCACCGGCGCGGCGACCAATTCATTCGACGACATCGAGCACTCCGCCGCGTTCCTCATCTGCGGCTGCAACCCGACCGAGGGGCATCCGATCGTCGGCGCGCGCATCAAGCAGGCGGTGCTGCGCGGGGCCGGGTTGGTTGTCATCGACCCGCGGGCCACCGAGCTGACGCTTCACGCCGACGTCCATCTCGCGCTGCGACCCGGAACTAACATTCCACTGCTCAACGCCTTGGCGCACGTCATTCTCGACGAGTCGCTGGCGGATGAAACCGCGCTCCGCGAGCGGGTAAGCGGCGGCGGGGAGTTCCGCGAATTCATCCGCGACTGGACACCGGAGCGGGCGGCGGAAATCTGCGGCGTGAAAGCGGAAGACATCCGCGCGGCGGCGAGGATTTACGGCACGAGCACACCGGCGATGGCCTTCCACGGACTCGGCATGACCGAGCAGGTGCAGGGCACGGAGGGCGTGATGGCGCTGGTGAATCTCGCGCTGCTCACGGGGAATTTCGGCAAACCCGGCAGCGGCGTGAATCCGTTGCGCGGGCAGAACAACGTGCAAGGCTCCGCGCACATGGGCTGCGAGCCGGGTCATCTGACGGGCTATGTTCCCATCGAGCAGGGCCGCGATGTGTTCGCCGCCGCGTGGAATGCGCCGCTGCCCACAGCCCGCGGCTTGAATCTGATGGAAATGATCGACGCCGCGGGACGCTGCGAGCTCAAGGCGCTGTGGGCGATCGGTTATGACGTCGCTTTCACCAATCCCGACACGATCCGGACCCATGACGCACTCGGCTCCGTCCAACTCGTCATCGTGCAGGATTTGTTTTTCAACGAGCTCGCGCGCGAGTTTGGGCACGTGTTCCTACCAGCGGCGTCGCCATTTGAGAAGGAAGGCACATTCATGAACTCCGAGCGGCGCATCCAGCGCGTGCGGCGAGCGGTGACGGCTCCGGGCCAGGCGCGGGCGGATTGGCAAATCGTTTGCGGTGTGGCGCGGGAGATGGGTTTCGGCGCGGCGTTCGTATTTCACTCCGCCGAGGAGGTTTGGAATGAAATCCGCAGCGTGTGGAAGGCGGGCGCGGGCATCAGTTACGCGCGTCTCGAGCACGGCGGATTGCAGTGGCCGTGTCCTGACGAGTCGCATCCCGGCACTTCGATTCTGCACACGGAATCCTTCGCCGGCAGCAAGACCGCGCCGTTGCAATGCGTCGGTTTCCAGGAATCGACCGAGGCGACTTCGCCGGACTATCCGTTTTTGCTCACCACCGGACGCACGCTCTATCAATTCAACGCCGGCACCATGACCATGCGCACGCCGAACCGCGAACTGCGCCTCACCGACACGCTCGACATTTCCCCCGCCGACGCCGCGCGGCTCGGACTCGAAGAGGGCGAATGCGTGCGGGTTTTCAGCCGTCACGGCGTGGTGGAAATGCCGCTGCACATCGATCCGAGAGTCAAGGCGGGCGGGCTTTTCGCGACTTTTCACGACAGGGAAATCGGACTGAACCGCCTCACCGGGCAGGGTCGGGACAAGCAGGTGATGACGCCGGAATACAAGGTCGTGGCGGTGCGCGTCGATAAGCAATGCGTCACTGCGTGGCCACCTTGACCAGCAGGCCGGTCTTGCGGACATGGCGGAGGTTTGCGGCGAAGAACCAGGCGGCGAGTCCTCCCCAGACGAGGTTGAGCAGGAACGCGGACTGGAGCTGGCCCCACGGCGCGGCTTGGCCTGATAGCACGGCGCGCATGCCTTCGAAGATCGGCGTGCAGGGCAGGGCTTTGGCGACCGGCTGGAGCCACCATGGCAGCACCGAGACCGGATAGAAAACCGCGGCGAGCGGCTGGATGAAGAACGGCACCGCCCATGCCAAGCTCTCGGCGGCCTGCCCCCAGCGCATGATCAGCGCGGTCGAGACCATGCCGAGGAACCAGCCGAACAGCATGAGGTTTCCGAGGAAGGGAATCAGCGCGAGACCGAGATCCGCGAGGTGGAATCGGTAGGCGAGCGCCGCCACCACCGTGAGGATGACCAGGGTCACGCAGACGCGCAGCACGCCTACCAGACAGGTCGCGGCCACGTATTCGACGGTCCGCACGGGGGCGACGAAGACGTTGAGCAGGTTGCGCGTCCACACGTCCTCCAGGAAGGAAATGGCGACGCCTTGCTGGGAGCGGAACAAGACGTCCCAAAGGATCATCCCGCCGATGAGGAAGGTGATGGTGGCGGGAAATCCGGCAGCCGCGTGCTTCTGGAGGTAAATCGTTAGGAATCCCCAGACGAGCAGATCGACCAGCGGCCAGAAGATCAGTTCCACGAAGCGCACCGGATGGCGCGTGTAGAGGAACACGTAGCGGAGGACAAGCGCGCTGACGGTTTGGAAGGAGAACGGCATGGGAGTGGTGTGGAAAATCATTTGAGGCCGATCGCGTCGATCTCGCCGCGGGCCACGCCGATGAAGAAGTCTTCCAGCGATGTTTGGTTGAAGCGCGTCTTGACCTCGTCTGGCGTGCCTTCGGCGAGGACCCTGCCGCCGTGGAGAAAGACGAGCCGGTCGCAGACTTCCTCGATGTCGCGCATGTTGTGCGAGGTGTAGAGGATGGAAAGGCCGGTTTCCTGTTGGAGGTGGCGGAGCAACTTGCGCACGCGGTCGGCGATGTCGGGATCGAGCGAGGCGGTCGGTTCGTCGAGCATGAGAAGCCGCGGCTTGTTGAGCAGGGCCTTGGCGAGGTTGACGCGGGTGGATTCGCCTGCGGAGAGCGTGCCGGTGACGGACTTGCGGAGGTGGCTGATGTCGAGGAGTTCGAGGAGCTCGTCGATGCGCTGCTTGGGGCGCGGCACCCGGTAGAGTTTCGCGAAAACAAGCAGGTTCTGCCAGACGAGGAGGTTGGACGGCAGGGCGGTGTAGGCGGAGGAGAAATTGACCTGCCGCAGGATTTCGATACGGTGCTTCCAGAGGTCGAGGCCGAAGATGCGGACCGTGCCGGAAGTCGGGGTGGTCAGGCCGAGCAGGAGGTTCATGGCGGTGGTCTTGCCCGCGCCGTTGACGCCTAGCAGGCCGAGCGACTCGCCCTCCGCCACGGTGAACGAGAGTCCGCCGAGGGCGGTGAATTCACCGAAGACCTTGACGAGACGATCCGCCTCAAGAATGGGGGTGGCTGGTGGCATCGCCGGAACCTGTCACGATCCGGCGGGATTTTCCAGCGACAATCGATCAGGGAATCCAACCGCAGAAGCGGAAGGCTTTGACGAGCAGATAGGCGACGCCGCCAGCAGCGGGCAGGGTGAGCACCCAGGCCCAGAGGATGCGCTCGATGAGCGAGAACTTGAGGGCGCTGAAGCGTTTGGCGCAGCCCACGCCCATGATCGAGGTGGTGATGCTGTGGGTGGTGGAAACCGTCATGCCGAAGCTGCCGGTGACGGCCAGCAGGGTGGCGGCGGTGGCTTCCGCGGCGAAACCGTGGACGGGTTGCAGCTTCACCATCTTGTGGCCGAGGGTTTTGATGATCCGCCACCCGCCAGCCGCCGTGCCCGCGGCCATGGTCAGAGAGCAGATGATTTTGATCCACATCGGCACGTCGGGAGACAAGTCGCGGACTTTGCCGGCGGCGACGACGAGAGGGGACTTGCCTGCGGCTTCCGCGGCTTTCATTTCCTTTCCGAGGACTTTCTCCCAGTCAGTGAATTTTCCGGCGACCATTTTTCCGATGACGGGCAGCTTCGGCAGGAAGCGGGCGTCCTCGGCGGCGAGGATTTCCCGGTGGGTGGCGGCGGCCATCGCGGCGAGGCGTTGGGCTGTTTCCGCGTTGCCGATGGTGGCGTGGGTTTTGGCGGAGAGGGTTTGGAAGGCTTCGCGGAATTCGCCGGGCTTCAAGCGGGTGCTCTCGGTTTCCAGGACGACGGCGGCTTGGCGCAGCTGGTCGGGGGTGGACTTGGGGTCTTGGAGCGTCTTGATGCTTTGGTCGGCCTGCATCGACTTGTCCATGCGCAGGAAGTCGAGCCAGTCAGGAGTGTTCTGGAAACTGCCGGTCGCGGTGGCGGTCACCAGCGCGAGGGTGATGACACCCATGGTTTTCTGTGCGTCCGCCAGGCCGTGGGCGAATCCCATGAAGCTGGCGCTGACAATCTGCGCTTTGCCGAAGAAACGGCTGACGAAGCGTGGGCGGGCATTTTGGAAAAGGAAATAGAGCAGGCCCATGAAAAGGAATCCGCCGACCAAGCCGATGATGGGCGAGGTGACCATCGGCACAACGACCTTGTGCAGGACGCCTTCCATGACTTCCTTGCCGTCCTTCACTTTTTTCACCGACCAGATGATGGCGTGCCAGTTGTCATGGGCGCTGGCGACGGCCGCGCCGCAGAGGCCGCCGACGAGGGCGTGAGTGGAGCTGGAAGGAAGACCGAACCACCAGGTGATCAGGTTCCAGACGATGCCGCCCAGCAGCGCACAGACGAGAACCATCGGCGAAATGAACTGCGCGTCCACGAGTCCGGAGGAGACGGTTTTCGCCACCGCATGGCCGGCGAGCGCGCCGATCAGGTTGGTCATCGCGGCCATCGCGATGGCTTGCCGCGGGGTCATCACCTTCGTGCCGACGACGGTGGCGATCGAGTTCGCGGTGTCGTGGAAGCCGTTGATGTATTCGAACACCAGGGCGATGAAGATCACCAAAAAGATAATTCCGAGACTCATGCGGTTTCAGACTCAGGAGTTTTTCAGGACGATCTGTGAAACGACGTTGGCGGCGTCGCGGCAGCGGTCGATGACCTTTTCCAGCAGATCGTAGAGATCGCGCATGGCCATGGCCTTGATCGGGTCCATCGAGCCGGAGTAAATTTCCTTCAAATAGCCGAGCACCAGTTGGTCGGCGCGGCCCTCGAGCTCCTGCATCTTGTCGTTTTCCGCCTTGATGTCCTCGAGTTTCGGGCTCTTGGCGAGCATGTCCACCATCCGGACGACCACCAGCGCGGCCTCCTGGGCGATGGCCATTTGCGGGGCAAAATCCTCGGCTTTCACCAGATGGTTCATGATTTCGTAGCGCTCGCCGAATTTCTCGACCGTTTTGGGAATCCGGTAAAGCGCCTTCGACAGCGCCTCGATGTCCTCCCGCTCAAGGGCGGTGATGAACACCTTGACCAGCTCCTCGCTGATGATTTCCGCGTTCCTTTTCTCGTTGCGGCGGGCCACGGCCAGCTCGGCGAGCGAGACGTTTCCGTTGGATTCCTTCAACAACCGGGCGAGGGCCTCGATGCTCTGGTGCGCCGATTTGGCGCTGGAGGCGAGGAGTTCAAAGAACCGGTCCGACTTTCCAAATAGCTTCGCGAGAGAGATCACAGCGGGAAGGCGACGATTTCGTCACACGCCGACAAGCGGAGTTTTCGGGTTAGAATTGGCTCACCATTTCGCTTGCCACCCCATGGGCGAAGCCTCAGAAAAGCCCTCCGCCCATGCCGGGGTCGCGCACATTCTGTTGCTCCGCCCGGGATGGCGGCCCAATCCTCAATCGCGCGCTCAAATGGAAAGCATCTCATCCCGTATTGCCAAGGTTTCCCCGTCACTCACGCTTGCCGTCACCGCACAGGCCAAAGCGATGATCGCCAAGGGCGAAGAAGTTTACGCGCTCGCCGGTGGTGAGCCTGAAGTTGATACCCCGCAGTTCATCAAGGACGCCGCCATCGAGGCCCTCCAGTCCGGCAAAACCAAATACACCCCGGCCGGCGGCATCCCCGAACTCCGCGCCGCGCTTTCCAACAAGTTCAAGGTCGACAACAACCTCGACTACCCGCCGAGCCAAATCTGCGTGACCGGCGGAGCCAAAATGGCCTGCTACAACGCCATCCTCGCCGTCATCGAGGAAGGCGACGAAGTCATCATTCCTTCTCCGTTCTGGGTTTCCTACCCGGAAATGGTCCGCCTCGCCGGCGGCGTCCCCGTTATCGTCGAGACCAAGGAATCGACCGGTTGGAAAATGACTCCCGAGCAATTCGAGGAAGCGATGACTCCGGCCACCAAGATGGTCATCATCAATACCCCCGGCAATCCGACCGGCGCCATTTACACCGCCGACGAACTCCGCGCCCTCGGTGAAATCGCCCTCGGCGAAGACATCGTCATCCTTTCCGACGAAATCTACGAAAAGCTCGTTTACGGCGAAGCGAAGCACGTTTCCATCGCCTCGCTCAGCAAGGAACTTTACGACCTGACCATCACCGTCAACGGCTTCTCCAAAGCCTACTCGATGACCGGCTGGCGTCTCGGCTACACCGCCGCGCCGAAGGCTTTGGCGGACGCGATCGAGAAGATCCAGAACCACACCACCTCCAACGCCAACAGCTTCGCCCAATACGGCGCGCTCGCCGCCCTCGAAGGCGACCAGTCGTTCATCGACGACATGCGCGGCGAATACGACGTCAAGCGCCAGTTCATGCTCGCCCGTCTCAAGGCGATCAACAACATCCGCGTGGTCGAGCCACTCGGCGCGTTCTACTTCTTCGTTTACACCGGCAACACCGGCCTGAAATCGATGAACCTCTGCGACAAACTGCTCTCCCGCTACAAGGTCGCCGCCGTTCCCGGCATCGCCTTCGGCTACGACGAGGGCATCCGCCTCAGCTACTGCACCACACTGGACATCCTCAACGAAGGACTGACCCGCTTCGAGCAGTTCTGCCGCGAGCATTGATCTGTAGTCGGTCTGTGACCGTCGTTCTTCCCGTTTCTCAAATCCGCCGCCGGGTCCGTCCCGCCGGCGGATTTTTCTTTCTCATCCGCTCGCTCGGCATTTATCACGGGCGGGTGATTTTCGGGCGCTTGCGGTTGTGGATAGATCCGGTGAAACGCTCCGGACCGGAGGCGATGGCGGTGGACGAGTGGCTGCTGGCGACGGCGGAAATGCCGGTGCTGCGGGTTTACGGCTGGCTGGGAGCATGGGGCAGTGTGGGGTATTTCGGAAATCTGGCAGACGCGCAGTCGGCGTTTCCCGGTCTGGAGTGGGTGCGGCGCTGGACCGGCGGGGGCACGGTGGATCATCGGGCGGACTGGACTTACACGGTGGTCGCGCCTGCCGGGGAAACGCTGGCCGACGCGCGCGGCGCCGAAAGCTACCGGCTGCTGCACGCGGCGCTGGCGGAGGCGCTGGCGGATGAGGGGATCGCCGCCCGCCTCAGCTCCGGTGCTGCGGAAACCGGAGCGGCCGCTTGTTTTGAAAACCCCGTCAGCCATGACATCGTCGATGCCGCGGGTCGGAAAATCGCCGGTGCGGGGCAGCGCAGGACCAAGCACGGATTGCTGCACCAAGGCTCGGTGGCGGCGGTTTGCGATCCGGCGCGCCTGGCTGCGAGTCTGGCGGAAAACTGGGAGACGCATGAATTCCATCCGCCGGCAGAGGTGATTTCCGTGAAGGTCCGCGGGCGGTATGCGCTGGCCGCGTGGACTGCGCGGCGGTGAGCAGTCGGGTCACGCCCGCCGCAGCGTGAGGTGGATGATTTCCGCCGGGGCGTTCACCCGCACGGGAAACCAGTTGCCGGTGCCGTTGCTCACCACCACCGCGCGGCTGTTTTGTTGATAGATCCCGGACCAGTAGCGGAACATCGCCGAGCCCGCACCGAGCTCGGGTGTGAGCATCAACTGCCCGCCGTGGGTGTGGCCGGCCAGCGTCAGCGGGAGGCCGAGCTCGGCCGCGAAGTCGAAGGCGTGCGGATGGTGCGCCAGCAGGATCGGGAACGCGTCCGGATCGCGCAGGCCGGCCACGGCTTCCACGCTCCGCGCCATTTCCTGCTCACTGCGATTCCAAACAATCCCGAGAATCTGCACCGGCACGCCCCGCACTTCCACGGTCGCGACCTGGTTCCGGAGCAGCGCAATGCCGCCGTCCCGCAGGCCTCTCACGAACTCAGCCGGGTCGTCGAACAGGTCGTGGTTTCCCTCCACCACGAACACGCCCGACTTCGCCTGCATCTGTTGGAGCATTCTCACGCCGTCCGGCAGATCGCGGATCGTGTTGTCGATCAAGTCGCCGGTGAACAACACCAAATCCGCCTCGAGCCGGTTGGTCGCCGCCACGATTTCATCCAGCACCCGCCCGCGCGTGAATTTCCCGACGTGGGTGTCCGTCACGTGCGCGATCCGCATGCCATCGAGGGCCTGCGGCAAATCCTTGAGAGAAAGCGTCATTTCCCGAATCCGGAACCGCGTCATTTGCGGGATACCGTAAGCGGTTGCGCCAAAGGTCGCCATCACCGGCATCGTCACCGCCGCCGCTCCCAGCCACTCGCGCCGCGTCCAGTTCCGGCCCGTCGGCGGCGCGGCGGGACTCTTCCGGGTCAAGCGCCGGCCGATCGACCAAAGCGACCAACTCATCATGGTCGGCAAGCCGAGCATCGGCATGAAAATCAAGCCCCAGAGCAGGACCATCGAGTAAAGCGCGGCCGGGATCGGCATCGTCACTAGGTCCCGCCGCGCGCAAATGACCCACACAAATCCAGCCAAGACCAGCAGGACCGAGACGGACAAGACCAACCGCGCGACGCGGCCCGCGCCCAGTTTACTCAAGCGCCGGTCCGCCCATATCCACCACGCCAGCGACAGCAGCGGGATTGCCAGAATGATGATGAGGATGACTGTCATTTTCAGGGACTCCATTTTTCGGCGACCATCCGCTCAATCCATGGAACGGGTGCCGCGCCGGGGAGCGGCGGTTTCCAGAGGATCTCCAGAGTGACGGGTGCCCGTCGGTTTTCGACCAGCGGCTGGAGCGTCGCCGCGACTGCGGCGTTGGCGGCGGCGATGAGAGGCTGCGGATGGTCCCGGTGCTCGATTTGGAAGAACCGAATCGGATCGGGGGTGCCCGGCTGGCGGGTGGTTTCCGCCGCTTGCCGAATGAATACGCGCAGCGTCTGGGGGGCTGTGGGCTGGCTGTCGATGAATTCGCTCCAGTCCATGGTTCCGTAACAGGTCAGGCTTTCCCAATCGACCGCGAAACGGTGGCCATCCCACACCACCGCGACGAAGTAGCGCGGGCCGGAGAACGGCTCGACTTCAAACAGCACCATCGGCGTTTCACCGAGTCTGGCGGAATGGCCTGGTGAGGCCCGCCCGAGCGTGGGAAACGGGTGGCCGCGGCGTGCGTGGAAGTCTTCCATCAGTGGCCGGACGCGCGCGCCGTCGCGAACGAGCGCGGTCTTGGCGGCGAGATCGGGCGCTTCGAAAAACGCTTCTAACGCGGCCAGCGCGGCGGGTTCCATCCGCGCGGGGGGAGTCCGGACTTGTTCGGGAATAGCGGGTTCCGTCTTGGGTGTCCGCTGGATCAATCCCTCGCCGATCAGCAGCGTGAGTGCAACGACGAGAGCTGCGAGTAGCAGGATTCCGATAATGAGCTTTTCCAGGCCGCTGCTCCGGCGTTGGGCCGGATCGATTTGATTTCCGAGTCCCATTCGCCTGTGGTTTCAGCGGCGGCGCCGAGTCATCACGAACAGGAGGCTGAGGGAACCTAGCAGAGCCGACGATGGCTCGGGAACGAGATTCCAGCCGATGACGTCGAAGGCGACCAGATCGAGCGTGGACGGGATGTTGATTTGGCCGGCGGGTTGGGCGGTAGGGTCCATGATGCCGAGGCCGAGATTGTCCTTCCAGTGGCTGGCTTGCTCTTCGTCTCCGTAGATGCGGCCGGTGGAGAAGTTGCCGAGATTGGTGGTGCCGCCATCCAGGGAAAAATACGCGGCGCTTCCGGCCGCCAGATTCAATGTTCCTGCGGCGGAGTAGCGGAACATGTCGAGCGTGCTGTAGATCGCGTAGATGTCCAAATTCAACGGATTGGCGATATAGTAATCCACGGTATCCACGCCGCTGACAAAGCCGAGGGCATGGCCGATCTCGTGGATGGCGACGCCGACAAAATCCTGCAGGCCGGCCCCGACGCCGTTGCTTTGATCGAAGTCCCAGGAAAACAACGAGCTGAAAGTGATCGAGGCATCGGCGGCGGCGTTGGCACCCATCAAGCCGAGCGCTTTCGCGTTGGCGGTGTTGAGATCGAGGAATCGGTTGTTATTGGAATTGTCGTTGTCGAGAGTGACTGCGGTGCTTCCCGTCTCGGAGTTCACTTGAGTAAGAAAACTGATACCTCCGAGACCGGAAAGCGTTGGCAGGTTGCCAATCGCGAGCATGTCGTTAGTAGAAGTCGCGTCTCCGATCAAAGCGGCACGGACGTCTGCAACACTGAAAACCGCGCTGGTAGATCCCGCGCTGCCCAGGATCCCGGGGCCCAGAGCGCTGAAGCCCACGTTAACATTGACCGTGACGTTGTCAGTGAGCTGCGACTGCCAATAGTTGGCCGCCGCTTGAAAGCCTGCCAAGGCATTGGGGTCCATGCCGGCGGCCGGATTCAGCGAAACCACCAAGGCGTTCGATGGGGCGAGGCATGCCAGTTGCAGCCCGGCGGCCATGATTTGCAATTTCATTTCCTTGAAAAAATTTGGAATCCGGACACGGGCGTCAACGCCATTCCCCGAAAAGCTCAGTCCAACAGATACTTCGACGCCTGTTCCACATCCTTGTCGCCACGGCCGGAGAGGTTGGCGACGAGGATGCAGTCCTTGGGCAGGCTGCCGGCAATTTTCGAGATATAGGCCATGGCATGGGCGCTTTCGAGGGCAGGGATGATGCCCTCGCTGTGAGCCAGCTCCTTGAAGGCGGCGAGTGCTTCGTCGTCGGTGGCGTAGGTGTATTCGACGCGGCCGATGTCCTGGAGGTAGGCATGCTCGGGGCCGACGGCGGCGTAGTCGAGGCCGGCGGAAACCGAGTGGGTGAGCTCGATCTGGCCGTCGTCGTTGGCGAGCAACCAGGTTTTGGTGCCTTGGAGGACGCCGAGTTTTCCGCCTTGGAAACGGGCGGCGTGGCGCTCGGGAATGATGCCGTCGCCGCCGGCTTCGACGCCGACCATGCGGACGTTCTCATCTTCGAGAAACGGATGGAACAGGCCGATGGCGTTCGATCCCCCGCCGACGCAGGCGACGAGCAGATCGGGCAGGCGGCCTTCTTTTTCCAAAATCTGTTGGCGGGCTTCCACGCCGATGACGCGGTGGAAATCCCTAACGATCATCGGGAACGGATGCGAACCGAGCGCGGAACCGAGGATGTAGTGCGTGTGATCGACGGTGGCGACCCAGTCGCGCATCGCTTCGTTGACCGCTTCTTTCAAGGTCGCCTGGCCGGCGGTGACGGCGCGGACCTCCGCACCCATCAACCGCATGCGGGCGACGTTGAGGGCTTGGCGCTCCATGTCCACTTTTCCCATGTAAACGACGCATTCCATGCCGAAGCGGGCGCAGACGGTGGCGGTGGCGACGCCGTGTTGGCCGGCTCCGGTTTCCGCGATGATGCGTTTTTTTCCGAGGCGCTTGGCGAGCAGGATCTGGCCGATGGCGTTGTTGATCTTGTGGGCTCCGGTGTGGAGCAGGTCCTCGCGTTTGAGGTAAATTTTCGCGCCACCGAGCAATTCCGTCCAGCGCTCGGCAAAGTAGAGCGGGGTGGGACGGCCACAGTAGTTGTGGAGGAGATCGTCGAGTTCCACTTGGAACGCCGGGTCGGCCTTGGCGGCGGCGTAGGCGGTGGCCAGCTCCTGGAGCGGAGCCATCAGGGTTTCCGGGACGAACATGCCGCCGAATTGGCCGAAGTGGCCGGTGGCGTCGGGAAGGGCGGAAGTGGGAGAAGTTGCGGTGGCCATGGACGCGGCAGTGTTTGGCGGGATGCCGAGTGATTCAAGGGGAGATTTCTCAAGGCAGCTTCCAGGCGGCGCGGAATTTTTGGTATTCGGCTTGCGGCAGCAGGACGTAGAGCGGGCGCTTGGTCGGTTCGATCTGGGAAATGAGCCACTCGAGTTTGGGCTTTTCCATGGTGGTGCAACCGGCGGTGGGGGCGGCTCCGTCGCGCCGCCAGATGTGGAAAAAGATGGAGGAGCCGGCGTGGGGCGTGACGTCCGGCGGGGCGTTGTGGGCGACGAAGAGTTTGAGCGAGTGGACCGGATCGGTCTGTTTCATCTGCTGCTTTTTCTCCCAAGCGCTGGCGGGCTCGTGGTCGAGGATGACGTTTCTGTTATATTGGGGTGACGCGGGGTCTTCCACCCAGAGGTCGCGGGAAGTCACCTGGCGGTAGGGCAGGTCGGGGTTTTTGGCGATGGCGGGCGAGTAACCCCACGCGCCGCCGATGGAGAAAACGCCGGCGGGCGAGCGGCTGTCGCCTTCTTTTTTGGTGACTGCTCCGGCGGGGACGGGGTGGCGGCCTTTTCCCCAGACGAGCCCGCTTTTTCCGAGGCGGCCTTGCCAAGGCGCGCTGACAGGTTTCCAGCTGCTGCCGGATTTCTGATAGAGTCGGAGGGTGACGTGCGAACTGTCCCAGCCGTCGGCAGTGCCGACGAGGCATTGGCTGGAGCTGGCGGGGAGCTCGAAGGCGGCGGCGGGGAGGAGGGTGAAGAGGGTGAGGAGAAGGGATTTCATAGGAAGATTTGGAGGATGAAGAGGGTGCTGGGACGCTCCAGCCACTTGGACCTTTGGTCAAGGTTTGGTGTCAGCGGTGGCGCGGAGCTCGACAGGGAAGCGGTCGGCGTCGGCGCTGAGCCAGAGGGTGGTCTTGCCTGTTGAGGGCCTTGATGGTGTGCTTGCGGTCCCAGCCGAGAGTGTCGCTGACATCGTCGATCATCGCACTTTTACCCGCCCGGTTCCGGTTTGGATAACGCTGGCGGCAGCTCTCCAGATACTCTTCTTGGCTCTTATGGCTCATGATCCCAGATAGTGTTTTGATCCGGGTGTCACTCTTTCTGGCGTAACGACCGACGAAAGCCGATTTCTCATCCCCTCGCCGGTGTCATTCTACTTGGCGCGATGCGCGGATTTTTTAAAACTGTTTTCGGGGACTCGCATTCATGTAAGACAGAGGATTTCCCGGATTGGCGGGACTATAAAAAAACCAAAGATTTTTTCTTCGTGACGGGAAGGGAGTGGCTGGTAAAGGCCCGCAGCGGAATTATGGCGGGCAAGTTAACATACCAACAGGCAGGAGTGGACACGCGCAAAGCGGCCGCTCTGGTGGGCGACATCGGCACTCACGTGCGCAGAACTCAACAGACACGCAAATTGTGGGGGGCTTTCGGGCTTTTCGCCGCTTGTTACGACCTGAGCAGCTACAAGGAGCCGGTCATGATGACCGGTTGCGACGGCGTCGGGACCAAGCTGGAACTGCTGCTGGAGCACGATCTCCTCGAAACGGCGGGCAAGGATCTCGTCGCCATGAGCGTGAACGACATCCTCACCACCGGCGGCGACGCTGCTGGCCGGAGGCTCCGAAGTGGAGGACGTTTGCAAGAAACTTGGAGTGAGTTCGCCGACGTATTTTCGTTGGAAAGAGCAATACGTGGGAGCGGAGCCCAACACCGTGAACAGGCTCAAGGAGCTTTGGAGTGCCCTCACCTGTTAGTCTGGTCCACCTCGGTCGTGATGACAACCCGCTTGGCCTCCATGTCGAGTTCCACGCTCACGATCTTCCACGGAGAGGAAATCCCAAGAATCTGACGGTAAAAATCGGTGCCCGTCATCGGGAAAGCCTTGTCGCTCCGGGGACTTGCTGCAAGAATTTCCACCGAATCCCATCAGGAGCCTTCTTCGTTTTGCTTTCATTTTGTGTGGTTTAGTTTGGGTTCAAGACCCGCACCCGACCACCACAATCAAAGCTTAACCCCTGGCCCGAGTTTCGGGGTCCGCCTCAGAACACGGAGGCGGCGATACCGACTCCGATCAAACAAAATTAGCGATTGCGGCGGCGGAGTAGGACCAACAAGCCGAGCCCGCCAAGCAATGCAGCAGCGGGCTCCGGCACCACGGTGACAATCCCCGTGCCCGAGTCAAAAGTGGCCGAACTGTCGCCGCTCAAACCGTTGATGTTGACTGCCGAGAAGTTGCCCGCGTAATGCCCAAAGTCGAAGATTTTCACAGTCGTCTCGTGGATGAAGGTTTCGTCGGGCTTAAAGAACAGGTTGAGAACTCCGCCAAAGCATACTGTCTGGGCCAATCCGCCCTGTGCGAGATCGAAACTTCCCGCACCAAAAGATCCCGAGGTAAACTCGAAGTTCGATGCCGAGCCGAGTCCCAGAGTGAGGTTGTTGTTGAAGCTGATGGTTCCCGGTGAAGCGCCGATTGCGAGTGTGCCATTGACTACTAGATTGCCAGTCACCGAGCCGCTTCCCGTCAGGAATTGAGTATTGCCCAGAGCGTAACTCGTCACTGCCGAGACGTTGAAATTGCCACCCGCGAGTGAGATTTCAGAGGTATTGGCAATGGAGCCCGTGGAGCCAATGGCCAAGGTGCCACCGCTGACCGTCGTTTTGCCGGTGTAGGTGCTGATACCATTGATCGTCAGAGTTCCAGATCCGCTCTTATTCAGCGTTGCTTCTGAGCTGATGAGGCCCGAGGCTATGGTGACATTGCGACCATTGGTGTCGATTTTGTAGGTTTGGCCAGCGGTGGTTGCAAAGCGACCCGAGTAGTCGGTGGCGTTACTGCTGGAATATTGCAGGGTGCCTCCGCCGAAAGCGATGGTGCCCGTTATACCCAGAGCTCCACTGCTGCCTAATGCCAAGATTCCATCGGAGATCGTCGTCAGCCCGGTGTAAGTGTTTGCGGAATTCAAGGTGAGTTTGCCCGCGCCGTCCTTGGTGAGAGTCTGGGCAACCGTGGCCGGCGCAAACGCGTCCGAAAGAACGATGTTGCCCGCGCCGCCCAAGGTGAGACCAAAGTTGCCCGTGATGCTTCCGGAGGAATCGAGGGTGAGGGTGTCTGCATCCGAGTTGATACGACTGGCACTGCCTAGGGTAATTATCCCGGCGTAGCTGTTGTTGCCCTTGATATTTCGCAAGGAGCCGCCACTTAGAATCCCGGTACCGTTGAGGGTTAAAGCTTCCGCACCGACGGTCAGAGGGCCTGCAGTACCATCCAGTTCGAGCGTCGCGCCACCAGTGACCGACGATCCCGCAGCAGTGGTTCCAAGCGCCGTGTTGTTCTTTGCCCTGACGATACCCGCGCTGATCGTGGTGGCGGCGTCATAAAGATTGGCGTTCGCCAAAATCAGCGTCCCGTTGCCGGACTTGGTCACACTCGCCGTGCTGGCCCCGGAGGCGTCGTTGAGTACACCCCTGACCGTCGTGTCACCATTTCCACCGAAGGCGATCACCTTGGCCCCTGCCCCTGCTGGGGTTACACTACCCAAGGTAAGCAGCGATCCTGTATCAGCATTGAAGGTGGTCGTCACCGCTCCACCATTCACCGCGACAGCATCAAAAGTGATGCCTGCCGTGCCACTACCAACGGTTGACCCCGAGCCGATCGTCAGCGTCTGCCCCGTCATGGTGAGAGTGCCCAGCGAATGAGTTACACCAGCCGCGCCAAGGGTCAGCACGTCAGAATTGACGGTCGAATTCGCAGAGAGTGTCGTGTTGCGCGCGAAATCGAGGCCTGTGTCATTGGCCAACTCCAAGATCCCGCCAGCCAGAGTCAGCGAGGCTGCGCCTGCGCCCAAAGCATTATCGCTGGTCGTGGCGCGCAGTGTGCCTGCACTTACGGTGGTCACCCCGGTGTAGGTATTGGCGCCGCTCAGTATTGCTGTCCCCGTGGTCGTCTTGTTCAGAGCAACTGCACCGGCCAGAATGGCGCTGATCGAGCCACTTTGAACTGCATAAGACGCCCCAGTAAGAACACCGGTGCTGCCGGTGATGGAACCACTGGCCAGTGTCACGGCACCTACGGTGTCGTTGAAAGTCTTCAGATCCAAGACGCCGCCCGACACCTGAACGGCACCATTGGAGAGTGCGTTGTTCGCGCCATAGGCAAGCGTGCCGGCCTGCACATTGGTGAGGCCCGTATGAAGATTCGCGCCGGTGATAACCAATTGGCCCGCGCCGGCTTTATTCAGGCCACCGGTGGTGTTGGTGCTTGCACCACTTAGGGTCAGGTCGGTTTCGGCGCTGGTGACATCGACGGAACTGGTTGTCCCCGTCGTGAGGGTAAAGTTGCGGTTCATGCTTACCGTGCCGCCGGTGTATTGAAGGGTGCCGCCGCCGAGAACCAAATTGGCCGCAGCATTCGTCGATTGACCAAGATTGCTGGTAGAACCGCCGTTGGCCAAAGATGAGACACTCAGCACCCCTGCCGAAATCGTGGTGATTCCCGTGTAGGTATTGGAGTTGGATAACGTGACAGTTCCGGACGTCGTCTTAGTGAGGCTGGCGCTGCCAGCAAGAATCGCGCTGACCGAACCGTTTTTCATGGCGTAAGAAGTGCCCGTCAGGACACCCGTGGAGCCTGCAATGCTGCCACTGGTCAGCGTCACGGCACCTACGCTATCACTGTAGGTATCAAGATCCAGAATACCTCCGGAAACCTGAACCGCGCCAGTGGCGATCGCGTTGTTCACGCCGTAGGCCAGCGTACCCGCCTGCACGTCGGTCAGGCCGGTATAAGTATTCGCTCCGGAGAGCGTCCAGATGCTGTCGCCACTTTTGTTCAGTGCGGTGGTGTTCGATCCACTGTTATTGATGATTCTCCCGGCAATCTCGCCTGCGCCGGAACCAGTAAGACTGAGCGTCTTAACACCTGCCCCAGTGGCGGTAAAATTGCTGGTGAACTTTAGAAGACCGGAACCGGAGGCATTAAGCGTCGTGCCCCCAGTCGTCCCGGACAAATCGATAACACGATTGCTCGTCTCACCCGTTCCGACGTATTTCAAGGTGCCACCGCTAGTGAGCGAACCGATTTTGAGAGTGCTACCCGTACCCAAATTGCTGGTCGTTGATCCGGAGTTGCCCAAGTTGGCAAGCTGCAGCACTCCCGACTTGATGGTCGTATTACCCGTGAACGTATTGACACCGGAAAGGATCAAAAGACCCGAACTGGCTTCAAGACTCAAACTGCTGGCTCCCCCGTTACTGATCACGCCTTCTACCGTGGTAGTACCCAGCCCTGCGATCGCCACGATTTTTGCGCCCGCAGTGCCACCGGTGCCGCCTTGAATCGTCCCGGCAAAGGTCAGTCCCTTTGTGGTGCTGCTATTGGTAAGGGTGTAATTACTGGCCGTGGCCGTGCCAAGAATCAAATTGGCATTGAAGAGCTGATCATTCACCACGACTGAATCTACCGAAACAGCACCTGAATTTCCCAAAGTTAGCGTCTGAGACCCGACAGCCCCCGCACCAATTGTGTAGGCTGCTGAAGTATTCGTGGTAAAATTGATGGCCGCGATCGTCACCCCAGAAACACCGAGATCGATCGTGGTATTGCCGCCGCCTGCCGAGCTGAATACGGCATTATCTGTGGTATTAGGAAGGTTGTTCCAGTTGGAGCTCGTTGCCCAGTTAGCGCTGGACGAACCATCCCAAGTGCGACTGGCGGCGTGGACAGAATAAGAGGAAAGCCCTGCGAACGAGAGCGCGATGGCGGTGAGGTGAAGGCCGTGGAGGGAACGATATTTCGGTTTCATGAGGGGGGATTGGGGGATAAAATCATTCGCTCAATGACATCATTAAATCCTCACCAATGGATGGGCCGGTCTCTGGGGGAGATTGGCCTAGCAGATAGTGAGCGCATCAGCTGTGAGTCATGGGGGGACTCATCAGCATCGGGGGGATGATTTGAACGAACGGTGGCGTGCTTACCAGCGCATCAAAAATCAGTCAACGTATTTCGATGCCTGATCGAAATAAAGTTCCTGATGGGAGAACCAGAAAATCGATCAATCCACTTCCGTTCGGAACAGCGTGGCAGGTAGACCTTCCTGATTAAAGGGCACTTCCAAAGATCACCTTTTCGCGGCTTGAAGGCGTGATATTCGTTGCGGTTGCTTGATCGGGGAAGGCGGATCGCTGGATTTCAGGCCGGTGTCGCGGTTTTCATGCACTTCGGGGCTGCCATGGCATCCATCTTGATTGTATATCTCTTCCGCCAGATCTGTGGGTGAGACCATGGACTAACCGCCGCGAAGCGGCAGGCCTCTCTTGCAAGTTGTCCACAATAGGCCGATTCGAGAATGGGTCTGAAACTCGTCGGACAAGCGGACTATTGTGGGCAACTTTCTCTTCCTGGCGTTGATGGTCGGCCGACGGCATGAGTGCTTAATGAACCGGCGGCCCATGGCAGATACCGTTGACGACAACAAACCAACTAGGAGGCCGCCGATTCTTCTCAAGACCCTGCTCAACAAAGTCCACCGCATCAAGAGCTTCGTTTACCATTCTGTCAGCTTGAGTGGCACGGGGTATTCGATGGGCGAATCATCGCCAAAGTCATTCCCAGGACCAATAGCAAGCCGCTGTGGAAGTCACCACCCTGCTCATCGTCGGCTAACACGTCACCCAGCAAGCCAACGACAAAGAGCAACTCATCCCCAACCTCGCCGCCCCCAGCCCGGCCATCGGCCAGGAGGGAAAAGCCCTCTTCGACACCGGCTATTACAGCGGGGCGGCCGCCCTAACGGCAGAAGCCGGCGACAACCCGCCCACCATCTACGCCGCCATGGCCCGCGAGCGCCACGGCCGCAGTGTCGCCCAGCTCGAAGCGCGGGCCGACCCGCCCGCACCGCCGGAAAACGCATCCGTCGCCGAGCGCATGACCCACCGTCTGGAAACCGCGGAAGGCAAACAACTCTGCGGCCTGCGCAAGCAAACCGTGGAGCCCGTGATCGGCATCATCAAGCAAGCCATTGGTTTTCGCCGCTTCCTGCTGCGCGGCACGGAGAAGGCCGGCCTTGAATGGACCCTGATGGCCACCCGTTACAACCTCAAGCGACTCTTTAACCTCGGGATGAACCTGCAAAGAGCCTAAGCGAAGGCCGTTGGGGGCTAAGAGTCTGAAAATCCACGGAATTGCCCAAAAGCGTCCCCCATTCCACCATCCACCTCATCGGCCGGCCGAACCTCCAAGACCCCTCTTTTTTGGTTAGTCCGAAACCAAACGTCCGTTTGGATTGTCGCGAGAACCACGGCGGGGTGACTACAACAAATGGTATCCACAAACGACCGTGCGCCGCATGTTGACACGGCCTCCGAAAAAAAATTCAAGTCCGGCAGCCTGCTAGGACAATCATTTTGGGTTGGTAATCTTTTTTTTGAACATTTCAAGGTCCCAAGTGTCGGATTTTTTGAAAACTGATTTTCCACGACCCGAATCCTTGTAAAACAAAGGATTTTGCGGATTGGCGGGACTATAAAAAAACCAAAGATTTTTTCTTCGTGACGGGAAGAGGGTGGCTGGTAAAAGCCCCGCAGCGGAATATGGCGGGCAAGTTAACATACCAACAGGCAGGAGTGGACACGCGCAAAGCGGCCGCTCTGGTGGGCGACATCGGCACTCACGTGCGCAGGACTCAACAGACACGCAAGTTGTGGGGGGCCTTCGGGCTTTTCGCCGCCTGTTACGACCTGAGCAGCTACAAGGAGCCGGTCATGATGACCGGTTGCGACGGCGTCGGAACGAAGTTGGAACTGCTGCTGGAGCACGATCTTCTCGAAACGGCGGGCAAGGATCTCGTCGCAATGAGCGTGAACGACATCCTCACCACCGGCGGCGATGCGCTGCTTTTCCTCGATTACATCGGGATTGCTGCGTTGCATGAGGAGAAAATCACCCGGCTCATTTCAGGCATGGCGGATTACCTCGAAGCCTGCGACTGCATTCTCGCCGGCGGCGAAACCGCCGAAATGCCGGGCATCGTTCCCGTGGACGTGATCGAGCTTTCCGGTTTCTGCATCGGCTGCGCGGAAAAACCCGACTTGATCGACCCGACCACCGTCGCTGTCGGCGACGTGCTCATCGGCTACGCTTCGGACAGCATCCACGCCAACGGCTGGTCGCTGGTCCGCCGCGTGCTCAACGAGTTTCCCGGCGAGGTCACCGACGAGGAGCTCCACGCCTGGCTCAAGCCGACGCGTCTCTATCACGACGTCACCCGCGATTTGAAGAAATCCGGCGTGAAGCCGAAAGCGATGTCGCACATCACCGGCGGCGGCCTGCCGGAAAACCTCGAGCGCCTGTTCCGCGGCATGGGCGCCGATCTGGAAATCCCGAAATGGAATCTTCCCGGCATTGAAAAACTTCTCTCCCACGTCGACGCGGAAGACCGCTTCCACACCTTCAACATGGGCATCGGCTGGGTGGCGATCGTCGCCGAGGCAGACGTCGAAGCCGCGCTCCAAGCGGGCGACGGCGGCACGGTTTTAGGCCGGATGGTGCCTGAAGAAGGCGTCCGCGTTTGCGTAACCGGCGAGTGAGACTAAGATTTCCCCACGAATGAGCGACTTCCTCACCCACGAATGCGGAATCGCCGCAGTGCGACTCCGCAAGCCGCTGGCTTATTATTACGACCGCTACGGCACCTGCCTCTGGGGGCTGAACAAGCTGTTTCTCCTGATGGAAAAGCAGCGCAACCGCGGCCAGGACGGCACCGGGATCGGCTGCGTGAAAATCGACATGCCCATCGGCCAGTCCTATGTCCATCGCCGCCGGGGCGTGGAAAAGGACGCGCTGTCCGAGATTTTCCGCAAGGAAACCAAGGATTTCTACAAAATGTCCCGCAAGGGCCTGCTGAACGCCAAGGACCCGGAAAGTGTGAAAAAGCACTTCGATTTCGGCGGGGAAATCCTCATCGGCCACCTGCGCTACGGGACTTCCGGGGAATTCGACGCCGGCTGCTGCCATCCGTATTTGCGCCGCAGCAACTGGCCGACGCGCACCCTGATGGTGATGGGGAATTTCAACATGACCAACGCCGGCGCGCTCAATGAGGTGCTCATCGACCGCGGTCAGCACCCGGTTTTCGGCACCGACACGCAGACGGTGTTAGAGGAAATCGGCTACCATCTCGACGAGGCGCACACCGACCTTTACCGTCACCTGCGCGACTCCGGAGTGCCCGGCGCGGAAATCCCGGCGATGATTTCCGCCGGACTGGACGTGCCCAAGCTGGTCGCGGAATCCGCCGCCGCGTGGGACGGCGGCTACGCGATTTGCGGCGTCATCGGCAACGGCGACATGTTCGTCATGCGCGATCCGCACGGCATCCGCCCGTGTCACATGTTAGTAACCGACGAGGTCATCGCCTTCTCTTCCGAGCGGGTGCCGCTGATGACCGTGTTCGAAGCAGACGCCAGCGAGGTGAAAGCAGTCGATCCCGGATCGATGATCACCATCAAGTCGGACGGCTCGATATCCGACTCGGCCTTCACGCCGCCGCGGCGCTACACGCCGTGCTCGTTTGAGAAGATCTATTTCTCCCGAGGCAACGACCCGCAGATTTATCGCGAGCGGAAGGCGATGGGTGCCGCGCTCGTATCGCAGGTCGTCGAGTCCATCGGCGGCGCGTTTGACAAGACGGTCTTCTCCTTCATTCCTAACACCGCAGAAACGGCGTATTACGGGCTGATGGACGGCCTCCGCCTCTACCGCCGCCAGGAAGTGCGCGCGGAAATCCTCAAGGCTTCGAGTGATGGGACCCTCACGCCCGAGCTGGTCGATGATCTGATCCTCCGCAACTGGCCGAGGGGCGAGAAAATCGCGCACAAGGACATCAAGATGCGGACCTTCATCTCGCAGGAAAAGGGCCGCGACCAGATGGTCTCCCACGTTTACGACATCACCTACGGCGTCGTGAAACCGGGGGATCTCCTCGTCGCACTGGACGACTCGATCGTCCGCGGCACCACGCTCAAGCAGTCGATTCTCAAAATCCTCGCCCGCACCAAGCCGTCGAAGATCGTCGTCTGCTCCACCGCGCCGCAGATCCGTTATCCGGATTGTTACGGCATCGACATGTCGGAGCTCGGCAAGTTCATCGCCTTCGCCGCCGCCGTCGCGCTGCACCGCCGGGCGGGCAGGCAATCGCTGCTCGACCGCATTTACGATGACTGCCAGGCGGAGCTCAAGCGGCCCGCCGCCGAGCGCCGGAACCGCGTCCAGGCGGTTTACGAGGCGTTCACCGATGAGGAGGTTTCCGCGGAAATCAGCCGGATGGTCTATCCGGAGGGCATTGAGTGGCACGGCGAAGTGCAGGTGATTTTCCAAAACATCGACAACCTCCACGCCTCGATCAAAGGCGACTGCGGCGACTGGTATTTCACCGGCAACTACCCGACCGCCGGCGGCTATGCGATGGTCAACCAAGCCTACATCCGCTGGTATGAAGGCGTTGGTGGGCGGAGTTACGACCTGCCGCTGTGAGGCCGCACGTCGCGGCGATCACCGGTCGCCGCGACGTCCGACAGTCCAGACACGGCGACCGGTGATCGCCGCCACTTTCAACAAAGCCTATATCCGCAGATAAGGAGGCTGCCGTCAGCGGGCTCACTCGTCGAGCAGCGAGCTGCGCGTGAAGAGCGAGATGACGTGGATGCCGCGCGCTTCGATGGCTTGGCGGCCGCCTTCCTCGCGGTCCACGAGGACGAAGGCGAAGGCGACTTTTCCGCCCTCGCGCTCGATGGCGTCGATGGCTTTGAGCGTGGAGCCACCGGTGGTGATGACGTCATCGACGACGATGACGGTGTGGCCGGATTGGAAATTGCCTTCGATTTGTTTGCCCGCG
Source organism: Akkermansia muciniphila (assembly GCA_945879075.1). Classification (GTDB taxonomy): domain Bacteria; phylum Verrucomicrobiota; class Verrucomicrobiia; order Verrucomicrobiales; family Akkermansiaceae; genus Luteolibacter; species Luteolibacter muciniphilus_C. The sequence continues at coordinate 38,776 of CAMCUY010000005.1, read as the reverse complement.
CCATGGCCTTTGGGCTCCTTGCGGACGGTGAAAACCTGAAGCGCTTCGGCGGGGGCTTTCATCGCGGAGGCCATGCCGACGGCGAGGGAAATGGGGTCGGCGCCGAGGGTCATGCCGCCGATGGCGTCGATCTTGAGGTGCTCGGAATGGATCTTGGAACGGACTGCATGCCAACCGAGGTCGCCGATGAGAAGGGCTCCGAAGGGATCGAGCGCGGTGACGCGGCAGTCGATGTAGAGATCGCTTTGGGCACCGGAGGCGAGGGTGAAGTTACCGGTGCGGACGGATTTCTGGAGGAGGAGTTTTTTAAGGGCGGACGCGGTTTGGAGCATGGCGGGATGATGGGGTGGGAGTGCAAATGGTGGAAAGCGGAAAAAGCAGTCCAAGACTTCAGTCGGTTCATGGGGCGGCGCGATGGAAGAGCGGACCGAAGTCCTGAACGACTTTTGTTGCTCGCCAGCGGGTCGGAGCCGCGCATAGTTTCGGCCAGATGATTTTAGGATTGATGGAACCTTCCGGGTTGATCGAGCAGGGCGGCCCGCTGGTGTGGGTGCTGCTGGGTCTGGCATTCATCGGCGCGGTGTGCGTGGTGGAGCGTTTGTTTTTCTTCCACCGGGCGCGGATCAACGTCGGGGATTTGCTGGTCGGCTTATCGCACCACATCCGGCGGCGGGCGTTCGCGGAGGCGCTGCACGAGGCGGCGCGGGCGCCGGGGCCGGTGGCGCGGGTGGCGCATGCAGCGCTGCTGCGGTATTATTTACCGCGTGCGGATTTGCGGGACGTGGTGCAAGAAGCGGGCCAGCTGGAAGTGCCGCGGATTGAGAAAAACATCAGGGCGATCCTCGGTGTGTCTTTGCTCGCACCCTTGGTCGGGATGCTCGGGACCTTGTTGGGAATGCTCGAAACCTTTCAAAATGTCAGCGAGCAAGGCGGCTTCACCGGCCCCGCGGAGCTCTCGGCGGGGGTGTTCACCGCGTTGATCACCTCGGTGATGGGGCTGACGGTGGCGATCCCGCTGTATTTGTTTTACCTCTATTTCCTCGGCCGGGCGAAACGGCTGGTGCACCGCTTGGAGCGGGCGGGGATTGAAATGGTCAACCTCATCGCGGACGCGCGGGAGGAGGAGGAATTCGCTCCGTTCCGCGGCGAGGTGACGGCCGGGAAAAAGCCGCTGAAGGCCAAACGGGAACCCGCCAAATGAAATTGGAAATGACCCTGCCGGAGCGCCCGGGATTTCTGCACGCGGTGCCGATTCTCAATATTTTCGCGCTGGTGCAGTTGTTTTTCCTGCTCGGGCCGTCGCTGGTTTTGCAATCGGGCGTGGCGGTGGAATTGACGCCATCGCGGTTTCAAATGGAGCGCTACCAGGATTCGATCGTGGTCACGCTGGGTCCGGGCGAACCGGGACTGCGGATTCATTTCGGGCGGGACGCGGTGACACTGGAGGAGCTTGCCGGGCGGCTCGACAAGTTGCGGGCGGACGGCGCGCCGACGAAGTCGATCGTGCTGCTTCAGACCGACACGGGCACGCCGGTCGGAGTCGAGCGCGAGGTCACGGAGCTGGTGCTGGACAAGGGGTTTCGCTTGGCGCTGGTCGGGAAGAACCCGCCTGCCGCCGTGGTTCCAAGTTCGAAAGAAGCGGCTGAATGATGGCGGACGGCAGGGTCAAACCGCACAAGTTGGCGGGCACTCCGGAGTGGGTGTTTCGCTGGAGCGCGAGCAAGACGCCGCTGCTGCCGAAGTTATTCGCCCTGGTTTTCGTGGGCGCAGCATTCGCATTTTCGATCACGTCGGTTCGGATCCGGGTGACGGCCATGGAGAAATCCGCCCCGCGTAAGGCGTCGGTGATTCATCTGCGCAACGATGCCGAAGGACGGGCGCTGACCCTGCGGGCGCGGGAGGGCGGGCCGTTTCCTTCGCGCTTCGAGCCGTCGCAGTGGGAAGGCATGGCCGCCTTGGAAAACGCCGCGCTGGATGCCGTCCGGTTTCAGCAGCGGCCTTATGTGCCCGCTCTGGCGGATTTGCCGTCGGGAAATTGGGTTCAGGGCGTGGAGCTGGCGGCCAGGGGGCAGTCGTTTTTCCCGAAGCGCACCCCGCCTTCCGCGCACCCGCCGGAGTCCGCCAAGTTGAAGCTCGCGCCCCTGCTTTATCCGCTTTCCGGGATTTCCGCCGCGACGTTGCCTGCGGTTCTCCCGCTGTTTGAAGCCGCAGTGGATGGCGTGATGTCCTCGGCGTCCTGGCGCTTTCTCGTGCGTTTGAATCCCGATGGCGGCGTGGCAGAGTGCGTTTCGCTCGAAAAAGGTGGCGAGGCGGGGGCTCCGGAGCTGGAGGCTTGGCTGCATAAAATCCATTTCAAGCCGGAGTTCAAAGCGTCCTTCCGCTGGATCGCCGTGGGCATCGGCTTCACCAACCAACCCGTCGCCGATGGACCTGACGCTCGCTGATTTCGTGCTCTTCGTGCTGGTCGGCACCTTCGCGCTGGTGCCGTTTCTCGCGGTGGTCTCGCGCACCTTGCACGCGCGGGCGGAAAAGCGCTCGCTCGCGAACCGTGTCATTTGCCGGCTCTGCCTGCACGCGTTCGAGCAAACCAGCCACGCGAAAACCGTCGATTGCCCGATCTGCGGCGCGCTGAATGATAGAGGCCGCAGCTGTCGGCTCGGGTGACAGCCTTTATTTTTCGTGCCTTGTCGCGGATTTCCTGCTTTCCCTCGCCCCGACCCCGCCGACTTTCCCTTGCCCATGTCCACCGAGCTGACCCGTAATTTCTCCATCATCGCCCACATCGACCACGGAAAGACCACGCTTTCCGACCGACTGATGGAAATGACCAGCACCGTGACGATGCGCGAAAGCAGCGCCCAGCAGCTCGATTCCATGGATCTGGAGCGCGAAAAGGGCATTACCATCAAGTCCCACCCGGTCGCTATGGAATACACGGCGAAGGACGGCAAAACCTACAAACTCAACCTGCTCGACACCCCCGGCCACGTCGATTTCTCCTATGAAGTCTCCCGCGCCCTCGCTGCCTGTGAAGGGGCGATCCTGATGGTCGATGCCGCCCAAGGCGTCGAAGCCCAGACCGTCGCCAACCTCCACCTCGCCACCGAGCAGAACCTGCTCATCATCCCGGTCCTCAACAAGATCGACCTGCCCGCCGCCGACGTGCCGAAGTGCAAGAAGCAGCTCGAGGAGATCCTCTGCATCCCCGCAGAAGATTGTATCCCCTGCTCCGCCAAGGCCGGCATCGGGATCGAGGACATTCTCGAAGCCATCATCGCCCGCGTCCCCGCGCCGAAGGAAAATCCTGACAAACTGCTGCGTTGCTCGGTGTTCGACTCACTCTACGACACCTACCGCGGCGTCGTCTCCTACGTCCGCGTCTTCTCCGGCACCGTGAGGAAAGGCCAGCGCGTGAAACTCATGGCCACGGGGAAAACCTATGAGGTCAAGGAAGTCGGCGTTTTCACTCCGAAAATGAGCCCGCGCGACGTCCTCTCCGCAGGCGACGTCGGCTACGTCATCGCCAACATGAAGTCGGCCAGCGAGGTGAAGGTCGGCGACACGATGACCGACAACACCCACCCCTGCGCCGAGCCGCTTCCCGGCTACAAGGAAATCCAGCCTATGGTGTTCTCCGGCATCTATCCGGTGGACTCCTCGGACTACGAGGCGCTCAAGATGGCGATGGGCAAGCTCCAGATCAACGACCCCGCCTTCACCTATTCGTCGGAAAGCTCCACCGCGCTCGGCTTCGGTTTCCGCTGCGGCTTCCTCGGCTTGCTCCACATGGAAATCATTCAGGAGCGTCTCCGCCGCGAGTTCGACATGGACGTCATCTCCACCTACCCGTCCGTTATTTATAACGTCACGATGACCGATGGCACCGAGCGCATCATCGACAACCCAACGCTTTTCCCCGACCCGCAAGGCATCCAGGAAATCCGCGAGCCCGTCGTGAACGTCTATATCATGGTCCCCGGCGAATACATCGGCGACATGATGCAACTCGTCCTCGAAAAACGCGGCGACGTTACTAACACCGAAACCATCGACGACACCCGCGTCATGCTCTCCTGCGTGCTTCCGCTCGCTGAAATCCTCGTCGATTTCAACGACAAGCTCAAGTCCATGACCCGCGGCTACGGCTCGATGGACTATGAACACTCCGGCTACCGCGCCGCGAAAATGGTCAAGATGGACATGCTCATCGCCGGTGATCCGGTCGAGGCGTTTTCCACCATCGTCCACCGCGACAAGGCCGAGTCCTACGGCCGTTTGTTAGCCAGCAAGCTCAAGGAAGTCATCCCGTCGCACCTTTTCGTCGTCGCCATCCAAGCCGCCGTCGGCGGCAAGATCGTCGCTCGCGAATCGATTTCCGCGATGCGCAAGAACGTCACCGCCAAGTGCTACGGCGGCGACATCACCCGCAAGCGCAAGCTATTAGAAAAGCAGAAGGAAGGTAAAAAGAAGATGAAGATGTTCGGCAAGGTGAACATCCCACAGGACGCCTTCATCAAGGTGCTCAAGAGTGGGGATTGACCTCCAGGAGCGAGGGATGGATGGGACGATTTTCCGGTCGGCTTGATCCCGGCGTGGCGACAGGTGGCGCCAAACGCGTGGATTGTTTCTGGACGTAGGTGATAGAACCGGTGAAATCCGAACTTGGTTGCCACAGCCGATCAACGGTTTCACCCAAGAGAAACCAGTTTTCAACGATCGATTTGGGATTGGGAATCCCGTGCGCCGCCTCTAGGATCACGCCGTGGCAGACGGAGATGACCCGCAACGATGGCAGACGGACGGAAAATTTTTCCGTGCCGGGAACCAGCGCGTGCGGATGAACGCGGTCACTTACGGGCCATTTCCCGGCGGTTGGCCGAGGTCCTTCGCGGCGGATTTCTCGCAAATGGCGGCGGCGGGGTTCAACGCGATCCGGCTTTATGAAATACCACCCGCGATCCTGCTGGACGCCGCCGCGGAGCACGGCTTGAAAGTTTTCGGCGGGCTCGAATGGGGCCAGAGCGCGGATTTTTTCCAGCGTCCCGGACTTTACTCAGCGGCGGCGGTCTCGCTGGTCAACGGCTTGAAGGAAACCGCCGACCACCCGGCGCTGGCGGGCGTTTACATCGGCAACGAGATTCCCGCCGACCTGGCCCGCTGGATGGGCCCGCTCAAAGTGCGGCGCGTGCTTGAAGATCTCATCGCCCTCGGTAAGGAGCTCGCGCCCGGCCTGTTATTCGCCTACGCAAACTACCCCAGCACCGAATATCTGGAACCGGAAAACGCCGATTTCACCGCCTTCAACATCTATCTGGAAAACGAGCCGGAGTTCCGCGGCTACCTCAAGCGACTGCACCACATCGCGGGCGACCGGCCGCTGGTGATCTCGGAATTCGGCGTCGATTCGCGGCGCAATGGCTTGGAGCGGCAGGCGGAAATCCTCCGCTGGGCCAGCCAAGCCGCGCTCGATTTGGAGACCGCCGGCATGACCATTTACGCCTGGAGCGACCGCTGGTGGGTCGGCACCGAGGTGCTGGACTGGGACTTCGGCCTGACCGACCGCGCTGGCAATGCAAAACCCGCGCTCTTGAATCTCAAATTTCAGATTTCAGATTTCAAATCTAACTTTCATTTCTTCAGCGTCATCGTCTGCACGCGAAACGGCCGCGACCGTATCGGCACCTGCCTCAGAGCGATCCGCGACATGGACGACGGCGGCTTCGAGACGATCGTCGTGGATGACGGTTCGACCGACGGCAGCGCCGATTTCGTGGAGAAAAATTTCCCGTGGACCCGGCTTGTGCGGCTGGATCCCTGCGGCTTGAGCAACGCCCGCAACAACGGCGCGGCGGTTGCGAAAGGCGAGGTGCTGGCGTTCACCGACGACGATTGCGAGCCCGACCGGGAATGGATCGCAAGACTGCGGCGGACATTTCAAGAGGGCCGATTCGTCGCCGCGGGCGGACCAAATTTACCGCCGAAACCGAAGACCTGGGAGGAAGCGGTTGTCTGCGCCGCGCCCGGCGCACCGAGCCACGTCATGCTCGACGACGACGAGGCCGAGCACCTGCCGGGATGCAACCTGGCCGTGACGCGGGCCGCGTTCGACACCGTCGGCGGCTTTGATCCGCAGTTCCACACAGCGGGCGACGACGTGGATTTCTGCTGGCGGCTGCGGGACGCCGGCTTCCGCCTCGGCTTCGTCCCCGGTGCCTTCGTCTGGCACTGGCGACGGCCGTCGATCTCGAAATTCCTCGGCCAGCAACTCGGCTACGGCCGCGCCGAGCGCTTGCTGTTAGCCAAACACCCCGCCCGCTTCTCGAAGCGTGGCGACGCGAGATGGCACGGCTTCATCTATGGCGGCGGACCTGTCCGCGTGATGTCCGACTCTATCATCTATCACGGCCCGATGGGCGACGCCGGCTATCAGGCGATCACCAACCGGATGCCGCCGCTGCGTGGCTTGGCGGAAAATTTCGACTCCCTGCAATCCCGGTTCGCGCTCCGAGCCGTGAAATTCCTCCAACCCCGGATCCGCGCCTGGGCGCGAAACCGGACGATTTTCCTTCGCCCGGAATCGCCGAGGAAAGCCCAAGTGCCCGGGCAAGCCGAAGAGTTCGCGATCCACTCCCCGGAAGGCGAAGACCGCGACCATTTCCTCGGGATCCTGCTCCGCCAAGGCTGGAATGCCGCGGGCGAAACGGACGCCTGGGACGTCGAAAAAGCCGGCACCCGTGTGCTCATGGCCACCGAACGCGGCCGCGGAATCGGTAACCGCACGCTCGTCCGCGTGTGGGGCTCAGACCCGGCCCGGATCGCCCGGATCCTCGGGGCCCAGGACCTTGCCCATTGGCCTTGCTCGATGGGCAGCCGCCGTGAAAGCTGGCAGTCGATTTGACGGCGATTCGAAATTACCAGTTAGACGGATGGCGGGCTTTCGCGGTGCTTGGCGTGATGTGGCTTCACTGGGCGCCGGCGGAATGGCGCGGGCATTTCCCGTTTGAGATCGGGCTGTTCTTTTTCCTGACTCTGACCGGCTTCCTGATCACGCGGATCTTGTTGCGCGAGCGGGCGGCTTGCGAGGAGGCCGGAGGGAAATGGCGCATCAAGGCTTACCTGGATTTCCAGAAACGGCGGATGGCGCGCATTCTGGTGCCGTGCTACGCGGCGATGCTTTTCGCGATCCTCGTGGGAGCTTCGGACATCCGGCAGCATTGGCCGGCTTACTTCGGGCATTGGTCGAATTTCCATATGGCGTTCATGGAGGGCTGGCCGTCCGGGACGGCGCACTACTGGACGCTGGCGCTCCAAGTGCAGTTCTATCTGGTGTGGCCGCTGGTGGTTTTCCTCACGCCGCGCAAACTCCTTGCGGGGGTGTTCGGGCTTTGCGTCGCGCTGGCCCCCATTTCACGGATGATTCTGGAAAAGTGGTTTCCTGAAATCCATCACAGCCAGGCGATCACTCCCACGGCGCTGGATTATTTCGGCGTGGGCGCCTTGCTCGCGCTGGCCATCGAGCGTGGGATGAAGGTCGGCGACGGGAGGCTGACTCTAGCAGCGGCACTCGCGTTCACAGGATACATCACGCTCTACGTTTTCAATGAGATGGGCAGGCCCATCGGTGGCCTTTGCTACTTCCAGCAAACACTCGTCTCGGTGGTTTTCGCGGGGCTCATTTCATCCACCTTGGCCGGCTTCGGCGGGTGGCTTGGAAAAATTCTCGATCATCCGGCGGCGCAGCACGTCGGGCGCTTGAGCTTCGGGCTCTATCTGTTTCACACGCCGGTGCCGTTGTTTCTCGGCTTCGCGCTGCCGTGGCTGTGGGGGCCGTTCTTCGTCGGATATTGGCAAATCCTCCGCCTCGGAGTCTTCGGTCTGACCTCCTGGGGGCTGGCTTGGCTGTGCTGGCGCTACCTGGAAACGAGACCGGCGCATGGCCGAAAGCGTGTCCCGGCTGTCTCCGCTGAACGAGGAGCCTCAGAATCCGACTGAGACAGTCGGGACACCATTCCCCATCCAGCCCAAGCCGAGGCCTCGTTGGGGTCTGTTCCGACTAACAAGCATTGGTGGCTGGATCGGTGACACCCTGGCGCAAAGCGTGAACTACGCGGTGAAGAGCAGCTATCTGCTCGGCTTTCTCGAAGCCGTCCCCGAGGCCAGCGCGGGAATGACCGATGCGAAGACCCACGAGCAGAAGTTCGAGGCCGTGGTGGACGATGTGAAGAAGGCGACGGTGCTGATCATCGGCTACTGATGATTTGGCATGGCCGGCGCTTCTAAAAATCCGCTGAAGAACTTGGCCGCTCGGCCCTGGGGTATTTGGTGCTGCCATTTCCCAATCATTTTTCCAGATTCCCGCCGCCCCGATGACCCGGCTCCCCGCCCAGCTACTCGCCATCCTCGTCCCGTTGGCGATGGCAATCCACGCTTGCAGCAAGCTGCCGCCGGATGCAGATTGAGCGCATGAAAACACCAGCCAGGTTCACTGCCCGCGTGTTGCGCGATGGGGAATGGTTCGTTGCATTCTCCCCGGAGTTTCCCGAGGGCAACGGCCAGGGACTCACCGAGGAGGAGGCGCTCGACTCGCTCCGCGAGTCCATCCTGCTGCTGCTGGAGGACCGCCGCGAGGACGCCCGCGCCAGCTTGGGCAGTGGTGAGAAACTGGTTCCCCTCGCCCTTGCATGAAGCGCAAGGAGTTGATCCGCCACCTCGAAGCCAATGGTTGCCCACTCAAACTTGAGGGCGGTTCCCATTCGATTTACTGGAATCCAAAAACCGGACGCCGGGAACCCGTTGCCCGACATGCCGAAGTCCCGGACCTGCTGGCCCGAAAGATCTGCCGCGCACTGGAAATCCCTGAGCCATGAAAGAGTCTGCGAAAGGCTGAGGAATGGGCGGCCCTGTGCATTAGCCGAAAATCCGGCCAAGCGGATTGAGTCAAGATCCCCTCCGCGATCGCCCAAGAAAGTGTCCCGGCTGTTTCAGCCGGGAGCGGAGCCTCAGAATCCGACTGAGACAGCCGCAACACATTCACCCGATGAGCCCCATCTTCGAATAGTTCGCGCCGAGGATGGGTTTCAGGTTCGGGGCTTTGAGCCAGTCGCCAAGCAAGGTGCCGTAAACGCTGCGGAAGTCCACGGTGTGCTTGATGTCGCCTTCCGATAGATCGGTGAGGCTGGGGTGGGTGCCGTGGAGGCCGCCCTTGATGCCGGGGCCGGCGAGGAAGAGACAGGAGGCCTTGCCGTGGTCGGTGCCGGCGCTGGCGTTTTCCGAGACGCGGCGGCCGAACTCGGAGAAGGTCATGAGCACGACGCGCTTGTCATTGCCCTGCTGCTTGAGGTCGGCGAAGAAGGACTTGAGCCCGCTGTCGAGCTGGCCTAGCAGGCGGTCGTGGGAGTTGGCCTGCTGGTTATGGGTGTCGAAGCCGCCGTGGCTGACGTAGTAAACGCGGGTGGGCATGCCACCGGCGATCATGCGGGCGACGAGATTGAGATTCCGGGCGAGCGGGGAGCCGTCGTAACGGACGGTGGTTTTGTGTTTGGCGGCGAGTTCGAGGATGGTCTTCGAGCTGACGCGGGCGTCGAGGGCGACGCGTTCGAGGAAGGCGAGATTTCCCTCGCCGGTGATGCCGCCCACCTTGCCGCCCGCGGCCATGGCGATGGAGCCGCCGCTGGTGGGCTCGTTCTCGTCGTGATCCACTCCGATGTTAGGCTTGTTGAGGTCGGCGAAGAATTGTTCCGCCTGGTCCTTGTCGCCGCCGCTGTGAATCCAGCGGTAGAGCTCGGGCGAGTTGAGGCAGACGCCGGGGTTTTTCAAGGCTCCGAAACTCTCGGGCTGGGTCTTGTTGAAGCTGATGCCGACGGTGGGGTCGGCACCCGGGCAGGCGTTGTCGAAGTAGCGGCCGAGCCAGCCGGTGTTGGAATGATTGGTGGTGTCGGCGGTTTCCCAGATCGAGGTGGAGACGAAGTGCGAGCGGTTCGGATTCGGATAGCCGACGCCTTGGACGATGCCGAGGTCGCCTTCCTTGAACAGCGAGCCGAGGAAAGGCATCGAGGCGTTCAAGCCGACGTGGTCGCTGAGCTTGATGATTTCCTTTTCCTTCTTGGCGAGGCGCGGGCGGGCCTTGTGATAGGCGTCATCGGCGAAGGGGACGAGCGTGTTGAGCCCGTCATTGCCGCCGGCGAGCTGGAGGACGATTAGAATGGTGTCGTCCTTGCCGGTGACCGGCTGGACGGCAAGGTCGCGGGCGCCTTCATGGAGCTGGCCGAAGGTGCGCTCGACGAACATGGGGACGGTCCAGGTGGCGGATACGCCGAGGACGGTAGAGCGGAGGAAATCGCGGCGGGTTTTCATGGGATTAATGTTGTTAGAATAGCTGATAGTATGGCGTGCTGAGCATCAGATGGCAGAGCTCAGCGGTTTCCTTGTCGGTGAAAACGGCGCCTTTTTTGGTGACCGCGTATTCGATGAACGACTTGCGGGCTTTGTCGGGAAGCGGGCATTGGAAGAAGCGGAAGACGAGTGAATCGACGAGATCGGTGGGATTCTCCCGCAGCAGGCGCGGGGCGATTTTCTCGTAGTCCGGGCCGTCCCAGCCGCGGCCCATGCGCTTGGGGCCGGGCGCCATGCCGGGAGTTTTCATCCGTTCCGGCATCATGGATTTGTCCGTGTCGCCGGCACCCTTGGTGAGAAATCCGGCGAGGTTGTAGCGGGTGAGCAGGGTGTTGGTGTTAATCCATGCTTGTCCCCAATCCCAGCCAGCGACATTGGGCGGCATGAACAACACCTGCCCTAACTGCTGCTGCGCGATGACCGGAAATCCGACGGGCGGCTCGGTGATTTCAAGCTGTTTGAGAAGCTCGATGAGGTATTGGGCCGGCGATTTGATCTGCGAACGGATGGCGGCCTCGGAGTAGAATTCCTTGGATAGAAAAATTTCCCGCAGCAAGGAACCGGTCAGGAAATCCGCTTTCTGGTAACTCTCGGCGAGAGCGTCGAGCGCGGGCTCCGACGGATTTTCGTAAACGAAGAACTCCCAGAGTTTTTTCGCCATGAAGCGGGCGGCCTGCTTTTTCCCGAAGATGAGGTCGATGACGTCCTTGCCGGCGAAGGGGCCGGTTTTACCGAAAAGGGTTTTATCCGCCGGGTCCCATTGCCGCTTGTCGTGGCTGACTTTCCCCTCGCCTTGATTCAGATAGTAGCCGGTGAACGCGCGGGCGGCTTCGCGGACGTCCTGCTCGGTGTAGTTGCCCTCGCCGAGGGTGAAGAGCTCCATCACCTCGCGGGCAAAGTTTTCGTTAGGCTTGTTCTTCTTCGAACTCTGGGTGTCGAGATATAGCATCATCGCCGGGTCCATCAGAATCGCGTGGGTCAGGACCTTGAAGCTGCCGAAAGCGCTCCGCCGGAACAGCTCGTTCTGGCGCATCATAAAGACCGGCTGCTTCACCTTTTGAATCGAGGTGGCGAAGTGGTCGTGCCAGAACAATGTCATCTTCTCGCGCAGCGGAGCCTGGGTGTTTAGCATCCGGCGGAACCACCAACCCTGTGCTTCGAGGGCGCGCTGGCGGTCCTCTTTCTGGGCCTCATTCTGAGCCTCGCGTTTGGCCATATCCGCGGCTTCGGGCGAGAGAGTGTGCATCGCCTGCCGCAGCGACTTCCGCTGTTCGACGCGAGCGCGCGTGTCGGCGAGAGCCTGCTCGTCGGCGCACCACGCCGGGGGAGGAAACGCATCGAGAGGCTCGCCTGGTGCGACCAGTGAATCCACGGCCTTTGACCGACCGAGCGCGTGGAAAGCCTTGATTTCAGAAGGACTCCCGCCAAGTCCCGCTCGGTTGAGGAGGTGCGCCGCTTCGAAAATCGTCCAGGTTTCTTCTGCTTGTGGGAGCATGACCGGTAAACCCTGTCGCAAATCGAAAGTTGCGCGCGGAAAACAACCGCTATTTCGCGGAAAGCGGAATCCGGAGTCAAGATCGAGAGTTGCGACTTGCGAGAGGTGCTCCCCGCGCCATTTTTTGGATACCCTGCCGTCGCCACCAGGCGAGGAAAGATGAAGCTGGACCGGGCGCGGTCGTTGCGGGATTTCTAAGTCAGCACCGGTTCGGCAAGCCCCGCGCGAACGAGCAGAGGCTCCAGCTCAGGATCGCGGCCCATGAAGCGGCGGTAGAGTTCGTCCGGGGCGACGGAATTTCCCTTGCTGAGGATGTGCTCGCGGAAGGCCATGCCGGTCTCGGGATTGAGAACGCCCTCCTGTTGGAAGCGGGTGAAGGCGTCGGCGTCTAGCACTTCCGCCCACTTGTAGGAATAGTAGCCCGCAGCGTAGCCGGTGGGGCTGCTGAAGAGGTGGCTGAAGCGCCGCATCATCGAGGGCGACTGGGTCTTGAGCGGCGCGAGGTAGTCGGCCAGGACCTCGCGATCCACTGCATCGAGGTCTTTCCCGAGGAAATCCGCCAGGCGGGTGTGGAGTTCGAGATCGAGCTTGGCGAGGGCAAGCTGGCGCATGAAGGCGGAGGCGCTGAGGTAGTTTTTCGCGGCGATCATTTTCATGAAAAGAGCCTCCGGGATCGGCCCGCCGGTCTCGAAGTGGCGCGCGAAGAGATCGAGCGACTCGCGGTCCCAACAGAAATTTTCCATGATCTGCGAGGGCAGCTCGACGAAGTCCCACGGCACGTTGGTGCCGGCCAGGGACTTGACGGCGACCTGGCTGAGTAGGCCGTGGAGCAGGTGGCCGAACTCGTGGAAGATCGTCTCTACCTCGCTGTGCGTTAGTAGCGCGGACTTGCCGTCCACCGGCGGGCTCATGTTGCCGATGATCAGTCCGAGGTGCGGCTCGCCGGGCGCGCCGGTGTGCAGCGAGTTCATCCACGCGCCGCCGCGCTTCGACTCGCGCGGGTGCCAGTCGGCGTAGAACGAGCCGAGGTGGGCGGCGGTTTTCGAGTCGTGGATCTCGTAGAAGGCGCACTCCGGGTGCCAGACTTCCACGACGCCCTCCGGCAGCGTGGCGGGTCCGCCGCCGGATTGATAGAAGACGGTCTTGAGCTGGCGGATGGTGATGCCGAAAAGCCGCGAGGCGATTTCAAACATGCCGGCCATCACGCCGTCCACCGGGAAATATGGGCGCAGCGCCTCCTCGTCGAAGTCGTAGTTCTCCTGGCGCTGCTTTTCCGCCCAGTAGGCGACTTCCCACGGCTCGAGCGGGCCGACGGGCTGGCCGGATTTCGCGGCCTTGTATTGGGCGAGCTGTTTGTGCTCTGCCAGAAACGACGGATGAATGCGGGCGTGGAGATTCTCGATAAAGCCGAGAGCGGTGCCGCCGTCTTTCGCCATGCGGCGGATGAGTGTTAGATCGGCGAAATGTTGGTGGCCGAGGATACCGGCCTTTTCGTGGCGGAGGCTGAGGATCTGCCAGACGAGCGCGGTGTTGTCGAATTGGCCGGTGGCCCCGACTTTCGAGGACGCCTCCCAGACCTGGCGGCGGATCGCGTCGTCGTGCAGGTGCTGCATGATCGGGAACATCGATGGGAACTGGAGCGTGAAGCGCCAGGCGTTTTTATGGCCCTTGGCGCGGGCGTTAGAGGCCGCGCCGGCGATGGCGGATTCCGGCAGACCGGCGAGCTTCGCCTCGTCGGTGATGACGAGTTCCCACGCGTTGGTGGAGTCGAGGACGTGCTCGGAATACTCCTTGGTGATCTTGGAAAGCTCGGCCTCGATGGCGGCGATGCGTTCCTTTTGCCCGGCGGGCAGATCCGCTCCGGAGTTGCGGAAGTCCGCAAGGGTCTCCTCGACGAAGCGCTGCTGGACTGCGGGAAGCGAGGCGATTTCCTGACGCGCACCCACCGCCTTGATCATCGCCCACAAGCGGTCGTTCAGGGCGAGCGACGAGTAGAAATCAGTAACCTCCGGCAGCATCTTGCCGAGCGCCTCGCGCTGGGCGGGCGAGTCGCACACCGAGTCGAGGTGATTGAGGCGTCCCCAGCCATCGTTGAGCTGCTCGGCGGCGTTTTCGAAGGTAAGGAAAGTGGATTCATAGGTCGCCGCAGCGGGATCCTGCGCGCAGATCGCCTCGATGTTTTGCTTCGCGAGAGCAAGCGCGTGGCGGATGTCCGGCTCGATGGCTTCGGGAACGAGCGTGGACCAGCGGATTTGGAAATCGGGAGCGAGGAACGGGTGCATGGGTGAAATCAGGGTTATTCAGGATCGCGCGTTCTGTCAAAATTTACTTCCCGGCTAGTCTCGCAGGACATGATTTTTCAGTCATGCCGCATGCGAACTGGGACATTGCACGCCCGGCGCAAACCGAGTTGGCTTCATCCAGCTATTACCACGCCTAACAATAATAAATTCCCTCCCCGGAAAGGCACGGTCCTTTTCATTCCCGAAAAAATCGCGCCGCTCGTCCATGTCCTGCGCCATGAGAAAGTCCTGCTGGATTCCGATCTCGCGGAGCTTTACGGCGTCCCCAACAAAGTTCTCAACCAAGCCATCCAGCGAAACCTCGACCGTTTCCCTGAGGATTTCATGTTCCAACTCACGCAGGATGAGATGGAAATCTTGAGGTCACAAACTGTGACCTTAAAGCGCGGGTAGCACCGGAAATACCTCCACTACGCCTTCACCGAGCAAGGCGTCGCCATGCTTTCCAGCGTCCTCCGCTCCCCCCGCGCCCCCCGCGCCGTGGAGGTGAACATCGCCATCATGCGCACCTTCGTCCAACTCCGCCGCCTGATGGACTCCAATGCCCTGCTCGCCGAGAAGCTCCAGTCGCTCGAAGCCAAATACGCCGATCACGACCAGCAGTTCAAACTCGTCTTTGACGCCATCCGGCAGATCATCGCTGCGGATGCCTCGCCGAAACGCGAGGTGGGATTTCACGCGGATTCCTAAACGCTGCGCCGGCTTGCAACGCGCGCATCAGCGTGAGCTCGTCCGCGTCGGTGGGTTCCCGACTAACAAGAAGCAAGTCCCATTGTGGTCGTGAGCGTCCTTGCGTACGTAGACTTGCGGGCGCTGGGCGGGGGGCGAAGACGACGAGATCGAGGTCGGAATTCGGGCGGACGGTGCCTTTGACGCGGGAGCCGTAGGCCCAGACGGTGACGCCGGGGGGGGTGGACCAAGGAGATTGTGGCAACGCGAATCCGGCGAATCCAGCGAAGGGATTTGCTGACTCTCATCGATTTCCAAGCGGACACTTGCAACGGCAGCTGACCTTGCTAAAGTCGGGGATGGTCAAACTCGCGGACGTTCAGAAGCAGGCTGCGGAACTTTCTTTTGAAGAAAAGGAGGGCTTGCTCGCATTCCTGATCCATGAACTTCCCGGGCCCCTCTCAAGAGCCGATGATGAGGAAGTCCTGCGCCGCGAAGAAGAAATGGATTCCGGCGCGGTTGCAGCCATTTCCCACGAGGAGTTTCTGAATCGAGTGGGGCGGTCGGTGTGAGAAAGATTTTCTACAATCCCAAAGTGCCTGCAGAGGTCCGCGAGCTTCTGGAGTATTACGATGGGATTTCCCGCGAATTGGGAGACCGGTTCTGGTCGGAACTTTCCACTGCCCTTAATTACACCAAGCGCCATCCCACAAGACACCATTTCGACTCGCTGGGTGTGGGCCTCAGACGCGTCAACCTGACGGACTTTCCGATTCATTTTTTGTTCAGGGTATTCCCGGATCATATCCGGGTGACGGTCGTTCGGCACGATCACCGCCGGCCATCGTTCGGAATTCGGAGGGCAATAGTGATTCGCGGGCTGCCTCGGGGTCAAAAGACCTAAGTAACAGACATTCGGCTACGAGAGGCAACTTGTCGGTGGGTCGTTCCCATCGGGCCGAGAGCATTATGATAGGGCGAGATACTCGCCCCGGATGATTTCATAAAACCGTTCCGGGACCTCGTCCCAGACGTGGAGATCGACGCGGAAGGGGAGGCCGAGGGCGTCGTAGGCGGTCTTGAAGCGCTGGAGGACAGACTCGGCAACGGCCTCGCGGTCGATCTCGGTGAGTTCGGGGCGATCCCGGGCGTGCTGGCAGTTCGCGTATTTAAGTTCCAGGCGTTTGAGAAATTTTTCGAGTTTCTCCTGATCGATCATGGATAGGCCTGTGGGGTGTGAAGCGGGCAAGATCAGAAGACCTGGGATGACAAGGCCGGAGGTCGGGACTGGGACGTCTCATTGGCATCGACGGTCGCAGACCGCCGCTACAAGGCGGCTCGGCGGCGGAGGGGCGTTTCATCGCTCCGGCTCCAGTCGGGACTGTCGAGCCTTCCGGTCGGCAGCCACGGCCATTGCCAATGACCGGTATCCATTTCCTTGATCAACCCTCCTGATATGGGCGGGATCCCGGATCGAGGCGATCTGATCCTTCAGTAATTCACGAAGCACGAATCCATAGACTTCCTGCTTCTTCATTCCCAAGTCACCGCGGAGACGGAAAACCCCGTCAACCTCGTGCGTCCCATGCCGGTTCGTGATCGTGTGTTCATTCCCCAGCATCTCAACCGTGGTGGTCTCGACGTTAGGGATCAGATCCTCCAGCATCTCGCGTTCATCGGTGGAGACGATCGCGTTGACCACCAGGCTCGTAGGAACCCAGCCGAACAAGCGGATGTCGCCGCGCTCGCAGACGATCCGGATTTCCTGCCGGTCCAGCTGCCCGCACTGGTGGAATCCATGATAGAAATTAGCGAGTACCCCGTCCCCGTAGCGGACCGCGCACTGGACCTGCTCGATCACTTCGGCAGCCCCCGTGCCGCCGGGGCGGACTCCTTCCTGAGCGGACACCACCTCGCCCTCGCCGAAGAACATTTCGAACAAATCGAAAAAATGAACCACGTGCTCGATGAAGATTCCCCCGCTCTTCTTCGGGTCCCAGAACCAATGCTCCGGCGGAAGCGTGTCATCGCTCGCATAGTTTTCGTGAAACGCATGGATCGGCGGTCCCAGCAACCCCTGCTCGAGAATCTTGCGGGCGCACTGGCACAGCGGGTTATAGCGCATGATCAGGTTCACCCCGAGGACCCGTTGGTTTGCGGAGGCCGCCTCCAGCATCGCCCGGCCATCCTCCAGCCGCGTCGCCAACGGCTTCTCAGTCAGCACGTGCTTGCCCGCATTCAGCGCGGCCACCGCCAGCTGCATGTGCGTGGACGGTGGCGTGGCGATGTGAATGATGTCCACCTCCTTCCGCCGAATCAGCTCCTCCGGCGTGGACACATGGGAAATACCGAACTCCTCCGCCGCGGCTGCCGCCGCCTCATCCGCCACATCCACCACCGCCACAGCCCGGACATCTTCCACCCCCCGGTATTGATCCAGACAAAATCGCCCGAATCCTCCGGCACCTATCAAACCGAGCCCGAGCAGCGCGGAAGGCGAGCCAGCTGCGATGCCGGAATGTAGAATCTTCGCGTCCATGGCATCGGGGAACCTCGCCTCAATCGGAGGTCATTTCAACTTCTCTTTCCATTGAACCGCCAGAAATGCTCCTAAGCCTTGGAGACTGCCCCTAGTACTACCTAGGGTTCTCGTCAGTGGTGTCCCAACTAACAAGCATCAAGCGCCATTTTGATCGAGGGCGTCCTTGAGTTCGGAGACTTGCGGGCGCTGGGCGGGGGGGCGAAGACGACGAGATCGAGGTCGGAATTCGCTACGGATGCCGCGCCGAAACGCGAAATGGAATTTCACGCGGATTCCTAAACGCTGCGCCGGCCTTGCAGCGCGCGCATGAGGGTGAGCTCGTCCGCGTGCTCGAGACCGCCGCCCGCGGGCAGGCCTTGGGCGATGCGGGTGAGTCTGCAGTTCCGGCCGCGCAGCAGCTCTGCCAGATAGTTCGCAGTCGCCTCGCCTTCCACATCGGAGCCGAGCGCGAGGATGACCTCGATTTCCTCGGGCGCGGCCTCGATCCGCCGGACCAGCGGCGGAATGCGCAAGTCCTCGGGCGAAACGCGGTCGAGCGGCGAGAGCTTGCCGCCGAGGCAGTGGTAGCGGCCGCGGAACGCGCCGGAGCGCTCGAGCGGAAGGACGTCGGTCGCCTGCTCGACGACGCAGAGAATCTTGTCGTCGCGCGCCGGGTCGTCGCAGACATCGCAGCCGGCTTCGGTCGCGAAGAACCCGCAAACCGGGCAGGGCCGGACCGCCTCCTTCGCAGCTAACAAAGCCCCGGCGAGCGTCGCGGGATCGGCCTTCGGACTTTGCAAAAGCCACACCGCGATGCGCTCGGCGCTGCGCGGGCCGATCCCCGGCAACCGCTTGAGCTCGCCGACGAGTGCTTTGACGGGTTCCGGGAAATCAACGCGCTTCATCAGTTGCTTTAGATAAATCTACTGGTTCGTCACAGGCCATCTGGTGGTTTCCCGCGTAAACCAAGGCGCAGACTCCGGACCAGATCACGGCGATGAAGGGCGCGGCGATGTCAGGCGCGTGCGCTGCCAGCGCCAGCACCGGAGCCCACGCCGCGACCAGAGCCGCCGTGGTGATCCACAACACGACACGTCGCCAGCTGGCGGCCACGCTGAGGATCGCGGAGGCCAGCCCGAAGGTTAACAAAACCACCGCCAGCCACACCGCCCACTCGGGCAGGGCCTTGGGGAAACCTGCCGGTTTCCCCTGCGACATCCACTTCCCGATCGCCAGGTCCACGCGGTCCAGAATGCGGAGAACGCTCAGTCCGACGGCGAGCAGGATCGAGAGCGAACCGATGACGGCGGCCGGAACTAACACGTGACCTTCCGGTCGAGGATGTGAGGATTTTCCCATGGTCACTTTTTCCGCATGAAACTCTCCTCGTAGGGAGGCTCCGCGGCGAGCACGCGATCCACGGTCAGCACCGGCTGGATGACGCCTTCTTCCAACGGAAAGCGCATGGTGCCCGCGACTTTCACCCAGCCGTTTTCCGGGAACTCGGGCGGCGTCTTGCCGAACTCGAGGATGATCGGGATTGCCCGGCTGTCGGCGGCGCAACAGGTGATGAAGAGCCGATAGAGGCGCTTGCGCGAGCCGTGCGGATTGCGGACCTTCTCGTCCATCCAGCGGCCTTCGGTTTCCACCTTGAGGCCGTCAAGCAGGCCTTGCATTTCGCGGTCGCCGCTGGAGAAAAACAACTCCATCAGGTTGAACTCGAGAAATCCGTCCGGCGTCTTGCGGTGGCTTCTTTCGATTTCCTCACGGGTCAGCGCGGGCAGCGACGAGGCGAGAAACGGCGAGGAAACCGCCGAGGGCGCGTCGTAGAGTCCCTTGCGCGAGAGCGCCGCCACGGAGTACTCGTCCTTGGTCCACGCGACTGATAGAACAACCGGCACGATCATCAGCAGCACCGCGGTGAGCGGGTGCATGTCGCCGCTTTCGTGGTCGTGCGTGTGTTCCTCGCCGCCGTGGTCGCAACAGCCGCCGGCGTTTTGCCCCGCGGTGAGCAGGTTGAAAAGCCCGAGCACCGCAAGCCCCAGTCCGCCCGCGAAAGAGATGATCCGGAAGTCCGGCGCGAGGTATTTGGTGATCCGCCCGCTGGCGTAGAAATATAACAGCACCGCGCTCCAGACGAGCACCGCGAGGGAAAACAGGATGCGCCGGTTCCGGGGATTCATTTCGCCGTGAAAACGAGTTGTTGCCAGTAGATCGAGATCCCGCCGATGGCGAGAAAGAGGCCGATCGCGAGAAGGACGATGAAGCGCTTGCGCAGCACCGTTTGATAGAGGAAGAGAAGTTTCACGTCCATCATCGGCCCGAAGGTGAGGAAGGCGAGTTTCGCGCCCCACGAGAATTTATCCAGAGTCGCAGCGATGAACGCGTCGGAGGTGCTGCACAGGCTGAGGATGAACGCGAGGGCCATCAGCGCGGCCGGCGCGGCGGTCGGGTTTTGTGCGAGGCCGTCGAGCCATTGCGCACCGGGGGCGATGCCGGTGTTGAACAGCGCGGTGATCGACACGCCGATGGCGAAATAGACGGCGACGTCCACGAAGTCCTTCATCGCCGAGCGGAAAGCGGCGACCAAGCGGTTGTCTTCGGCCGGTTCGCCGTGATCGTGGCCGCAGCAGGAGTGGTCGTGGTCGGCCTTTGCCTGGTCTTTTTCCAAGCTCTCTACCAGCGAGGGCTTCAACACCGAGGCGAGCGATAGCTTGGAAACGATGATTCCCACGGCCGCAGCGATCAGGAAACCCAGCAGCAGCCGCGAGCTGGTCATCATCGCCGCCCCCTGGCCTTGGAAGGCTTTCCAGGTGCTCAGGGCGGTGATGGGATTCACGATGGGCGCGGCCAGCATGTAGGTGAGCGCACAGGAGACGGGCAGGCCTTTTTTCACCAGCCGCCGGATCACCGGCACGACCGCGCATTCGCAAACGGGAAACACCGCGCCTAGCAGCCCGGCGGTCAGTACCGCGAAAAATTTATTTCTCGGCAGGAAGCGGTCCATGATCCCCGCCGGGAGGTAGATGTCGATGAATCCGCTGATCAGTGTGCCGAGCAAAATGAACGGCGCGCCTTCAAAAAGGATGCTCAGGAAGGCGAGCGCAAAGTCCTGCTGGGAATCGGGCGACATCGGCGCAAGCAAACGCCGCCGTTCCGCCCGTGTCAACCGGCACGGCGCGCCGACATGCAGGACCGGTGCCGATTACGACGGCTGGACCCGGAAGTCCGGCCTGCGGCGGTGTTTCTGATGAACTGGATTTTCAATGCGCCGGGCCTTGCTGCTCCTGGATGTATTCCTGCTTGAGTCCGAGCGCCTCGGGGGCGTGGAGCACGAGCATTTTCATCCGCACGTCCTTGGGCACGCTGGAGCGGGTGGCCTTGGAGACGACGACCATGAGGAAGATCGCCAGCGGCACCGTCCAGATCGCGGGTTGCTCGCAGAGGATGCGGAGCAACGGATGGGCGGCCCAGAAATCATTGAGCGGAGCGAAGCCGGAGAAAATCTTGCCCATCGCGCCCTTGTCGAGCGAGAGGTTGCTGACGTTCGTCGCGGTGGCCGCGAAGAGTGCGCAAAGCCCGCCGGTCAGCATCCCGGCGGCGGCGCCCTTCATGGTCATGCCGCGCCACCAGACGCTCATGAACAACAGCGGGAAATAGCTGGCGGCGGCGATGGCGAATGCCTGGCCGACCATGAAGTTGATTTCCAACGGTTCGACGAAGCAGCCGAGGACCACGGAAATGCTGCCGATGAGAACGGCGCACCATTTGAACATCCGCATGCGCTGGCCGGGCGTGGAGTTAGGTCGGAGCATCCGGCCGTAAACGTCGTGGGCAAGGGCGCCGGTCATGGAAACCAGCAGGCCGGAGAAGGTGCTCATGAAGGCCGCGAAGGCGCCCGCGCAGGTGATGCCGCTGAGGATCGAGCCGACGACGCCGTATTTCTGTGAGATCAAGGTGGGAAGACGGAGCACCACCGCGTCGGTGCCCTTGACGCCGGCGAGTCCGGTGTAGAGCTCAGGCATCAGGTTTCTACCCAGCACGCCGAAGACCGGCGGGAAAACATAGAACACGCCGATGAGGATCATCACCCACATGGTCGTCTTCTTGGCGGCCACACCGTCCGGATTGGTATAGAAGCGGACGAGGATGTGCGGCAGGCCGGCGGTGCCGCAGACGAGCGCGACGATGAGCGAGAAGGTGTAGATGAGCGAGAAGGGCTTCTCGTTTTTCGCCAGGAACGGCGCGCGTTCCTCGACCGGCAGCGCGGCGGCGGCGGACTTCACGGCCTTGGTGGTGAGCGGGCCGAAGGGCGCGAGCCAGGCGTCGTCCTTGGGAGCTTTTTCCGGCAGCGCCTTGCGTTGCATTTCCGCAGGATCGGCCGGCTGGACAATGGCGGGCTTCGAAGCGGCTTCGGCAGCGGATTGGTTCAGCGAGAGATTTTTCCCGTAGCCGCCATAGACGGATAGAAGAACGAACACGGGCGTGGAAATGGCGAACATTTTGATCCAATACTGGACCGCCTGGATCAGGGTGATGCCCTTCATCCCGCCGAGCGCGACATTCAGCGTGATGACCGCACCGACGACGACAACGCCGACCCAATACGGCAGCCCCGGCAGGATGTAGGAAAGCGCGGTGCCAGCGCCTTTCATCTGCGGCATGGTGTAGAAGAAACCGATGAAGAGCACGAAGCACACGGCGATGCGGCGGAACAACGGCGAATCAAAGCGGCCTTCGGCGAAGTCCGGAATCGTATAAGCGCCGAATCTCCGCAGCGGCCCGGCGATGAACAATAGCAGGAATAAATAGCCGCAAGCATAACAGACCGGATACCACAGCGCATCATAGCCCGAGGACATCACCATCCCGGCGATGCCCATGAAACTCGCGGCGCTGAGATACTCGCCCGAGATGGCGGACGCGTTCCAGCCGACGGACACCGAGCGGCCAGCGACGAAAAAGTCCGAGGCGGACTTGGAACCCTTCGAGGAACGGAAGCCCATCCACAGCGTGACGACGACGGTGATGCCGGCGAAGGCGAGAATCCAGGGATCAATTTGTGAGAAATTCATGGGTCAAAAAATGTTAGGATTTACGCTTGTTGCCTTCGGCCGCGTTGCGGACCTCGGCGTCTTCCAAGGCCATCGAGCGGGTGATGAAGATGCGGGCGATGATCCAGACGTAGGGAAAGAACAGCACGCCCAGCACCAGCCAGCTCACGGTGAAGCCGCCGACACGGCGCGCCATGAGTTCCGGCGCGAAGTAGTTGAGCAGCGGCATTCCGAACAACAGCAGCAGAAACGCCGCGGCACACGAGATGGAGAGTTTGAGCTGGTGCTTCATCAAACCGTGGAGAAATTCCTCACTGTGGATGAAATCGGTTTCTTCGGGCGGGGTTTGAGACATCGGGTAAAATGGCGGCAGGATTGGATCGGCAAACGAAAGGCAAGAGAACAGAAACCCACGGGCCATGCGTCAAGAACCATTTCCCGCCGGAAACGCGCGCAAGTTGGGGGTAAGATTTTTGTCTTTGCAACTGGAGCCTGCCAGAGGCGACTGATCGTACAACAACAGTTTTCCGCGTTGGATGTCACCACCCACACATTTGGCGGATAAGGCCTTTTTATCAAAGCGACTTCACCCGCAGCGTGAGGTTGTGGACGACGCCGGTGGCGGGATCGGTCGCGGTGAGTGTGTGGGTGCCGGGGGTGAGATGGATGATCGGCTCGGGTCTGGCGGGCTCGATGCGGAGGGTGGCGGATTCCCAGCGGGCGGTGCCGGGGAGGTTGGTGACGGGGCGGAGCTTGGCGGAGCCGGAGGGGATTTCCGGGTCGAGGAGGAAGGTGGCGTTGTCGGCCGGACTGATGATGCGGAGTTTTTCCTGGGTTAGGGCGGCGCCTAACACGAGCTCGTTGCGGCGGAAATTATGGTGGCTGGCGAACCACTCGGCGTAGCTGGAATCGAGCAGGGCGCGGCCGTTGGCGTCGTAGTCGGCGGGAGTGGCGGCGGGTGGAACCTGGTCGGCCGGGACAAGATCGCGGCGGGCGTTCTCAGCATCGGCGGGGACGCGTTTGCCGGTTCGCGGGTCGATGGTGATTTCCACCAATCCGACGGGGCGGGTAAACCAAGTGGGCTGGACATCGCGGTGGAGGCGGAGCATGGCGCGGTTGAAAATAGGGCCGGCTCCGGCGATCCCGGAAAGACCCTTCATCGGCTGCTGCTCGAAATTTCCCGCCCACACGCCGACGGTGAATTCGGGGGTGAAGCCGATGCACCAGTTGTCGTGGAAATCGGAAGATGTGCCGGTTTTCACGGCGCACTGGAAGGGAAGATCCAGCGGGCCGCCGGGCGGAAACGACGGGGCGCGGGCGGCGGTGTCGGCGAGGATGTCGGTGATGAGATAGGCGCTGCGAACGTCGAACATCGAACTTCCAACATTGGACGTTGAAGCGAAGAGGACGGGCGGGAAGTGGCGGCCTTGGCGGGCGAGGGTGGCGTAGGCGTTGGTGAGTTCGAGCAGGCGGACGGGGGCGTTGCCGAGCGTGAGGCCGAGGCCGTGGATGGAGGAATCGCCGCCGAGGGTGGCGATTCCGAGGTTTTCGAGAAGCTGCTGGAGCGGCTGCGGGCCGCCAATGGAATTGAGCTCGCGGAGGGCGGGGACGTTGAGCGAGCAGGCGAGCGCGGTGCGGAGGGTGACCGGGCCGCGGTAGTTGCGGTCGTAGTTTTCCGGCAGGTCGAGGCCATGCGGGGTGCGGAACGGGCTGGGAATGTCGGCGAGGATCGAGGCGGGAATGCGGTGATCGCGCTCGATGGCGAGCAGGTAGGTGAAGGGCTTGAGCGTGGACCCGGGCGAACGCGGGGCGAGCGCGCCGTTGAGCTGGCCGCCGCGCGGGTCGGTCCAGTCGGCGGAGGAAACGAGGGCGAGGATTTCCCCGGTCGGGTTGTGGATGACGACGACGGCGGCGTGGCGGAGGTTCGCCTCGCGGAGTTTGGCGGTTTCCTCGCGGACGATGGCTTCGAGGTCGCGCTGGAGCGGAAGGTCGAGGGTGGTGCGGATTGGAGATTTAGGATTTGAAATTTTGGATTGGGCGGCGAGCCACGGGGCGGGCTGGGATTCGGCGAGCGGGCGGAGGGTGAGCGGCTCGGCGAGGGCGGCGGCGATGCGGCTAGCGCCTTGATTTCCCGCGGCGGCAAGGCGCGAGAGGACGGTGTTGCGCCGGACCAGCGCGCGCTGCGGATGGCGGACGGGATTGAGCCGCGACGGGGCTTGCGGGAGCCCTGCAAGCAGGGCGCACTCGGCGAGCGAGAGGTCGGCGAGGGGTTTTTGGAAATAAAACCGCGCGGCTACGGCGGCGCCGGTGCGGAGATTTCCGTAGTCGAGGCGGTTCAGGTAGGCGCTGAGAATCTGGTCTTTCGACCAAGTCATTTCCAGACGGCGGGCGGCGAGAGCTTCGTAGAGTTTAGTGAACGGACTGCGTTTCGTGGGCGGCGCAGAGATTTTCACCAGCTGCTGGGTGATGGTGGACGCGCCGGAAACCACCCGCCGCTGGGCGAGGAAATCACGGCCCGCCCGCAGCGTGGCGAGCGCGTCGATCCCGCCGTGCCGGTAAAACCGCTTGTCCTCCGCGGCGATCGTGCAGGCGACGAGATCGGCGGGAATTTCCTCCAGCGCGACCGGCGTGGCGCGCGATGAATCCGACAGCGTGAGGTGCAAGATCGGCGCGCCATGGCGGTCGAGCAGCTGCGGCGAGGCGGCGGGATTTTCGAGCAGGCCTTCGGGCAGCGGAACGGCGAATGGCAGCGCGAACCAGCCGAGCAGGACCGGCACGGCCGCACCAGCAGTGCGGATGATCCGCCGCTGCCATTTGGATTTCGATTTCAAGCGCGCCACCATGCCGGAGAAGCGGGGAAAATAAACGAAAAATTTACGGTTGGAAAGGCGGCTGAATTTCGCTCGTATCCGCAGCACATGAAAAAACAACTGTTTCTATGGAGCTGCGCGGCGGGTCTGATGCTGATGCCTGCGGGTGCCGCGGAGAAAGAAGAGTCGCCGCTAGCCAAGCAAATGGAATCCATGAACGACGCCTACAAAGGCTTCCGTCGCGAGACCGATCCGGTGAAGGGCGCCGCTCAAGCCCGCGAGGCCCAGCAGGCGGCGCTGAAGAGCGCGTTGGAAACCCCGGAAATGCTCAAGGCGATGCCGGAGGGCCCGGCGAAAGTGAAGGCGCTGCTCGAATACCGAAAGATGCTTGGCAAGCTGTTCGTGACTTTTTGCGAGGTGGAGGAAGCCTTCCTGAACGGGAAAATGGACGAGGTCGAGAAGATCGTCGCCGCGATCAAGGAGATGAAAAAGGCGGGCCACGACAAGTTCATGGAAGAAGAGGAGTAATGAGTTTTCTAGCAAAAGGCCCGGATGCGAAAGCGTCCGGGCCTTTTTGGTGAGAGGAAACGCGATCGATCCGCGGTCACTCGACGATGACGCGGGTGCCCGGTTTGACCTTCGAATAGACGACCGGCATCGTGGCGCTCGGCCCGCGGATGCAGGCGTGGGAGGCAGGGCGGCGCTTGACCGGCCCGATGTGGTGGCCGACGCCGTCATTGGTCAGCCGCATCCAGTAACGCATCGAGGCGCCTTCGAATTTCCCGCCTTCGGGAATCGCGTCGAGCGTGGAATCGGCGTCGCCGTTCACGATTTCGCCGGCGACGTCGTAGATTTTGCCATACTTGTTGGATCTTTTATCCACGACTTTTTCGAGGATGTAGAAAGTCCCTGGAGGAGTCGGCCGACTCGGGATGCCGGAGCAAATCGGGTAGTCCAAGACCACCTCCTCGCCGTTCATGAGGAAGCCGCGCTGCTTGGCGAGGCTGATGACGATCGACGAGTTCTCGGCATCCGTGCGCGAGAGCAGTTCCTCGTTTTTCCAGACCGAGTAGGTTTTCGGATAGGTGGGCTCGGCCTTGAAATGATCATAGGTGCCGGCCGGATAGGGATTCACCGGCTTGCCGTCTTTGGCGTAAGTGATGGCCGGCTTCTGGTTGGCGCAACTCGCCAGCCAAAGCGTGGCGGCGACAGTGACAAACCGGGCGATGATTCGGAGCGGGATCATGAGAATGGAGGCGTTGAAGAGGTGGAGTTAGGACAGATTTCCCGCGATTGCAACCCCATACCTGCGCGGGGTGGGGACGCGGGCTGGAACTCCGCCATCAGCGCGCAAGCCGCACTCGCGGAGTTGCCGTGATTCAAGCGACATAAAAAACGCCCGCCTCCCTTGCGGGCGACGGGCGTTTTCAAATCGGGGTCGCGGATTACTTCGAGGACGAAGTGAAGCTCGCCTGGCTGGCGCCCTTCTTGATCTTGGAAGACTTGATCCAGCTCATCGTGGAGCGGAGCTTTTCGCCGACTTTCTCGATCGGGTGCTGCGCCTCGGACTTGCGGATCGCGTTGAAGTTCTTATTGCCGGCCGCGTATTCGGCGGTCCACTCCTTGGCGAACTTGCCGTTCTCGATGTTCTTGAGCTGGGCGACCATCCGCTTCTTGACGGAGCCGTCGATGATCTTCGGACCGACGGTGACGTCGCCGTATTCCGCGGTCTCGGAGATCGAGAAACGCATGCCGGCGATGCCTTGCTCGTTCATGAGGTCGACGATGAGCTTGAGTTCGTGGAGGCACTCGAAGTAGGCCATCTCGGGCTGATAGCCAGCCTCGACGAGCACTTCGAAACCGGCTTTCACCAGTGCCGTGGTGCCGCCGCAAAGGACGACTTGTTCGCCGAAGAGGTCGGTGACGGTTTCCTCGCGGAAGTTGGTTTCGAACACGCCGGCACGGGCGCAGCCGACACCACCGGCCCAAGCGAGCGCGGTTTGCTTGGCCTTGCCGGACACGTCCTGATGGATGGCGATGAGGCCGGGAACGCCTTTGCCGGCGACGAACTGCGAGCGGACGGTGTGGCCCGGGCCTTTCGGCGCGACGAGGATCACGTCAACGTCCTTGGGGCAGGTGATGGTCTTGAAGTGAACGGCGAAACCGTGCGAGAAAAGCAGGGTCTTGCCCTTCTTGAGGTGCGGCGCGATGTCCTTGCTATAGACGGAAGGAATCACGGTGTCCGGGGTGGCGACGAAGATCACGTCGGCAGCCTTGACGGCCTCGGCGGTGTCCATGACCTCGAAGCCAAGCTTCTTGGCGACTTCGCGGGACTTCGACTTCGGATAGAGGCCGATGATGACCTTGAGGCCGCTGTCCTTGAGGTTGAGCGCGTGGGCGTGGCCTTGCGAGCCGAAGCCGATCACGGCGAGTGTTTTCTTCTTGAGAGGAGCAATCGGGGCGTCCTTGGTGGTGTAGATCTTCGCGGCCATGGCTGATCGTTAGGTTGGTTCTATTAGAGCGCGCCGCGGCCATCGGGGCTGCGGCGGGGCGGCACACTGGCGGGATGAAAAGTCCGGGTCAAGCCACAACAAGGGAAAATGGCGGATCTCCGCGCCACGGGCGAAGCGCCTTGGATGACCGTTGCCATGACTCATCCGAACACTACGCGATGACGCGCGATTTCAGTGTTCGCCAAAGCGAACGCGAATTGATATTCAATAATCCTTGATGACCGCTATCCAGCCAACGAAAGTGTTGATCGTTCTTCTCGCGTCTTACCCGTTATGGATCGGCGTGATTTCGTTAGCGGTGACGTGGTCTGAAGGCGCCTCGGTGACCGCCGGCTGGATCGTGGCCGGGTCGCTGGTTTTGGCGCTACTGGCCTGGCTGGCGGTGATGTCTCACGAGATCCGGCACGCGATCGAACTACGAATGGCCGTTGATCGATCCGGCAAGAATGCGGATAAGCGTTGACTCCCCGCTTTGGCTAAAACGGTTCCGGTGCTTTTCTAGCGAAATAAAAGACCCGCCGACCCTGGTGGGACGGCGGGTTTGATGAAACGGGTCGCGGCGACCGGTGATCGCCGTTACTTCGCGGCGCGGAGGGCTTCTTCCTTGGCCTTGGACTTGGCGATGACGTCGTCGGAGACGTTTTTCGGGCAGGGGGCGTAGTGGCTGAACTCCATGGAGAACTGGCCACGGCCGGAGGTCATGGTGCGGAGGTCGCCGATGTAGCCGAACATGGCACTGAGCGGGGCTTCTGCTTTGACGCGGATGCCGCCTGGTGTCGGTTCTTGGCCTTGGATGATGCCACGGCGGCGGTTGAGGTCGCCGATGACGTCACCGACTTTTTCTTCGGGGGCGAAGACGTCGAGTTTCATCATGGGTTCGAGGATCTGCGGGGCGCATTTGACCATGGTCTGGCGATACGCGGCTTTGGCAGCGATTTCGAAGGCAATGTTGCTGGAGTCCACTGCGTGGAAACCACCTTCGTTGAGCACGACTTTGAAGTCCAAGCAGGGGTAACCCGCAAGTGGTCCTTTATTGACGCAGGTCTTGAAGCCTTTTTCAACGGCGGGGATGAACTCTTTCGGGATGCTGCCGCCGGTGACTTTGGACTCGAAGATGAACCCAGAGCCGACTTCACCTGGCTCGATGGTGTAATCGATTTTCGCGAACTGACCGGAACCACCGGACTGCTTCTTGTGAGTGTAACTGTCGTTGACCATCTTGGTGATGGTTTCGCGATAGGCGACCTGCGGGGCGCCGACGGTGACCTCGACCTTGTGGGTGCGCTTGAGGATGTCGATTTTGATATCGAGGTGGAGCTCGCCCATCCCTTTGAGGATCATTTCGTTGGTTTCGTCGTCGGTTTCGACGCGGAACGATGGATCTTCCTGGATCATCTTGCCGATGGCGTTGGCGAGCTTTTCAGCGTTGGCCTTGTCCTTCGGCGCGACGGCGATGGAGATGACGGGATCCGGGAAAACCATCGGCTCGAGAGTGGCCGGGTTTTTCTCGTCGCAGAGGGTGTGACCGGTCTGGACGTTCTTGAGTCCGACGATAGCGATGATGTCACCGGCTTGGGCGGAGTCGATTTCCTTGCGGTCGTCGGCGTGCATCTCGACCATGCGGCTGATGCGCTCGGTCTTGCCGGTGAAGGAGTTGAGGACGGTGTCGCCCTTCTTGATGGTGCCCGAATAAATGCGGGTGAAGGTGAGCGCACCGAACTTGTCGTCCATGATTTTGAACGCCAGACCGCGGAAAGGAGCAGTCGGATCGATGACGGCGAACTTGCCGGTTGGATTGCCTTCTTCGTCCACTTCGGGAAGCGGCTTCACGTCGGTCGGGGAAGGGAGGTAATCGACGACGGCGTCAAGCACGAGCTGGAGGCCCTTGTTTTTGAAGGAGGAACCGCAGTAGGTCGGGAAGAATGCGAGGTCGATGGTGCCCTTGCGGATGCACTTCTTGACTTGCTCGATCGTTGGCTCGGTGCCTTCGAGGTAGGCTTCCATAATCGCGTCGTCCTGTTCGACGGCGGTCTCGATGAGTTGGGCGCGGTATTCCTTCGCCTTGTCCACCATGTCGGCGGGGATTTCCTCGATTGTGAAATTTTCGGGTTGGCCGGATTCGTCCCAGATATGGGCCTTCATGGTGAGAAGATCGACGACGCCGGAGAACTCGGATTCGGTGCCGATTGGCAGAACCATGACGAGCGGTTGCGCGCCGAGGATTTTTTTAACCTGGGCGACGACGCGGTAGAAATCTGCGCCGATGCGGTCGAGCTTGTTGACGTAAATGACACGGGAAACGCCGGAATCATTGGCGTAGCGCCAGTTCGTTTCCGACTGAGGTTCGACGCCGCCGGAACCGCAAAACACGCCGACGCCGCCGTCGAGTACCTTGAGCGAGCGGTAAACTTCGATGGTGAAGTCCACGTGGCCGGGGGTGTCGATGATGTTAAATTGGTGGTCGGCCCAGAAGCAAGTGGTGGCGGCGGATTGGATGGTGATTCCGCGTTCGGCTTCCTGATCCATGAAATCCATGGTGGATGCGCCATCGTGCACTTCGCCGATTTTGTGAATCTTGCCGGTGAGCTTGAGAATGCGTTCGGTGGTGGTCGTTTTGCCCGCATCAACGTGGGCGAAAATGCCGATGTTGCGGTATTTGCTGAGGTCCTTCATAACGGATAATGGCTTCTGGTTGGCGGGCGACGGTTTCGCGCGGGGGCAGATTCCTAGTCGAGGATCGGACTTTGGCAATCCTAGAGTCGATTTGGTGGGGTTTTTCGTGCTTCTGGCTTGCCACGGCCCGACGCCCGGCATTGTTTCGTGCCGCAATGGCGGATTCCCTGATGCGACCCGTGGCGAGTCCGGTCCGGCTCGATGGACTGTCTCCCGTCGAGGTGGCGGGCCAGCTGCGGCATCTGGATGGGCTGGTGTTTTTCGACACCGCCGGAAATTTTCCCACAGGCAGCTCGCGACCGGTCTCGGTGATCGCGGCCAATCCGCGACAAGTGCTGCGGGGAAACATCCACGTTTCCGCCGATCTGGAAATCCTTCGCGCCGCTCTCGCAGATGGTCCGGAAATCTCCGGCGACCACGGCTTGCCCGTCGGCGGGCTTTGCGGGTGGGTCGATTACGAGGGCGACTTCGTCTTTGGCGACTACCCGGAAATGCTCGTTTACAGCCACCGCGACGCCACCTGGTGGGAAATCGGCGACCTCTCCACCCGGCTCCGCGACAGCTCCGGCTCCGCCGAAATTTCCCCCTTCACCCCGCTCGCCAGCCGCGGAACATTCACCTCCGGCGTCGCCCGCATCAAGGAATGGATCGCCGCCGGCCACATCTACCAGGCGAATCTCTCCCAAGCCTTTACCGCCACCGTCACCGTCACCGGTGACCTTTTCAGCCTCTACGAAACCCTGCGCGACGCCTCCCCTGCCCCGATGGCCGCCTATCTCAATCTCGACGGCCGCGAAATCCTCAGCTCCTCGCCCGAGACGTTTCTCAAAATCTCCGGCCGCGGCATCGAGACCCGCCCGATCAAAGGCACCCGCCCGCGCTTCGCCGATCCCGACGAGGACCGCCGCTCCGCTTACGAACTCCAGACCTCCGCCAAGGAAATCGCCGAGCTCGTCATGATCACCGACCTCCTCCGCAACGACCTCGGCCAGGTCTGCGAATTTGGCAGCGTCGAAGTCACCGAGATGCTCCAGCTCGAAACCCTCGCCCAAGTCCACCACCTCGTCTCCACGGTCACCGGCACCCTCCGCCCCGAGACCGACGCCCTCACCGCGCTCGCCGCCTGTTTCCCCGGCGGCAGCATCACCGGCGCGCCCAAGAAGCGCGCCATGGAAATCATCCGCGAGCTCGAACGAGCCCCGCGCGGCGTCTATTGCGGGGCCATCGGCTGGCTCGGCTACAATGGCGAGAGCTCGCTCAGCATCGCCATCCGCACCCTCGTCCGCACGAGTAACGAGCTCGTCTATCAAGTTGGATCCGGCATCGTCGCCGATTCCGATCCAGACAAGGAATACGAGGAGACCCTCCACAAAGCCGCCGGCATCCGCCTCGCCATCGAGCGCTGGCAGTCACGAAATTGCGCACAATTTTCAAAGCTTCCTATTTCCGCCGCCTGAACTAATCTTGATTCAATGAAACAGGTCAGCGTCATCAATCTGGACGATCCCGCCGGCAAGACCGTCGGTCGCCGCAGGCGTCCGATCAACCCGCTCGCGACAGCCGATGGCCTTCAGGAATTCATTAACGAGCAATTCAAGGAAAGCGGACACCGCCTGACACCCAGGGGGATCTTCCGTTTCCATTCCCACGAGGAGGCAGACGCATGGATGAGGAATTCAATACGACCGAAGAAGGACTAACATCGCGCGCCCCGCGACAGAAAGATCTGGCCGCGCTCGCCAGTGAGCTGAATCGTTTGGGGGCCGACTACATCGTCATCGGCGGCTTCGCGATCATCCTCTCCGGCTACGCAAGATCCACCATGGACCTCGATCTCGTCGTCGCCACCGACCCCGAAAACGAGGCCAAGGTCTATAAAGCTCTCGAATCCCTCCCCGACAAAGCCGTCCTCGAACTCGAGCCCGGTGAGATCGCGAAATACACCGTCGTCCGTGTCGGCGATGAAATCTGCGTGGACCTCATGGCCTCCGCCAGCGGCATCGGTTACGAGGAAGCCTCGAAAGACCAGATCATCCGCGTGGTCGATGGCGTCCCGATCCCCTTCGCCTCCCCGCGCCTGCTCTACCGGATGAAGGAAAAGACCCATCGCGAAAAAGACCGCGCCGATCTCCAATTCCTCCGCGAGAACTACGCCGAGGAGATTTTCGGCAGCGGGAATCAAGTGTAGGTCCCAGCAGAAACCCAAGACCCGCCAAGGAATCCATGCAGGCCGCACTGGCGATCAATTAGCCTGTCAAATCAAAGCAGACGTCGTCGCCGGGTCGGATCAAGCCCCTGCGGCTTCGCGGATTGCTTCGAGTTCTTCCCAGCGGGTGTAGAGCTTGGCGACCTTGGCTTTGTCCGCGTCCAGTCTCGCGACGAGTTCGGGGATTTCGGCGAAGCGTTTTACCTGGAAATCCGGATCGTGCAGCATGGCTTCCAGCGCCTCGGTTTCCTGCTCGATGGCGAGGATGGCGGTCTCCATGCCTTCGAGCTCGTTCTTCTCGTTGAAGGTGAGCTTGCGGCCTTTTTTCGCGGCGGGCGCGGCGGTGGATGCCTTGTGCCGGGCGGCGGCCTCGCGGGCGACGGCTTGCGCCTGGATCCGCTGGGCGGCCTCGCGAGCCTGGCGTTTTTCCAGATAGTAGGAGTAATTTCCCGTCTGCACCGCGATGCCGTCGTCCTCGAAGGCGATGATCTGGTCGCAGATCCGGTCGAGGAAATAGCGGTCGTGGGAAACGACGATCACCGAGCCGTCGAACACCGCAAGCGCTTCCTCGAGCATCCGCAGCGAGGGCAGGTCGAGGTCGTTGGTCGGTTCGTCGAGCACGATGACGTTGCCGCCGTTTTTCAAAACCTTGGCCAACATCAACCGCGCGCGCTCGCCGCCGGATAGAAGATCGACGCGCTCGTTGATGCGCTTGTCATCGAAGAGGAAACGCCGCAGATAGTTCCGCGCGCCGAGCGGCTGGTTGCCGAACATCAGCTTCTCGTTGCCGTCGGAAATCTCGTCGAGCAGCGAGCCGGTGCCGTCGAGCACCATCCGCGTCTGGTCGATGTAGTTCACCTTCACCCGCTTGCCGGTGACGGCGGTGCCTTCGGTCGGATCGAGCTGGCCGAGGCAGAGCTTGAGCAAAGTCGTCTTGCCCACGCCGTTTTTCCCGACGATGCCGGTGCACTGGCCGGGACGCAGGCTCAAGGTTAGATTGCGGAACAACCAGCGCGGCGATTTCTCGGAGCCGACGTTCACGCCCGCGCCTTCCAGCTCGACGACGATGTTTCCCAAGTCCGGAGCCGGCGGGATGAGCAGGTCCATTTCCCGCTCCTCGGGCGGCGCTTCGAGGCCTTCGATTTCGTAATACTTGTCGAGCCGGGTGCGCTGCTTGGTGCCCCGCGCCTTGACGCCGGACCTAACCCACTCTAACTCCTCGCGCAGGAACCGCTGGCGGCGGCGCTCGGTCTGGCTGGCAATCTGCTGGCGGATCGCCTTGGATTCCAGGAACGCGGTGTAATTCCCCGGATGCGAAAACGCCCGGCCCTGGTCGATCTCGATGATCCGCGTGGCGATGACGTCGAGGAAGTAACGGTCGTGCGTCACGAAAATCACCGCGCCGGGGAAGGTCTTCAGATAATCCTCCAGCCAGCGGATCGACTCGGCGTCGAGATGGTTGGTCGGCTCGTCGAGCAGCAGCAGATCCGGCTGGCAGGCGAGCGCACGGCAAAGCGCGACCCGGCGTTTCTCGCCGCCGGAAAGCGGGCCGACCATCGCGTCGAGCGGCGGCGTGCCCAGCGCGGTGGAGGCGGCCTTGATCCGGGAGTCGAGGTTCCAGCCGTCGGCGTGGTCGATGAGGTGGAGCAGGTCGTTGAGCTCGGCGTCGCTGCCCTCGCCGTTTTCATAGCGACGGATGGCCTCGACGATGTCGGCCGCGCCCGAGGCGATGTTTTCCTGCACGGTGAGCTCGGAATCCAACTCGAACTCCTGCGGCAAATAGCCGACGCGGAGGGCGCGGCGCAGCGAGATTTCCCCGGAATCCGCCATTTGCTGGCCGGTGAGGATTTTGAGGAGCGAGGTCTTGCCGCAGCCGTTGCGGCCGACCATGCCCGCTTTCTCCCCGGCGGCGATGGCAAGCGTGACCCCATCCAGCAGCGTTTGGTAACCGTAGGTCAGGCGAATTTCGTTGGCAGAGAGGAGAGCGGACATGAAGCGGCGCGCTTGTTGCCTATCGCGGGCGAAACGTCCATCGCGGATCGACCCCCATCACCCAATCAAATTTCCGGTTGACGCAGCCACCCCCAAATGGTGTCCTCGCGCTGTTGAGACTCAGTCTCAAGAGAAACCGATCTCAATGAAACAGAACTCCATTGCCCGCTCCACCGCCGTCTGCCTGATGGCAACCCTCTCCGACGCCAGCCTGACCACGGCTCAGGACGCGGTGACCACGCTCGAATCCATGGTGGTGACCGCCGAGTCGGAAGCCGATGAAACGAACCAGCAGGGCTGGCTTCCCGATGTGGTCGGGGCCGCGATCTTCGCTGGCAAAAAAACCGCGGTGATTGATCTGGATGCCCAGGCGCGGATTGTTGGCAACAACTACCGCCAAGCGCTTTCCCAGACTCCCGGCCTGCTGCTCGCCGAAGAATCCTCGCCGCTGGTGAGCCTCGGCTACCGCGGGCTCAATCCGCACCGTGCCCAATTCACCCAAGTCCTGCGCGACGGAATCCCGATTCACGCCGACCAATTCGGCTATCCGGAGGCCTACTACACCCCGCCGCTCGACACCGTGGACCGGATCGAATTCCTGCACGGCGGCGCCGCCCTCCAACACGGACCGCAACCCGGCGGCGCGCTCAATTACATCACCCACCGCCCACGCACCGACAAACCGTTTTCGGCCCGCACCCAGCATATCATCGGCAGCGACGATCTCTACTCCACCTTCTCCTCCGCGGACGGCACCGTCGATAAACTCGGCTACTACCTCTATTTCAACCACCGCGAGAGCGACGGGTTCCGCTCCGCCAACAGCGACTACGACCTCAACAACGCCGCGATCAAACTCCTCTACTCGCTCGATAACGGCGGGAAAATCATACTCAACGCCGACACCTACGAGGAAAACCACGGCGAACCCGGCGGCCTCTCCATCGCCGATTTCAACTCCGGCAGCCTCAAAGCCACCCGCCTCAACGATGAATTATCGCTCGACCGCGATTCGGTCTCGCTGACCTACGAAGTCGAACCAACGCCCGATTCATTCTTCACCACCAGCGCCTGGTGGGTCGATTACAGGCGTTCCAGCTACCGGCAGGACGACGGCGGCTTCGGCGTGCCCCCCGCTCCAAACAAGCCGTTCAAGACCGAAGAGCAGCAATTCGACACGCTTGGCATCGACTCGCGCTATCGCGTGAACTGGGGTTCGGATTCGCAGCACACCTTCACGACAGGTGTGCAGATCTATCATGTGGACTCCCCGCGCACCGACTCCATTTCCAACTCCCCGACGGTGAAGAAATCGGAGCGCCAGGTGTTTTATCTCCCGGTCTTTGCGGAAAACAAATTCAGCTTCGGTAAATTCTTCATCACGCCGGGACTCCGCGTGGAAAACGTCTGGCAGGATGTCGAAAGACTCGGCACCGGGGCGAAGGACGATGACGAAAACCACATCCTTCTCGGCGGCTTGGGAGCCGAATACGCCACCGACGCGCGGTCCTCCATTTATGGCAACATCTCACAGTCCTACCGCCCGAAGATATACACCGAAGCAGTTCCTTCCGATGCTCTCAGCGATGTTCCGGACGATCTTGAGGAAGGAAAAGCGCTCGAATACGAACTCGGTTACCGCACCCGTCCACAGGACTGGTTGACACTTGACGCTAGCGCTTTCCTGCTCTCCTTCAAGGACCAGATCGGCACGCTCGGCAACACCACCGCCAACGTCGGCGATTCCATTCACAAAGGCATCGATCTTTCCGCCAGCACCGACCTGCTGGAATTAGTCACGGGAGCTGACAGCTATGGAGCTCTGGACTGGTATGTGAACGCCACCCTGCTGGACGCAGAGTTCACCAGCGGCGACGCAGACGGCAACACGCCTCAATACGCCCCGGATTACATCCTCCGCACCGGCCTGAACTACAACTATCAGGACAAACTGAAAGTCACCTTCGGCGGCACCTTCCTGGGCGACCATTTCGCCAACGACAACAACACCGCCAATTTCAAAGTCCCCGCCTACATGGTCTGGGACCTCACCGCGGAATACAAAATCCATGACAACGTCCGCCTGATCGGCGGCATCAACAACCTCTTCGACGAGAGCTATTTCGCCCGCGTCCGCAACGACGGGATCGATCCCGCCAACGGTCGCAACTGCTATATCGGCACCTCCTTCGAGTTCTGATCCGGCCCTTGACGGGGTCCGCCACGGCGATTGTTTTCTTGCCGGACCCGCCCTAGTTTCCGCCCGCTTCCATGAACGCCCTCTTCCACGCCCTCAATATCGGCACGCTCGCCTGGTGGCTGAGCGTGGCGGCGTTCGGCATCGTGGCGCTGGTGGTTCCGAGTTTCCCGGGCGCGCCCGTCGCCGTGAAAACGGAAGAAGAACTCCACCCGGTCGCGGAAGATTTCACCCTCGACGAAGCGGAAACCGCCGAGGAAATCCCCACAACCGTCGCGGTCGCAGCCACCGAAGCTCCGGCGGAAATCCTGCCCGCGCCACCCGAATTGCCGCAAATCGCGGAGTTCGAGCCCTTGCCCGAGATTCCGGAAATTTCCCCGGTCGCGGCGAAACCATCCCCCGCTCCGGTCCAAGTGATTGCCAAGCCCCGGCCGACCCAAGCCGGGAAATCCGCTTCCACCGCCAAGCCAACCAAGCCCGGTGGAGCCCCGGGCACCGCAAGCCCCGGCGTGTCCGATTCCTCCCGCCTCGCCCAAGGCCGCATGGCGAAACCCAGCTACCCCGCGCAGGCCAAGCGCGCCGGCCAGACCGGCACCGTCGTCATCGAGTTCACCGTCGACGCCTCCGGCCGCGTCATCTCCGCCTATCCGAAATCCTCGTCCGGCTGGCCACTGCTCGATTCCGAAGCCGTCCGCACCGTCCGCCGCTGGACATTCCCCGCCGGCGGGATCATGAAGCTCCAGCGCCCCATCGTTTTCCAACTCCGCTAACATCACCGTGCTCGCCAATATCGTCGTCGAAACATTCATTGAAGGTGGCTGGGTCATGTGGCCCATCCTCGCCACCTTTTTCCTCGCCCTCTGCGTCGTCCTCGACCGCGCCGTCTGGTGGCTCCGCCTGCAAGCCACGCTCCAGCCGGACAAACAGGAACAAGCCCGAGTCGCCATCGGCACCGGCGATTTCGCCACCGCGTGGGAGCTCGGGAAAAACTCCCGCGAACCGTTTCTGACCAACCTCAACGAGGGCATGACCCACGCGCACACCTCGATGCTCGCCGCCATGCAACTCCACGCCACCCATCTCATCGAGAAATCCGAAGCCCGCATGTGGGTCATCAGCACGCTCATCACGCTCGCGCCGCTGCTCGGATTGTTCGGTACCGTCGTCGGCATCATGGGCTCGTTCTCCTTCGTCGGAGACGAGCAACTCGCCGCCAGCAAGGTCTCCGGCGGCATCGGCGAGGCGCTCATCGCCACCGCCTGCGGCATCGCCATCGCCATCCTCTGCCTGCTGCCTTATAACTTTTTCCGCAAGCGCGTCGCCGTGCTGCGCGGCTCCTTGGAACGCTGGATCAATCACACCGAGCTGCTGGTGAAATCCGCCAAGGAACACGGCCACGACCTGGAAGCCTTCGCCGCCAACCGCACCCCGCGCTGATGCCCGTCCAACTCCATAGCCGCTCCTCCGACGACGAGGGCGATGAAGCGCGGATTGAAATCATCCCGCTCATCGACATCATGTTCTTCCTGCTCGCCGCCTTCATGTTAGTGAGCCTGAGCATGACCCAGCTCCACCGCGTGCCGATCAACCTGCCGGAAGCCTCCACCGGCATCGCCGACACCAAGACGCCGCCGTTCCAAATCGCCATCGACGCCAGCGGCGTGACCACCTGGGACGGCAAGATCGTCACCCTGACTGAAATCACCGCCCGCCTGAAAGCCGGGGCGAAACCGGACGAAACCCGCGTCCTCATCGCCGCCGACGCCGAAGCACGCCACAAGCAAGTCCTCGGCGTGCTCAACGCCGTCCGCGACGCCGGCGTCGAAAAGGTCAGCTTCGAATCCAAAACTCCCAATCCCTGAAGCGTGAAATCCCGCGTTCTGCCCATTCTCAACGCCATCGGCTGCCTGATCCTCAGCGTGCTGATCGTCATCCAATGGCAGCGGGAACG